>NZ_JBHILX010000001.1:0-328578 GCF_042193585.1 Bartonella sp. PS7NMGDW
GAGACATAGAAACTAGATGAGATAAAAAGCAATGGTTCCCGTAACAGACGCCCTTAATATCCATATGACAAAATAACAAGGATATCCAATCCTAAAGTAAAAAATATTCGCCGAAATTGAGCTGTTTTCATAAATTAAAATAGAATAAAAAAGTAAAATAATTACACACAACGTACTTTACTTTATGTTCAAAATAATAATAATGACAAAAAATATCAGGATGTATATAACAATAAAGAGTCATATTAAAATGAAGTCGATCATTCTTGTAATTTTGATTGCAAACCTTTTATCGGCTTGTGCATTAGCACCAAAGCTAAAACAGCCAAATGATAGGAACCGTGTGCCTATTAATAAAACAATCCCTGCCGAAATTAAGCGAGGAGACAGATGAAAACAAAACAAGTAAAACCAGTGAAAGCCGAAAAACTTAGCAGTTATTATGAAGAAAGCCGTGGCTTAGAACGTGATCTTATAAATGAATTTATAAGGTCGCGCAGAACGGCATGGCGTGTAGCGAGTACTGTTGGTCTTTTTGGCTTGTTCGGTATGATATGTGGAGTCGTTGGGTTTTCTCAACCAGCTCCAACTCCCTTAGTATTGCGCGTTGATAACACGACGGGTGCGGTTGATGTTATCTCAATCATGCGTGAACACGAGACCAGCTATGGTGAAGTTGTAGATAGATATTGGCTAAACCAATATGTGCTTAACCGTGAAAATTACGACTACGATACCATTCAACTGAACTATGACACAACAGCACTTTTAAGTGCGGCATCTGTTCAACAAGAATATTATAAAATCTATGATGGAGAAAATGCACGGGATAAAGTGCTTTCCAATAAAGCACGTATCACAGTCAAAGTACGATCAATCCAGCTTAATGGACTAGGTCAAGCAACTGTACGTTTTACGACTCAGCAACTTGACAGCAACGGTGCTGCTACTGGACCAAAACAGCACCAGATTGCAACAATTGGTTACACCTATGTCGGTGCACCCATGAAATCATCTGATCGATTGCTTAACCCCCTTGGTTTTCAAATAACAAGTTACCGTTCTGACCCAGAAATACTGTTAAATGATTAAGGAATTGATTGTTATGAAAAAACTTGCGTTCATTGTTCTATTGTCTTCGTTTTCTTCTCTTTATACAGTACCTGTGCAGGCGCTCAAAAGTCCATCAAATTCACAATATGACCACCGCATTCGCTATATAACATATAACGAAGCTGATGTGGTTCAAATTGAAACAGTTCTTGGTGTGGCAACACATATTATTCTTGAAGAAGGTGAACAGTATATCACTCATGCCTTTGGCGATTCTGAAGCCTATGCCTTTGCTCATAAAGGGCGGCATATTTTTATTAAACCAAAAGCAGAACTTGCTAATACCAATCTCATCGTTGTAACTGACAAACGGAGTTACAAATTCCGACTACAATTTCGAAATGACCGTGCGGGATCAACATATGAATTAGCTTTCCATTATCCCGATTCAAATGATGAAAAGTCAGAAGAAAACAACCGGCGCCTTGCGATTGAACGTGGTTTTCACCAAAGCGTCAATGGCTATAATCTCAGTTACACCATGAGCGGTCACCAAGATATTGCTCCGATAAATGCTTGGGACAATGGGCGTATTACTTACTTCAAATTTCCCGCTAACATGGATATGCCATCGATTTATGTCGTAGATGCTGAAGGCAATGAAAGCTTAATACCACGCACCGTTATCGGCAGTTCTAATGATATTATCGCCGTCCATAAGGTCAATCCTAAATGGCTCATACGGCTTGGTAAACGCGCTCTAGCTGTTTTTAATGAAGCCTATGACCCCAATGGCGTACCAAACACAACAGGGACAGTATCTTCGGTGGTTTATCGTATCAATAAAGGAGGAAAATGATGTTTGACAATAAGGAAGGAGAGGGAAAAGGTACAAAACTGGACAACGTCGAGCAAAAACATATTGAAGGTACTTATGGAGGATCGGAACTAGGTTCTGAACGTCGTCCGACAATTCCAGGTACCCGTGCATTGTTAGTGGTAGGACTTATTGTCATAGTAACGATACCGATTGCCTTGACTTGGAAAGCTTTTAAAATGCGTAATACCGTGGAAGTTGAGGAAGAAAACCCACAACAAATAGTACAGCAAATTATACCAAACTACGTCCCTCGGATTATAGAAGAGCCAAAGATTGTAGAAGAAGCAGAAAAACCAGCACAAATTGAAGATTCAAACCTAGATATTCCACCGGCCTTGAGTAAGCTTCTTCAAACAGCCATTCCTCCACACATGCTCCAAGATTCTGAAGAATTAGCACGCAAACGTATGCTCAGTTCTAGCCTTAACAGCGGTGGTAGCGAAGGATCTACAGATACCAATAGTAAAGCATCGAATAATGATAGAGGTAGTGGCGGATTATTTGATAACCTTCAGCCCGTGCGTTTAGGTCAATCACATGCGGCGCAACTTCGTAACCGTGACTTTTTGATTACGCAAGGAACACAAATAGATTGCACGTTAGAAACAAAGATCATTACATCACAACCCGGAATGACGACATGTCATTTAACACGCGATATTTATTCCACAAGTGGTCGTGTTGTTTTGCTTGACCGTGGTTCTAAAGTCGTTGGTTTTTACCAAAGTGGCATACAACAAGGACAAACGCGTGTGTTTGTGCAATGGTCACGCATCGAAACACCTTCTGGTGTTGTTGTCAATCTTGACTCACCTGGCACAGGTCCTCTGGGTGAAGCGGGTATTGGTGGCTGGGTTGACAGACGCTTTTGGGAGAGATTTGGTAGTGCAATTATGGTAAGCATTATCGGTGATTTAGGAGAATGGGTAAAAGGAAAAGTTAGTAAAATCAGCAAAGAAAATAAAGAGAACTCACAAAATAAAGGTAATCAGAATGCTGAATCTATAGCAATCGATGTCCTTCAAAATTCCATCAATATCACACCAACACTTTACAAAAACCAAGGCGAACGAGTAAATATTTTTGTTGCTCGTGATCTGGATTTCAGCGATGTCTACAGTCTTGTCACACGTTAACCCAATACAGAAAGATCAAGCAGTTTTTCAGCTTCTACAACCGCTTGATTGTTTCTTAGAAGATCCATCGATCACTGAATTATCGATTTGCCGCCCCTGCGAAGTATGGACGAAAAGCTTTAAGGGTTGGCAAGTACATAGCGTACCAGAGTTAACAACCAATTTTTTGCAAACGCTCATTACAGCTATTATCGTTTATAACGGTATGGCTCCCAGAAGTATTAATTATGTGCTATTACCTGGTGGACAACGTGGTACAATTATACAAACGCCAGCTGTCGTTGATGGTGCTCTTTCCTTTGTGATTCGTAAACATTCTCTTATAGTTAAGACGTTAGAAGAACTCAAAGAAGAAGGTGCATTTGATGATTTCTCTGATGTAAGTTTTAACAAACCTTCAAAAAAAGAAGCAAATGACTTGTTATCGAAGCAGGACTTCACAAGGTTGGAACCATTTGAAGTTGAACTCTTGCAACATAAACGTGATGGAAAAATTCTTGAATTTTTACAAGAATGTGTCCTTCATAAACGCAACATTATTATTGCAGGCAAGACAGGATCTGGTAAAACAACATTTGCTCGCTCTTTAATTGAAAAGGTCCCTGTAGAGGAGCGTATCATCACAATTGAAGATGTTCATGAGCTTTTTCTACCCAATCATCCCAATCATGTACATATGATTTATGGTAACAATGTAGGCCGTGTTTCAGCTGAAGAATGCCTAGATGCGTGTATGCGTCAGTCGCCCGACCGAATTTTTCTCGCTGAATTGCGAGGTAATGAAGCGTGGGAATATCTCAATTCACTCAACACTGGTCATCCCGGATCGATTACAACGACGCATGCCAACAGCGCTTTGCAGACATTTGAACGATGTGCCACTTTGATTAAAAGATCAGAAGTTGGCCGGCAACTCGAGTTAGAAATGATAAAAATCGTCCTCTATACAACAGTTGACGTCGTGTTGTTTTTTAAAGATAGAAAACTCTCTGAAGTCTTTTACGACCCGATTTTTGCTAAATCAAAAATCGCTTAAGGGGAGCTTCCTCTCTCGATAATATGATGCAAACAAAAAATAGCCGTAACTAATTGTTACGGCTATTTATTTAACTCTTC
Organism: Bartonella sp. PS7NMGDW; assembly: GCF_042193585.1. Lineage (NCBI taxonomy): Bacteria > Pseudomonadati > Pseudomonadota > Alphaproteobacteria > Hyphomicrobiales > Bartonellaceae > Bartonella > Bartonella sp. PS7NMGDW. The sequence goes on from NZ_JBHILX010000001.1 coordinate 4,186, forward strand.
CTATTCTCTTTGCTTCTCCAATGGATTTTCTACACTCTTCATGAATAAAAGAAGAAAAAAGTTAATAGACAACAACTTTACAAGAAAACCAAATATACATAAGGCTCTCTCTATTCTCTTACCTTTGATCATTTTTTCCATTTATCTTTTGAAAAGGTATGTTTGATGAAAAAAAATAGCTGCGAAATAAATATTTCAAAAAAAGAAAAGAATAAATTTTGATTCGCCTATCAATGAAAGCTTCGTAAAATAGATACTTCGATCATCACAAATAATGATCGTCATCAAGACCAAAACTTATCGTTTAAAAATTCTAAGTGCTATTTTCAAGTGATTAATAAATATGTTTTTTAACCAAAAAATCTCCAGATACGGAAAAGCTTATACGAAATAAACTATCATTTCGATTTAGCATCTATAAACCACTTTCTATTTGGTAATAAAAAGTATAGTTGCATATCAACATCTTCTTCGGACGAAGAAAGATTTTTAACCTCCAGCTGTTCGTAAACAATCAAGTTTCTCTTAAACAAGCTTTGCTAACCATATCACGTGGTTTATATCCCTATCCTAAAGACGATATCCATAGATTACACAAGATAAGCTCTACTCTGAATATTCCTGTTCTCTTTTCTGCGCCTCAAAAAACAAAAACTCCTAAAAGCACAGATCTAAAATCCCACTTCTTAAGATGCATCACATTAATTTATAAAGAGTGTTCATTGTTTTGCATGTTGGATAAAAGATCTTAGTACCGTAAGATTCTCTCATTTTATGTCTCTTGCACATTACAAGTAAATAAAGCCGTATAGAATGAAACTCTATAAAAAAGAACTAAAAATGCCTCTTATAAACCGTCGCAAACGCCAAAAACTGTCGCAACATTGGGAGTTAGCAAAGTGTATAACGGCGCCCAGCTTGTTCTTTTATGAAGTGTGGATATATAGAGATACTCTATAAATTGTATATTGTTCATCGGGACTTTACCATTATACCATCTACAAGCACTGTCGCAAAATGAGCTTGGGAACCTTAAAGAAAGGTTTTTTCAAAACAAGCGCATAAATTGACAAGCCAAGTGTATTTGGTTTGGGGCGTTCTGTTTTGCATAAGGGTTGTGATCTTATTTGTGATCTTTTTAAAGAACGAGAGAAACAAAAGCGTGAAGCAATGCGTAATCTCTATTATTTAAAAGACATTACTCTAGACGCTTTTGAAAGTCATAAAACTGAACTAAAATGGAAACTGGTTTACACCTTTACAGCTTCATATTCCCCCAAAATTAGGAGACTGTATACCGGTTTCAGAGATTATGCCAACAGAGAGATAAGTAATACTCTTAACTCCCATCTGATAGGTAAAAGCTGCAACAGCAAAAGCTCTTTTAGAGAAACAACGCCATAAAGTCATTAATAAACCGACAATGAATTGGAGAAATGTTCTAGATTTTTATCAAGCACTCTGCAAAGCAAAAATAATGATACAACTGGCTTTGCGTCTGCTTATTCTTACAGGTGCTCGTACCCATCTCTTACATCAATTCGTGAAGATCAGATTGAAGAGGATATATAGACAATTCTTGGCTCGAGAATATGAAAGGTCTGCGTGATACTACAGGAGATTTCGCGTGCCCTTATGATCAGAAGCATTAAAAATTTTAAAACAAACACGCTTGTTTTTTCACAATGATTTCTTTTTTCTGTAACCGGTCATGGTCCTTATTAAGGTGAATTTCCTATCACAATATATAAGAGAGATTAGACTAAAAACCTGTCCACGTAGATTTCGCTCTCGTTTACGTAATTGGCTAACAGACTCCACCTATCACACCTCAAAGGACGAAGCCTCTTAACACACAAACTAATATGCAAACAATCCGCCCCTTCGCCTAGCAGATTTCAAACCACTTTAATTACCACATCCTAAATACGATAGTGTTTTATGGCACAACAGAATAAATACCAAAACATAATAAATAAGATCTAAACCTAGAAATCTCTATGTTTTTATAGATAAAAACATATAAAATCAAAACCTCCGAAACTCGTCAAAATATAACATATTTGCTTTGATGATTGAATTCATTCAACTCAAACTAACCTATAAACATCCCTTATTCTACATTCGCAACACGTGTTCTTAGAATTCTCACTACCGTTTTCTAAATTTTTAGAAAAAACTATAAATTTGATATTTTTTAAAACGTCTTATCTGCTCTTTAATGAATTTAAATCTATGATGTTACAATAGTTTTAAATTACTGCCCCTTTAACTGTATGCTCTATCTCTACAATAGATAGGGATTTTTCGTTCTCCATTTTGAGAACTATAAATTTTGTTTTTTAATGCGATTAACAATCCAATCTTTAAAAGAAAAAATATGACCTTTAAATATATAATGATGTTATCAAAAATTCCTAATCCCTGAATATTAGCAATGTTTTCGATATTATAATAAACGTATCGTAAAATGACGAACTGTCATAATGACTACTCCTTTGTATTTCATTTGAATAATTTACATGCGTTATAATATTTGTATCAGCATTTATTTTTTGTGCTCTATTTATACAGAGTTATCTTTTTTATAAAAAATGATTAATTGAATCTGCATTAAAGTGCAAATTCTGATACGAATTTAATAAAAATAAAAACACATGGCATATTGATTTTATTATTTTTATATAGAACGCTATTTAAAGTATCGTCTACCCGAAAGGCTAATGCCTTTATTAAAGGTGATAATAACTATGCTAACCGCCTCATAGAAGCCAATAAATTTTTAGAGATTAAGTTTCGAGAAGCACGAAAAACACGCACAATTTTCTATTTTTCTTTTTACTGTTCGTTAATCGGTCAATTTTCAAAGTAATATTCAACTATGAGTTTTCTGCTCAGCCATTGCAAGGATTGCTCCTACAAGGATTGGTTAGTTTTTAGAGATTACTGCGCTTTTAGAATGATTATAGCTACTGCGCCCCCATAAGCAGCCAATCTTCTTTTAGAGATTTAATTGCTAAAAGGAGATACAATTTTCTACCTTGCGCTTTATTTTCATCAATCAGTAAATTTTCAAAGGCGGCGTTCAACCATGAGTTTTTTAATTTCAGCAATCGCTTTCGCTGGATTTAATCCCTTTGGACAAGTTTGCGCACAATTCATAATCGTATGGCACCGATAAAGGCGGAAAGGATCTTCTAAATTATCAAGACGTTCACCACACATCTCATCACGTGAATCCGCAATCCAGCGATAAGCTTGAAGCAAAACAGCGGGGCCCAAATAACGATCACCGTTCCACCAATAACTTGGACATGAAGTCTGACAACACGCACACAAAATACACTCATAAAGGCCATCGATTTTTTGGCGATCGGAGTGACTTTGTAACCATTCTTTTGCAGGTTCAGGAGAAACTGTTTGCAACCAAGGCTCAATGACTCGATGTTGCGCATAAAAGCGCTTCAAGTCAGGAACCAAGTCTTTAACAACCGGCATGGAAGGCAAAGGATAGACTTTAATGGGGTGTTTTACATCATCCATTCCTTTGGTACAAGCCAATGTATTGGTTCCATCAATATTCATCGCACATGAACCACAGATGCCTTCACGGCAAGATCGACGAAGTGTCAAAGTTGGATCAATATGGTTTTTAATAAACAAAAGCCCATCAAGAATCATTGGACCACAAGCAGAACGATCCACATAATAAGTATCCAGACGAGGATTATTCTCATCATCAGGCGACCAACGGTAAACATGAAATTCTGTCAGTTTTGTCGCACCTTCAGGTTTAGGCCAAACCTTCCCCGGTTTTACTTGAGAGTTTTTGGGAAGCTTAATTTGTACCATAATTCGTGTCTCCCCTTAATAAACCCGTTTTTTAGGTGCAATGCGCTTTAAATCGATCCCACCATCAGCTTCAGATGTTAACGGATCCACATGGACAGGTCGATATGATAACGTCACCTTACCCTCTTTTGACAAATGTGAAAGCGTATGTTTACGCCAGTTTTTATCATCACGCTCTGGATAATCTTCACGAGCATGAGCGCCACGGCTTTCTAAACGGGCTTGTGCAGAATGAACAGTCGTGATTGCATTCGCCATGAGATTTTCAAGCTCTAATGTTTCAACCAAATCAGAATTCCATATCAGAGAACGATCTGTGACTTTGAGGTCAGACAATTCCCCCCAGATTTTATTCATCCGTTGACATCCTTGTTGCAAAGAATCTTCTGTACGGAACACTGCCGCATCTTCTTGCATCGTGCGTTGCATTTTTTCACGCAATAGAGCTGTCGGTATCGCCCCTTGTGCAAAACGTAAACGATCAAAACGCCCTATAATTTCGTCAACAGCTTCTTCATTGATGGGTGGAATTTCTGCATTCCGATCAATAACTTCACCCGCGCGAATGGCAGCAGCACGACCAAACACCACCAGATCAATTAATGAATTTGACCCTAAGCGATTAGCTCCATGAACAGAAGCACATCCTGCTTCTCCTACCGCCATCAGCCCTGGTTGAATACGATCAGGCGAATCAGCCGTTGGGTTGAGAACTTCCCCGTAGTAATTGGTAGGAATCCCACCCATATTATAATGAACCGTTGGCAAGATGGGGATAGGCTCTTTTGTTACATCCACACCTGCAAAAATCCGTGCTGATTCCGAAATTCCCGGTAAACGTTCGTGCAAGATTGCAGGATCAATATGATTGAGAACCAAATGAATATGGTCCTTCTTAGGTCCAACGCCACGTCCTTCACGAATTTCAAGTGTGATACAACGTGAAACCAAGTCACGTGAAGCCAAATCCTTAAAGGAGGGTGCATAGCGCTCCATAAAGCGTTCACCTTCAGAATTGATTAAATAGCCTCCTTCACCACGAGCTCCTTCTGTAATTAAGCAGCCAGAACCGTAAATCCCTGTAGGATGAAATTGTACAAACTCCATATCCTGAAGTGGCAATCTAGCGCGTGCGATCATTCCACCACCATCACCCGTACAGGTATGCGCCGATGTCGCGGAAAAATAAGCTCGTCCATAACCACCAGTTGCAAGAACAACCATTTTGGCAGAAAAACGATGTATTGTACCATCATCGAGATTCCATGCCACAACCCCCGTACAAACCCCATCCGTCATGATGAGATCGAGTGCAAAATATTCAATAAAAAATTGCGCATTATGCTTTAAGCTTTGTCCATAAAGCGTATGCAAAATGGCATGGCCTGTACGATCAGCTGCTGCACAAGTACGCTGAACAGGTGGACCTTCACCAAATTGTGTCGTATGTCCACCAAAAGGACGTTGATAAATTTTGCCTTCTTGCGTCCGCGAAAAAGGAACGCCATAATGTTCTAATTCGTAGACAGCAGCAGGTGCATTACGCACCAAATACTCCATTGCATCGGTATCACCCAACCAATCAGAACCTTTCACGGTATCATATAAATGCCACTGCCAATTGTCAGGTCCCATATTTGAAAGCGATGCAGCAATCCCCCCTTGTGCTGCAACCGTGTGCGAGCGAGTTGGAAAAACCTTCGTGATACAAGCTGTCTTTAATCCTTGTTCCGCCATACCAAGCGTTGCACGTAATCCTGCACCACCTGCCCCAACAACAACAACATCAAATTTATGATCTACAGTGCGATAAGGGGCGTTACCTGCTTTAGCGCCCAGAGATGATCCTGTACCCGCCATACTTGTTTAACCCCCTAATGCAATTTTCAAAAGAGAAAAAATAATGATACCACCTATGAGAAAACAAAATGAAATATTTAACGTCAAAAAGAATATCCGGAAACCTTCACGTGGAATATAATCTTCAATCACCACCTGCATACCAAGTTTCATATAATAAAGGACCGAAAAAGTCATCAATCCCATCAAAATAGCAACAATAGGATGTGCAAGTCTTGCACGCACAATGCTATAGTCCTTTCCCACAAGCGAAAGAATAAGAACAATAAAAAATATCAAAAGTGGTAGATTGATAAACCCTGTCAAACGTTCTAGCCAAAAATGCTCTGTTCCTTCATGAGCACTCCCACGCCCCCGTACTTTCCCAAGTTCCGTTCGAAAATCTTTTTTCATATCTCTTTTCACCCCCAGCTAAACAACGGTATATCCAATAATCCAAATCGCAAAAGTAACAATAAGAGAAATAAACACTGTCGCCCAAGCAGTGACTGTTGCCTTTTCTTTTGCCAAAAGGCAAGGCTTCAGATCCCAAACAATGTGGCGAACACCACCAACCATGTGATGAACCCCTGCCAAAGTATAAAGAAACAAGATACACAATCCAAACCAAGAACTATAAATCTCGTGAACCGTTCTGAATGCCTCTTCCCCACACGCAATAGCAATTAACCAAACAGCAAGAAAGACCATTCCAACATAAAGTACCATACCCGTAATGCGGTGTGCAATGGACATAGCCATAGTAATTGTCCAACGATAAATACTTATATGAGGGGAACGAGGGCGCTCTTTTATCCTAGTTGTCTCTGTCATAAAATATCCTGACCTGGTTTTTACTGCAACCGCAATGAACGAGAAAAACCGCATAAAACGACTAAATATATTATCTCGTTTTCACTTGTTTGGCATCTCAAGATACCAATATTACAGGTCGGTTGTCTCAAATAACGGATTAAAGGTCACGCATAAAAAAACCGATTACTCCACGGATATGATCCGCAAAACTTGCTTTAATCTAATACAATTTTATCTTCACGTCAAAGGTCTAACATCTTTTCTCAAATATAAAATAGGAATTTTTCCAGATTAAACTTATCTTTTTGAGGATCCACGATATATGCAATGATATCTTAAATTGACCCCATGATTAAGAATAAAAAGAGGCAAAAATTGATAGATTAAACATTTTTATGTCTCCTCCAAGCCTTTTAAAAGACAAAACGAATCACGAAAGACACAAATAAGCGGCATAAAAGCCGCTTTTGCATAAAGTTTAGCCGATATAATCTCTACTCAGCAACTTGCTTTTCAACATCTATGCTTACAGCTGCTGCTTCTACTTTCTCAACAACCTTTTCAGCTTTTTTCCGATAATCTCTCTTTTCAGCGATACGCGCAGCTTTACCTCTCAAACCACGAAGATAATAGAGTTTTGCACGGCGCACTTTACCACGGCGCACCAGCTCAACACCTTCGATCAACGGAGAATAAACAGGAAATACCCGTTCCACCCCTTCACCATAAGAAATCTTGCGTACTGTAAAGGTCTCATTCAACCCACCGCCGGAACGCGCAATACAAACACCTTCGTAAGCCTGAACACGCGTTCGCGTACCTTCCGTCACACGCACCATGACACGGACTGTATCTCCTGGCTGAAAGGCTGGAAATTGTCGCTTTTCTTCAATTTTTGCACATTGTTCAGCTTCAAGTTGTGCGATAATATTCATTTCTTTTATCCTTCATGTTCTTTATCGAACAGTCAGAGCGCTCAACTCTTACCAAAAAAGCCTTTATTAAGAATAAGAAGCTCTTTAGGCTATGCCTTACACAGGAGCGAATACACCATTCCTTCATTTTAATTTTGGAACTACAGAAAACCTTTTATAAAAAACTCTCTAAAAAGAGAGCCATGCAATACACCACCTTATCATATGAATCAAGTTTTCTGATGATTTTTATCATAACGCGCATAAAGATCAGGGCGACGTTGACGTGTTAACAATTCGGCTTGCCTTTGACGCCAATCTGCGATCGCTTTGTGATGACCTGAGAGCAACACAGGCGGGATACCCCGCCCTTCGAAAAGAGAAGGACGTGTATATTGCGGATGTTCCAGTAAGCCATTTTCAAAACTTTCACACTTTGCAGAAGCTGCATTCCCCATCACTCCAGGAAGAAGACGTATAACAGCATCTAAGATAACCAATGCGGCTGTTTCACCCCCTGAAAGAATATAATCACCAATAGAGACTTCTTCTAATTCTCGTGCTTCTATGACTCGCTCATCAACTCCTTCAAAACGTCCACAAACTAACGTTACACCCGTATCACGAGCCAAGCTATGCGCGTAAGCTTGGTCAAAAGGGCGCCCACGTGGACTCATCAACAATCTTGGCGAATCCTGTGGACAACAGTCAAGAGCAGCCGCCAATACATCCGCCCGCATTACCATACCAGCCCCCCCACCAGCAGGTGTATCATCAACGCTATGGTGTTTATCCATAGCAAAATCCCTAATCTGTACTGTCTCCAGTGACCAAATTCCGCGCTCTAAAGCTTGCCCTGCTAAAGAATACCCTAAAAAACCAGGAAACATTTCAGGATAAAGGGTTAAAACGCGCGCCTGAAACTTCATTTTATTTCTCATCCTTATTTTCTTAAACAGACTCTTAATAGCAAAAATAGCACAAACAAAATATTTAACGCTATAACGTTAAATTGAATCTCCTTGATATGCGCTTTATTCAATACGATCCTTCTAAATACTTGCACTAAAAAAAGACTCTAAAAATTCAGGACTGTCTCGAGATAAAGTGCTTACAATATCTGCTCAAAAGTGCATTTTTAATATTTCCACACTTTCCACTTTTTATTGACGAAATTAATCGGTTATTTTTTACCTTCATCTTTATTTTTAGATTCAAGCTATTTCCTTTTTATCATTGTCTCCCCCATCACTTAAACCAGCTGCCATGGGATCAACAACAAGAAAACCAGAATCCATACAAATTTCTGGTACCGCCACCTTACTAAAGGGAATAAGAACTCTTTTACCCGTATTCAAACGTATTTCAAGCAAATCACCAGCCCCGAAATTAAAGAAACCACACACTTCCCCCAAGACTTTTCCCCCACAGTCTTGAACACGAAAGCCTATTAAATCAACTTGATAAAACTCATCCTCATCCAGATCATCAATTAATTGATCACGCATCACATAAAGGCGAATACCTTTTAAAGACTCAGCAACATTACGATTTTCTACCCCTTTAAAACGTACAATCGCCTTATTTTTTTGTATGCGAAGAGTTACAATTTCATAAGAACGCCCCATATCATCATAAAGAGTGCTGTAAAACTTGAAACGCTGTGGCTCAGCACTTAGAATTTTAACAAAAACATCTCCTTTTATACCATGAGGCATACCAATAATGGCAAGATAGACTTTATTTTTAAGCTTTTCTTTATTATACTTCATGCGAAAATATTATCTCTCAAAAATGAACCCTTCAATCTTATAGTTTTCTATTCAATCTTGTTGCCATATGAGACAATCTTCTAAAAGACCTTTCTTGGTAACAAAAAACAAATTAATAAAGGAGAAAGTCTTATGGCAAATATTATGCTATTTTACAAAGATATCACACCAATCAACAAAGTTTCCCATAAAAATCTAAAATTTGCTCCTCCAAGTGATATGTCTTTTGCCAAGGATACTCACTGGGTTCCTTTAGCAAGTACTGAATATTTTCAAGCAGCACTAGACTATCCTATTTTATTTATGTGCGCCGAAGATGAACAAAAAAAACGGCACTACACATCCGCGGCTCTTGTCGGTCTTTCTAATGACGAAAATGACTATATCGCTTCTGATAAAAGTTGGAAAACCAATACTTATGTCCCTGCTTTTGTCCGTCGCTATCCTTTTGTTCTGGCGCAAATTAGCAATGAAAAAGAACTTTCTGTTTGCTTTGATCAACAGTCAGGTATGTTTAATGAAGTTGCAGGAACAGAACTTTTTAATTCCGACGGCTCTATTTCTCCTTTTATGGAAGAACGTATTCGTTTTCTTGAAAGTTTTAAAATAGCCATGGAAAAAACCTCTGAGTTTATTGATGCTCTTGTGGAAATGGATCTTCTAAGCCAAAAATCCATCAATGTGAAAAACGATAAAGGTCTCTCAGCGCAGTTAGAACATTTTTGGGTTGTTGATGAAGAAAAATTGAATAAATTATCAGCAAGCCAACTTGCCAAACTTCATAAAAATGGCTTTTTAGGATTAATTTTTGCGCATTTGATGTCAACACACAATCTCTTAAAAATACTCTCTCTCAAAGGTGAAAAGCAGCTTATCAATCGTGAAGAGCAACCCCAAAACAAGAATGGTCATTCTAACGATGAAAAATCTAAAAAGAAAGAAACTCTCAACTAGATAATGCCTATCAAAAACGACAAGAGAAAAGATAAAAATATTCCTCTCATTCCAGCAGACCATGCAATTTTAAACGCAAGGAAAAATTGGTTAGAGTGTCTCGTCCAAACACGTCGTATGTCGGCACAAACAGTGCAAGCCTATGAACGTGATACGCGGCAATTTTTGTCTTTTCTCTGTCAACACTTAAGCCATATACCAACCCTTACAGATCTTGCTCATTTACGCATCAGTGACTTGCGTGCTTATCTTGCTTATCGGCGTACAAACAATGTAAGTGCTCGCTCTTTAAGCCGCGGAGTGGCAGGCATCCGTTCTTTTTTCAAGTACCTATCACGCGAAGGTATAGTCAATGTTCCCTCGGCTCAACTTATCCGAAGCCCCAAACACCCAAGATCGCTCCCAAAACCTTTAGCGATCAAATCAGCACTTCACATAGTCAAACAAGAAAACCAGCTAGAAAATGAACCTTGGATTAGCGCTCGTAATGCGGCTGTCCTCATGCTTCTCTATGGCTGTGGAATGCGAATATCAGAAGCCTTAAGTCTCACACCAGAACAATTTTCTGATCCTAAAAAAACAAGTTTATTTATCACAGGAAAAGGCGGAAAAACACGCCTTGTTCCTCTCATCAAAATTGTTTACGAAGCTGTACAAGATTATCTCAAATGTTGCCCATATCCTTTAAGAGATAACCAACCCATATTTCGCGGAGCGCGAGGCGGTCCCCTACAACCGGCCATTATTCAGAAAACTGTACGCAACTTACGAGCAAGTCTTGGTTTACCAGAAACTGCAACGCCTCACACACTGCGCCATTCTTTTGCCACCCATCTTTTATCACGGGGAGGAGATTTGCGCACGATTCAAGAACTTCTTGGGCACGCTAGTCTTTCCACCACACAAATCTATACCCATGTCGATACAGACCATTTGTTAAAAATTTATCAAAAGGCCCATCCCCGTTCCTAAAAACGTCTCATCAAAAAATTAGAGTGTTTCAACCTCAAGTGCCAAAGCATGGACACAAGTAGCTAACTCTTCTTGTAAAACTTTATAAATCGCTCGATGTATTTCTACGCGTGTCATATTGGAAAAAGAAGAAGATAAAATTTTCACTCGAAAATGTGTTTCTCCTTTACCATCAAAAGCATGTTCATTATGAGGATGCCCCTCATGAAGATGACTTTCGTTAATCACTTCAAGCTTTTGCGGATGAAAAGCATCCTGAAGCTTTCTCTTGATTATTGTTTCTATAAACATTTTTCATTCCTCAAACAAAATGAACGTGCAAAAATACACCTTTTTCATAATAAAATTAAGTGTGAAAACAAATTTTTCAAAAGTCAATTCTTGTAAAATTAATCAATTTTGCATAAACCAAGAATATGACAATAACATCTAAATTATTCGATTCAATTCGCATAAGCTCAAATAAAAAACAAAAAGCTGAGCCAGAAGCGCAACAGTGCCAGTGGGAAGGTTGTGAAAAAACAGGATCCCATAAAGCACCAGCAGGTCGAAATCACGAAGGACAATATTTATATTTTTGTATTGAACACGTACGCGCCTATAATAAAAATTTTAATTACTTCTCTGGTCTTAGCAATAAAGATATCGCAAAATTTCAAAAGGATGCTCTTACAGGACATCGTCCGACATGGCCTACAGATCTAAGCAATGGTACAACGAAAAAAACAGCTGCTAATTATGCAAAGATTCGCTCTGGAACAGCTGCCTATCAAAATCGCATGCGCGATCCCTTCACGCTTTTTACGGAGCGGCATTCAAGCAATAACTTCTCACGAAAATTAAAGCCCTTAGAAGCAAAAGCTTTTGATACACTGGGACTACAGGCAAACGCTTCAGCAGAAGACATCAAAATGAAATATAAAGAGTTGGTAAAAAAGCACCATCCTGATTCCAATGGTGGTAATCGTGCCTCAGAAGAGCGCTTTCGTGATGTTTTACATGCTTATAATTTGCTAAAAAAGTCTGGTTTGTGCTAAAAATACGCGCTTATATGAGCCTATTTTCATTTAGACCACCATTATTTGCGCAAGATATTATTTTTTTTCAAAACATTATAGAATACGCAAAAAATCTTCCTTCAATATCTAAGGCTCTCATTATAGAGCATTGCATAAATACTCTAACTCTTGTATCGTTTCCAATGAATAAATAGCGTCCTCTCCCTTCCAGAAACACAATGACAAATCTTACCGTTGAAAATTTGCCCGATATTACACTTTTTGCTCGCGATCTATTTCATATTGAAACAGATCTGAAAGTTCCTGCTTTTAGCACAAAAACCCCCCATGTCCCTGATATTGATCCTGATTATCTTTTTGATCAGCAAACAACTTTAGCGATTCTCGCAGGTTTTACCTTTAACCGTCGTGTAATGGTTTCTGGCTATCACGGTACAGGGAAATCAACACATATTGAACAAGTTGCTGCACGCCTCAACTGGCCTTGTGTCCGAATTAATCTCGATAGTCATGTAAGTCGTATCGATCTTGTAGGAAAAGACGCTATCGTTTTAAAAGATGGCTTACAAATCACTGAATTTAAAGAAGGCATTTTGCCATGGGCTTATCAAAATAATGTTGCTCTTGTTTTCGACGAATATGACGCGGGGCGTCCCGATGTTATGTTTGTCATCCAACGCGTTCTTGAAACCTCTGGAAAATTAAGCTTACTTGATCAAAGCCGTGTCATCTCTCCACATCCAGCCTTTCGTCTTTTTGCAACAGCAAACACCATTGGTCTTGGTGATACAACCGGTCTCTATCATGGTACCCAACAGATCAATCAAGCTCAAATGGACCGTTGGTCTATTGTTACAATACTCAATTATTTACCCCATGATAAAGAAGTTAATATCATTTGTTCAAAGGTCAAATCCTTTCAAACGACTGAAGGAAAAAAGATAATTTCACAAATGGTTCATGTTGCTGATATGGTACGCCAATCTTTTATCAATGGAGATCTTTCAACTGTCATGAGTCCACGTACCGTCATTACTTGGGCAGAAAATACAACAATTTTTCAAGATGTCGGCTTTGCCTTCCGATTAACCTTTCTCAATAAATGTGATGAACTCGAACGTGCCACTGTTGCAGAATTTTATCAACGCGCCTTTGGACAAGAGCTTCCCGAATCACTCATTCATGGTGTTTCGCCTTAAGGAATCTGTCACTCATGGCTACCGATATTGGCGACAACAAAAATCTGGCAAAGGACTCTTCCAACAACACTCTTAATGCTGAAGCGTTTAAAAAAGCACTTTCCACCTGTATGCGTGCAATTGCAGGCACAAAAAACCTTGAAGTTTCCTTTAGTCATAACCGACCATCTTTAAGCGAAAGTTGTGCGCGTTTACCAGAATTATCTCAATACGCAACGAATAAAGACATCACCATTACCCGCGGATTAGGTGATTCCATGGCTCTACGCAAAGCATGGCATGATAACCGCATTCACATGCAATTTTCTCCACTAGAATCAGAAGCACGTGCTGTCTTTGATGCCTTAGAACAAACACGTGTTGAAGCAATTGGTACTTTAGCCATGGAGGGGCTTGCAAAAAATCTTGATGTCATGCTCGCCGATAAATACAAAAGAGCCCATTATCATAAGATTAGCAACCAAAGTGAAGCCCCCATCCAAGAAGCGATTGCACTTTTATTGCGTGAAAAAATAACAAAGCGCACAGCTCCAAGAGAAGCAGGTCCTGTCTTAGAATTGTGGCGTCAAGAACTCGAACAAAAAGCAGCAGCAGAACTCGATGAACTCACTCATCATATTTACAACCAACAAACTTTTGCACAGATTGTTCGCCAAATGCTTGCTACACTCAAAATGACAGTGCAACAAGCTGAAGCTTCTAACAGTGAAAACAATAAAAAATTAAAAAACGAATGTGAACCTCAAGACCAAGAAGAAGAAGAGAGTAAAAACAAAAAACACGCTCAAAGTGAAGAACAAACCAGCACTGAACAAGAAAGTGATGTGCAAGACGACGGAAAAACACAAGCGACACAATCAAACAACAATGATCAAGCTGACGGCGAACAAAAAAATGAACCTTGGCAAGAAAAGCCAAGAAGAGCCAAACGCCTTTTTTCCGATTCGGAACAAATGGAAAGACTTGGTGATTATAAAATCTTCACCCGTCAATTTGATGAAATTTTGGAAGCAACAGATTTTTGTTCTGAAAACGAGTTAGATCACTTACGCCGTTATCTTGATAAGCAAATCAATCATCTTCAAAACATCGTTGGCCGTTTAGCAAACCGTCTCCAGCGCCGCTTGATGGCGCAACAAAATCGCAACTGGAGCTTTGACCTTGAAGAAGGGTATCTTGATACAGCACGGCTTCCACGTCTAATTATTGATCCCATGCAACCCCTTTCTTTTAAAATGGAAAGCAACACCAAATTTCGGGACACGGTTGTTTCACTTCTCATTGATAATTCTGGCTCAATGCGCGGACGCCCCATTAGCGTTGCCGCAAGCTGTGCTGATATTTTGGCACAAACTCTTGAACGTTGTGCTGTCAAAGTTGAAATTTTAGGTTTTACCACTAAAACGTGGAAAGGAGGAAAATCGCGAGAACAATGGCTTACCCAAAACAAATCCCACAATCCTGGACGCCTCAATGATTTATGCCATATCATCTATAAAAGTGCTGATACCCCATGGCGTCGCGCACGACGCAATTTAGGTTTGATGATGCAAGAAGGATTATTAAAAGAAAATATCGACGGAGAAGCTTTAATTTGGGCTCATCAACGTCTTTTATCGCGGCGTGAACAACGTCGTATCCTCATGGTCATTTCTGATGGTGCTCCTGTTGATGATTCGACACTATCGGTCAACTCCAGCAATTATCTAGAAAAACACTTACGCGCAGTGATTCAAGAAATCCAAACACACTCCCCCATCGAACTCATTGCCATTGGAATTGGTCATGACGTCACACGTTATTATCAACGTGCTGTAACAATTATGAATGCTGAAGAACTCGCCGACGCCATAACAAAACAATTAGAAATACTTTTTAGTGATAAAAAGCCTCATATTCATAAGAAATAAACTTACCTTGAAACAGCCAACAATTACATCTTAAAAAATTATCTCCATCATTAAACCATCGGCATTAAACCATCGGAATTTGATGACTAACAACCTGAGAAGATAATCCCACAAACTGAATATCGAACTTTAAAGAAGCTTCTACTTTACTGGATGCATTATGAATTCTAAAAGAAATGCTCCAACCATCTTCAAAAATTATAATAAGTTTGTTTTTACTTTCTGGTTTTAGTGCAACTGATAAAATTTTGCTTGGAATTTTCCATTTACGACCATATCCCAGAGTGCCATTCAAATTAAAAGACTGAATAATAACCCGTTTTTGTTTAGATCTTGTATCTATCATAATCTTATAAAAATCATAAGAACCTATAACATACTGAAACAATAGCTTCACAAATTTATCTTGATAATCTAAACAAAGCCTTTGAAGTTCTTTAGAAAAAGCTTCTAGGATTGGAAGATAAACTCTGCTGTCTTTATCCTCTATATCTCTAAAGAACATCTTCTTATCTCTAAGCTCTGCTAAATAATCAAAAATAGGCCTAACTTCATTGAAATAAACGCTGCTACAAGAATAACCCGTCCATTCTTTACCAAAATCTATTTTACCAGAAAGGCGAGGATGTTTGATAGCGCTATGATTATGTTTTGCAGAAATACCAATAGGATTTTCAGGAACTTTTAAAATAATATCACGGACATCTCCTTTGATCCCAACAAAATCTTCCTAAAGAACAAAAGTTTTCGTGTTTCTAATATTTTTATCATGTAACTGTAAAAAAACGGCTGCTTCAATAGAAGCAAGATTTAAAAGCCTTTTTTTCAGTATTATTAAATAAATTATAAAAAGACACCGCTATTTGAAAAGACGAGTTAAACTCTATAGAAGCCTTTGTTGCTTTTTTAAAACCCATAGCCAAAGCATATTCAAAGGCTTTTCCATTTTCTTACCTGTTTCATGCAATTTCCTAAAGATCCTTACTCAAAATTACGAGTTCATTTGATTTTTTATTGTTTCCCATACCGTCAGTCCATTCAGGATTAAGTATTGTATGTCCTTTATAAAGTTCTCTAATTTCCAGACAATCATTATAAGATAAAACCCATCTGTGATGCTTTCTCAAAAGTTCAGCAAGAGCTTGATGATCAAAAGGATGATGTTTATCGCCTTTGTGACCGTAAAGTTTTTGATTAATAAGGTACGGAGGATCACAATAAAGAAAATCGTTAGAGTGTTTAGGAATACTTTCTGTAAAATCTCTGTGTTCCACTATGAAGTTTTCAATCTTAAAATCTTTAAGTCGTTCAATAGAACGATAATTGAATCGGGGGTGTCCTGGAGACATACCGCCAGAAAGTATTGTTCCGGAAAAAGAAGAACGATTAAGAGTAAGAAAAAACAGCAGTAATCTCTAATTGATTTTTAATATTCCCAAAAGTTTTTTGGAGATTATAAAACATTACGGGAGTCATATCTTCATATTCTCTTACTTTTTCTGCAAGAGCTGAAGCAGCTTTCAAAAGCATCTGCCAAAAAATAACAAGCGGCTTAAAAGCATCATAAGCATAAACCCTTGTTCCTCTTTTTGCTAAGGTTAATTCAATTGAACCGCCTCCTACAAAAGGAGAACATAAAGTTTTCTGTTTCCTTATATAGTTATTAATAATCATAGGAACAGCACGACTTTTCCCTCCCGGATAACGAAGAGGTGATTTTACAATAGGCAACTCCCTAGTCTCTCTCTGTTTTTTCAAGGAATTTAATACAAAATTATCAAATAAAGCCTCTGTATGATCTGTTTGATTTATCATTTTATTCATACTATCAGCTCCAAGTATCGCATTTTCTAACCTACAATTGTCTAAAATAAATACTCGAAGCGTTTGCCAAATTCTACAGAGATCGCATTATAACAAATTGTAAATTCATTAACATATCTGCACAAACATTTGTTACTAAAATAATGATAAATACCAGTATAACCCAATTTTAAAACTGTCAAAAAGGACTTGATACCATTGGTATTTATTTTTCTATTTATATACTACCCAAATGTATATCGAAATGTTTTTTCCTTTATAAGAACCAAGTTTCTTATAACTCAAATAATCATAAGTAAGAAATCACAATTCTTAACAAGACATTTTTGATCCTTTATAAGAGCTTGATTATCTGTTTTTAATACTGATAAGATGCTCTTATCTCATACTGAATCAGTCAAAAGCACTTCCTTACACATCATAAGCATAAATGATGTATGGATAAATACAACTTGAGAAAAGAATCAAAATCCCTTTTTTGAATCTACTCAAATTCTGTTCGCAGAAGCATAACGCACAACCTTCTCTTCTTTAGCAAAACAAAAAAACAAAGATCATTATTTGTTACAAACAAAAGAAGAATCATTCTTTGAATGACTTTGATAAAGAGGAAGCTTTACAATATTAAGAATTGTTCCATAGGGAATCAACATAAACAGGCTCATAATAATTTTTACCGAAAAATCACCAAAAGCAAGCGAGAGCCAAACTGGCATGCCTACTCCTCCCAAAACAGTACTCTCCACCAGTGAACTATCAGCGTACCCTGTTATCTTATCAAGAACAGCAAAAGAGCTAGAAAAAGCAAGAGCAAAAAACAGCATTGTATCCAAAGCCGAACCAACCAACGCTGCTGCTAAAGGGGCTTTCCACCATGTTTTACGTCGTAAAGGAGTAAAAACAACAATATCAAGGAGCTGTCCAAATAAAAATGCAAAACTAGAAGCAAGGGCAAGCCGTGGCGTCGCCAATATCCAAGAAACAAAGACCCCCGCAAAAAAACCAGCATAAACCACACGCCGCGCAGCAGATGGACCATAAAAACGATTGGTCAAATCATTGATCAGAAAAGCAAATGGATAGGTAAAAGCCCCATAAGTCAACAGCTCATTTAAATCAAACCAATAAACAGGATATTGAACAAAAATATTAGAAGCAGTGACAGCAAGGCACATTGCTAAAATAGAAAAAACAATATACCTTTTCTTTTGCTGTTCTCGTAAAAGACTGCTTGAGGGCATTTTTTAAACCTAGGATACGGAACCAATAAAATAAAACGATCAACCTGCAAAAAACTTAACGTCTAGAACAGAAAACCGGAATAAAAGCGTCAATAAACAAAAAAGAATGACGATAGCAATTACGCTGCTTGTTCAGCCTTTTGCTCACCTTCTTGCTCAGCTTTTTTCTTAATGATTTGTCGTTTTAGCAAACGCGCACGTTGCGACAACTCTTTATCGTCTGCTTTGACCAAAAAACCATCAAGTCCACCACGATGCTCAACAGAACGCAACGCACTTGCTGAAATGCGCAAGCGGTAACTTTGCTGTAACACTTCTGAAATCAATGTCACATTGCAAAGATTTGGTAAAAAACGACGCCGAGTCTTATTATTTGCATGGCTAACATTATTACCATACAGAACCGTCTTCCCTGTCAATTCACATGCACGAGACATAAACTTCACCCTTAAACTCTAAGAAACTTTCAAATTCCCATACCCAAAAGACACAATGAACGCAAAACACGCACAATGCAACCTTGAACGGGCATCATTGGGAAGTTTCTTTCTAATAGGGGGTCGACAACAAAAGGTCAAGTCTTTTATAAAACCTTTTTCATCTCTTACGGGCTCATTCTTCATCTTTTTTCTCAATTAAGGCGTGCAAATTCTGCCAAAAAGCGTACAAAATGTTTTTTTTAAATACATACCATGTTAGAATAAAAGCCTATTGTCCCGAAAGGAAGCATAAATCATGAGCAAAAAAGAGCCCCCCATGACAAAGCTTCAGGGAAATTCTTGCTGTTTTTCTTCTTTTTTGTTTGGGACTTTATGTATTTGTTTTTTTCTTCTCTTTAGCGCATTAGGTATATGGCAAGTACAACGGTTAAACTGGAAAACAAATCTTATCACCAGTGCCAATCAGCGCATTCATTTGCCCCCCATAAAAGCCCCCCTAAAAAATCAATGGTCAGATATTACTTTTGAAAAAAATGAATATCAACCTGTTGTTATAACAGGAAAATTTTTAACAGACAAAAATATTTTAGTCACTGCAGCCGCTCAAAATACTACAGGCTATTGGGTTTTGACTCCTTTACAGACTACTGATAATGCACTAATCTTTATCAACCGTGGCTTTATCCCCATGGATGAACGTAACAATTTTCAAAACCCAGAGCAATCGCATAAAAATGCCTCATCTCAGCAAAATTCTACCACGGACACAGAACAAACAACGATTATAGGTTTATTACGCATGAGTGAAAAAAATGGTTTTTTCCCGCGTAAAAATAATCCGGACAAAAATTTATGGTATACGCGCGATCTCCCCGCTATGGCACAAAAACTTGGTTTGTCCACTGTTGCCCCTTATTTCATTGATGCCAGAAAAACATCTCCACAAGCAAACCTTCCCGTCGTTGGTCTTACGATTATCCATTTTCGAAATAATCATCTCGTTTATGCAATCACGTGGTTTATTTTAGCTGCTGGTGTGTTAGGAGCTTTTCTTTTTCTGCTACGGCAAGAAAACTAAAAAAGATCTCTTCTATCTCAAGTGATAAAGAGAATAGAATCTACTAACTTGCGCCTTTGTTAAATAAAGATCATAGGCATACAATGGATCTTTATACCATCCACAAAAGATTTACGCGACACTCTTTAAAAAACCATCGTAAAACGAGGGATGATTCATTAAAAATGTAATGCCCAAAAATGTGAAACAACGCATTATCTCCACTCTTAAAAAAATTCATTCTAAAAAAACATTGTCATAAAAGCTTTTGAAAAACATAAAGCCAAATTTAAAAATGATAGGAAAGATAGGCACTCATTTTTGCTTTTATAATTTTATATTCTTGCTTCATTAGATTGTTTCCCATCTCAGAGATTACTCCAACTGATATACGCAATACTTTCGCCTTCATCTAGTATAAAAGCTAATATAGCAGAGAATATACGGATGCATTTTTTGTTTCAAAACTGCTATGAAGATGAGATGTTGAGTTATAAGCAACAAAAAAACATTTAATGTCTCAATGAGACTTTACACCCACCACCACACCTCAAATGAGAGTGTTTTTACAGGATAATAAAAAAGATGAGTCATCCTATATTCTAAAAAGACAGTTTATCCTTTCAGTGTATTTTGCTAAAGGCTTATGCTATAAATGTATAAGCGTGTTTTACTAGAATTTTAACTCTTTAATTTTTAAGGCTTCTGTTATGGGTGTTGTTGCCAAAAATTTTCCCATACCTGATCTTCATCGGGTTCGTCGTGTTCTCTTTTCTGTGTCTGATAAAACGGGTGTGGTTGCTTTTGCACAAACCCTCCATGCTACTTACAATGTTGAATTAATCTCAACAGGAGGAACAGCCAAAACCCTCATAGCGGCTGGTTTACCCGTAAAAGATGTTGCTGAAGTTACTGGATTTCCTGAAATAATGGATGGGCGTGTAAAAACACTCCATCCTTTGATTCATGGTGCTTTGTTAGGGGTAAGAGAAGATCCTAGCCATAGAGAAGCTATGGAAAAGAACAGCATTCATGGAATTGATCTTTTGGTGGTGAATCTTTATCCTTTTGAAGAGACGATCCTATCGGGAGCCGATGGACAAACGATTCTTGAAAATATTGATATCGGTGGACCGGCGATGATTCGCGCCGCGGCAAAAAATTATGCTTATACCGGTGTTGTAACAGCGATAAAAGATTATGATTCGATTCTAGCTGAATTAAAGCAGCATAATGGGTGTTTAAGCTTATCTGTGCGTCATCAGCTAGCAATGCGCGCTTATGCACACACGGCTGCTTATGATACGGCAATAGCATCGTGGTTTGCACGGGATTTAAAAATTGAAACTCCATCGTGGCAGAGTTTTTCTGGTCATCTTGAAAGTGTTATGCGCTATGGAGAAAATCCACATCAACAGGCAGCATTTTATCGCAATAATGAAAAACGTTTTGGTATTGCAACAGCAAAACTTTTACAAGGCAAAGCGCTTTCTTATAACAATCTGAATGATACAGACGCAGCCTTTGAACTTGTGGCAGAATTTGATCCGCAAAAAACCGCTGCTGTCGCTCTTATTAAACATGCCAATCCTTGTGGTGTTGCGGAAGGAGAAAATTTGAAAGAAGCTTATTTGAAAGCTCTTATGTGTGATAATGTATCGGCATTTGGTGGAATTGTTGCTTTAAATCAACCCCTTGATGAGGAATGTGCTGAAGAGATTGTTAAAATTTTCACAGAAGTGATTATTGCTCCTGATGCCACAATGGCGGCACGTGAAATTATTGCCAAGAAAAAAAATCTTCGTTTGCTCATTACAGGTGGAGTTCCTGATCCACGCTGTGCAGGACTTCTTGCGAAAACACTTGCAGGAGGCATTTTAGTGCAATCGCGTGATAACGTAGTGGTTGATGATCTTAAATTGCAAGTAGTGACAAAGCGGGCACCAACTCAAGATGAAATGCGTGATCTTCAATTTGCTTTTCGTGTAGCAAAACACGTTAAATCAAATGCTATTGTATACGCGAAAAATAGCGCAACAGTTGGAATTGGAGCCGGACAAATGAGCCGCATCGATTCAGCAAAAATTGCTGCAAGTAAAGCAGCAGAAAGTGCCCAAAGAGCAGGCTTAACAGAAACTCTCACAAAAGGATCGGTTGTTGCATCAGATGCATTTTTTCCTTTTGCAGATGGTTTATTAGCAGCAGCTGAAGCAGGAGCAACAGCAGTTATTCAACCAGGAGGCTCCATGCGTGATGAAGAAGTTATCACGGCTGCTGATGCGCAGGGTTTAGCGATGGTTTTTACAGGAACACGACACTTCCGCCATTAATAATTTTACTAATTTCCTCTTCATATGAGACAAATGTTTCAAGGAACTGTTCATAATCATCATATGACTATTGATAACTGTTGAAATGGAAGCAGTTATTCAATCCAAAGAATCTACTCGTGAAGAAGTTTATCACCACAGAAAATGCACATAATTTAATCATTATTTAGGGATAGGATATTGTCGTTGTTAATATTTTTAATGGTTTCCCTTTCACATGAGCAAAATGTTAAAAGGGTATTATTTTGTATGTAGATGCATACCTGTTATGATATTATAACACAACTCTTTTTAGTAATATGCTCTATTCTTAAACTAAAGAGTGTAATGAAAAGTTTGAGTAGAGGATATGAATATTCTACGTTTTTATAGTAATTGGCGCCGTTATCGTCGAACCGTTAATGCATTAAGTTGTCTTTCAACATATGAACTCAGCGATCTTGGAATTTGTCGAGGTGATATTGATTCGATTGCACGGCGTTATTCGCGTAAATCTTTATAAAAGTTATTTGAAGCATTTGAGAGAGTGCTTTGCTATGAAAGAACACGCATTTTGTGGTTTGTTATTATGACTTCATTTTTAGTATAATAACAAAGAGCGGAGGGGCTGTCTTTTTCGGGCGCTGCTATGTATTGTTTCTTGAATTTTCAGTGCTTCTGTGATGTATAATATTTGATTAATAATTTAGCGTTATTCATATTGAATTAGAACCCCGAATACCGAAGATTCTCCCATTCAAAATCTATGTGTGTTGAATCAACCAAAACCATTCGCTTGCACGTTACAAGCGGGGGGTCCTGTGTGGATAAAAACTATTAAGAAAATTCTAAAAATGCCTCTTATGAACCATCTCTAATGCTAAGAGCTTGTTACAAATATTGGGCACTATAAATAGTGTGATAGTGCCGAATTGCTCCTTGCGTAAAGATGAGGTGCTTCATGGATTTACCGTTATACCCATCACAGACATCGTCGCGAAATAGGCTTGGAAGTATTAAGGGATTTTTCTTTAATATAAGTCCGTGAATATGCAATAAATAGCGCTCTGTTTTTTGTGAGGAACGTAACCCTATTAATGCAACTCTCTCAGAGAGAAATATTGATCCCAACAGCACACTTAAGAACTTATCGAAGATAAGCAACAGCTTTATTTTCTCTCCGCATCTTTAAAGAATGAAGATCCTTAACCAGTACTCATCTGTCAACAATGGTCTGTTAAAAACTCTTTTTTCGGGAGCCAATCCCTCTCTCTTAGCATCACCTCATGAGATTCTATGAGCAAACCTTGCCTAAAAACATCCAACCTATACTCTAACAAAATGCTTCATGTATAAAATTTATATGATCTTCAAATTTTGAGAATATTACCACAATAAACGATGATGTTTTGCGACACGAAGATAAAACGCAATATACTATGGGTTGGAACAATGTTCTGATTTTTTATCAAACGCTTTACGGATAAAACGCCAACGAACTTTTTCCTGAAATGCAGGACGAAAATATAAAACAATCTGTTGTGTCCGTTGTGGACCTGTTAATTCTGCAAAATCAATCGAATCTTCAAGAAAAATATCTGCATCAGGCGATATAAAATACCATACTTGTTCGCTCTTCACGTTCTCGTTCTTTACGGCTAAACAGACACGTTTGCCATCATAGTTAACTTCAACTTGTGGATGAAGATGAAACCGAACAGCAACATGATTTTGTTCATTTTGCACACTCTTGTGTCTCTTTCCCCCTTTATTTGGCATAAAAAAGCGATCAAAACCTTCGATCATATCTCCATTTGTCGCCAAAATAACACCACGCTCATGAATAAGATTAAAAGGTCGCACATAACCATTATGACTCGCAATAAAACCCGTCTTCTCTGAATCCTCTATACGGCGCACTTGAACTTCCCTGGGTCCATCAAACAAAAATGGCGCGCCATTTTTCTTTTTATGATAAAAAGCACCCACTGAACAATCATTAAGCGTAGCTGTTGAATGTGCTGCAGTAACACGCCCTAAATGTCGATAATCTTCCCGACCATCAGGATTAACACCAGTATTGATAATAAAACGGTGCCCTTGTGAAGACATTTCAAAAGACAAACACCCCGAACAAGCCTGCTGTGCTACAAAGCGGGGTGGAAACTTTCCTGTATCTGCAAGCACTGTTGTTTGATTGGCTTTTAAGCGCTGAAATCCTGAATAACGGGCATAACTAAAAGGATGCCCTCCTGTTTCATCAAGCTTCAAAAGGGACGATAACCGTTCCGACACAAGGGGACCAACCCCATTAAAATGAGCCAACGTTTGATCCTCATGGATAAAGAATCGTAAAGCTGGCAACATACGCTCAACAGAATCAATCAAAATACGTGGTGCTGTTTCATTGCTACGCATAAAAAGATGCCGTAACGACAATAAATCCGATAACAAATTCAGCAAAATAACAGGACTACGAGAAATATGCCCACCATCAACTAGGATTTGACGGGAAAGCTCTTTTATAAGTGTGGTTTGTACCTTTTTTTTCACTGCCACAGAAACAGGCAAAGCAAGAGATGCGAACGTCAAAGCCGCTGCTGCTTGTAAACGTCGGTCATCATGCTCCATACTGCAAATTGTTACGCGCAAATAACGAAATTGCAAACCAAGCGCACGTAAAAAGCGTTTTTCAAACCGTTCACTTGCCCCTTCTAACAACATTTTCGAATGACAAATCCATGAAATCAAGCGCCGCGCCACAACAGGACCACTCCAAGCAAGCCCTTTTACCTTCTTTCCAGCATGGTCAAACCAATCTTCTAAAAGAGAGCGTGCATGTGCAGAAGCTAAATCACTTCCTGCTGCCTCCATATGGCGCAACCAATGAAAATCATGTAGAGCTGCTTCCCATTCTAGCGTTGGTGGAACCAATGCAAACGGCGAAACAGCACCAGAATGAACAATGTGACCAGCAAAAGCAAAACGACCATGATAAAATTCATGCGCCATCATAGGGTCTGCTACATGCAAATCCATGGGATGCGCTAAAATTTTATGAGGACGAAACCCTGAAAACCGCCAACGAAACAATGGTCCAACCCATAAACGCCGCATAATATTCTGTATCGTATCGATACAGGCTGCCACTTTTACCTGAGGAGCTTTTACCGCAACCGCCAAAATTTCATCTCCATTTATGCTGAATCAAATACAATTTCGACCATTTTTGTAAATGAAGCGTTAATTAAGCAATTTTTCGTAAGCGCGCAGCAAAAAAACCATCCATTCCTAAAAATGCGGTTTTCTCAGCATCAAAATTTTTATGACAAAAATCCGCAGGCGTTGTACGTAACATCCCCCCACAAAGCAAATGTGCCAGTGCTCCCATTTCCCCTGGATAAATAGGTTCTAAAACAATGTCATTGCGTGTCGATAAAATTTTTTCAATAAGATCTTCACCTTCTTCTCTTGCCAATGAACAATTGGAAAAAATAATCCGTCCCCCCACCTTTACCAAGGAAATTGCTGCGACAAGTAAATCATTTTGCAACGCCGCTAACTTGACGATATCATCCCTCGATTTCGTCCATAAAATATCTGGATGACGACGGATCGTTCCAGTAGAAGAACAAGGAGCATCGAGAAGAACCGCATCAAAAAGCTGTGTGGGATGGAAATTTCTCACATCACCCTGCCAAATGTGAACTGAAAAACGAAGCCGTTCCATATTTTCTTTTAAACGCTTTACGCGGTTAGCAGAAAGCTCAATTGCTGTCACCTCTGCCCCTTGTAAAGCCAATTGTGCTGTTTTTCCCCCAGGGCTTGCACAAAGGTCAGCAACTCGTTTACCCCGAAGTGTTCCTAGTAAACAAGCAGGCAACGCTGCAGCGAAATCTTGAACCCACCAAGTTCCTTCAC
Source organism: Bartonella sp. PS7NMGDW (assembly GCF_042193585.1). Lineage (NCBI taxonomy): Bacteria > Pseudomonadati > Pseudomonadota > Alphaproteobacteria > Hyphomicrobiales > Bartonellaceae > Bartonella > Bartonella sp. PS7NMGDW. The sequence continues at coordinate 30,225 of NZ_JBHILX010000001.1, forward strand.
TATAGCCTGGTAAATCAGAAACAGAACTCTCTAGACGATTTAATCGAACAGAACCATTGGGCAACACCACACCGCCAAGCCTTTTAGCCCATCCAACACTGTCAGATTTCACTGTCAAATCGAAAGGGGGTTCCACACTTTGAATTGCTATAATCTGATGCGCCTTTTCTGTTCCATAAGCTGATATTAAAAGCTGTCCAAACCACGCTGGCACACCTTCAATGGTAGGAACTTGTTGACGTAAAGGCTCTGCCTCACGTGCAACATTGCGCAAAAGAGCATTCACCACCCCTGAAAAACGGCGCATTCGAGGATCAAGTTTCGCCACACGCACAGCTAAATCAATAGCCGCATGATCGGGAATATCAAGATAAAGAATTTGTGCAACACTGATATGCAAAAGATGCTGAAGTGAAAGTGCTTGTGAAGGCAAAGGACGCGCCAAAAAGCGTGAAAGAGCCGCCATAATCTGCCCTCGATGACGCAATGAAGCTGTTAAAATAGCCCGACATAACAAACGATCTCGCTGTGAAAGCTTTAAATATTGTGGATGTCCGTGTTCATTATCCGTCAAACCAGACAGAGGCGTGTACTTATCAACTACCGCCCCCAAAAGACGCACACACACCTGTCGAACAGCTAACCCTGGAACATTTTTTTCAGACACATGCCCCGCTTTTTTGTGTTTCAAAACACCACCTTTATATCACTATTTCCTTAAAAAATCCCTCAATAACTCTATGAACGAGATCTTTTTGAATTTTCATAACGAAGCCAAGAAGGACGCTTTGTAACACGCTGAAAAGGACTGTTTTCTTGCTCACCTAATGTATGAGCCTGACCACTATGAAAATCCGCATAGCTCATCCCGCTGCTTTTTTCATGTATAGCGTCTTCTTTATTCCATCCCACACTTTTGGCAAGAGCCCCTTTCATCTCTTCTGCTTGCTGATAAAGAGCAGCAATACGATTTGCAGTTGCTGGATGTGTCGAAAAAAGACTATCCGCTCCCTCACCGCTCAAAGGATTAATAATAAACAGATGCGCGGTTGCTGGATTATGCTCTGCTTCTTCATTATATACCCCACGTCCCCCATCAGCAATCTTACGCAATGCCGAAGCCAACCATAAAGGATTACCACATATTTCAGCCCCTCTCCGATCCGCAGCATATTCCCGCGTACGGCTAATCGCCATTTGCACCAGCATCGCTGCAAAAGGTGCCACGAGCAATGCAATAAATCCTCCAATTGCCCCAGCGCCATGAGAATCTTCTGAAGAGTTCCGCGGTCCTCCCATAAAGAAAGCAAAATTACCAAGCATTGAAATTGCCCCTGCAATCGTCGCGGTTAGAGTCATTGTTAAGGTATCACGATGCTCAATGTGTGCAAGCTCATGCGCCATAACGCCGGCAATTTCCTCTGAACTCAACCGCTCTAACAACCCAGTACTTGCAGCAACAGCAGCATTTTGCGGATTACGTCCCGTCGCGAAAGCATTTGGCTGTGCATTCTCAATAACATAAACCTTTGGTTGAGGAAGAGAAGCCCTTTGTGCTAAATCGCTTACAATCTTATAATAAACTGGTGCTGAATGCTGATCAACTTCACGCGCCCCGTACATGCGTAAAACGATTTTATCCGAATTCCAATAAGAAAAAAAGTTTAAACCACTTGCCATCAAAAGAGCAATGACCATGCCACCGCCCCCTCCAACAAGATAACCAACTCCCATAAAAAGAGCAGTTAAAAAAGCCAAAAGCATGGCTGTACGCATTATATTCATTACTCAAAAAACTCCATGATAAAAGTCAATCAATATTATATGATGGTGTTTTCTTTCTGCTTCTTCAATGGAATAGGTGTAAAATGAATAAAAAAGATGAGAATACAAGCAAAAAAAACGCAAATGTCGTTAAACAGCAATCTCTTTCTCCCGCAGCACAACGCGCCCTTAAAGAAGCTGAAGAAAGGCGAAAAAGCGCAGCAAAAAAAGAACAACCTTTAGAAAACGGCGGACGCGGCGGAAAAGACCCTTCCCGCTATGGAGACTGGGAAATTAAAGGCCGCGCTATTGACTTTTAAAACCATTGATTTTTAAAAAACCAGCGCTGTTTAAACAAGCCACTTTTTAAAGAAAATCCGTTTTTGATAAACAAAAACGGATAATATTTATTTTTCTAAAGCTTTTAAAGACACGTTGATAAACAACCATGCTTCTTATGCTGAAGCAGATTCTGCTTCAGCCGCTGCCGCTGCTTCTTCTGCCGCTTGCTTTGCTGCTGCTATACGTTCTTGTGCTTTTTTACCCGGTTCACCTTTATGTGGATTATTACGAGTTGGACGCTTTTTCAAGCCAGCTGCATCTAAAAACCGTAAAACGCGATCTGTTGGTTGAGCCCCTTGCCCAAGCCAATATTGGATACGTTCTTCATTAAGTTTTACCCTCGGTCCATCTTTAGGCAACATTGGATCCCATGCACCAACACGCTCAAGAAACCGCCCATCGCGCGGACTACGAACATCTGCAACGACGATATGATAATAAGGACGTTTTTTTGAACCTCCACGGGACAAACGAATTTTCAATGCCATATTTTATCTCCTATTGTCAGCTCTGGCTTTCGTTTAAATTGACTTTTTTGTTTTTTGCTCTTCAGCAATAACTTCATGATGACTCACAACTTCTTTAATAATAAATTTTAAAAATCTTTCAGCAAAATCAGGATCAAGATCACTATCCATAGCCAATTGCCGCAAACGCTCTACCTGATATTGCTCACGCAGAGGATCTACTTTAGGCAAATCATAACGCGCTTTTAAGCGCCCAACAGCTTTCGTACAACGAAAACGCTCTGCTAAGATATGAATCAAAGTTGCATCAAAATTATCAATAGATGCTCGTAAATGTGCTAATTCTTTTAATACTGTTTCCTGCATCATATTCCTTTCCCTCTTCACATCTTATTTTTTCTTAGGATGCTGAGGAAATTTTCCCCTATCGGCAATGCCATTGGAAAGACCAGGAAATATAGGTCCACGCTTGGGAAGTCCGGGCAAGAACTTCTCTCCATTACCATTTTCAATTTGCTTTTGAAGCGTTGAGAATTGCTTTGGATCCAATCCTGACAAATCAGGCATAGCTGGAGAATCCCCCCCCAAATTTCCCATACCACCAAAACCCATTTTGGAACCAAGTCCTCCCAACATTTTTCCCATCAAACCACTTTTTCCTTTACCACCCATGGCTTTCATCATATCAGCCATTTGGCGATACATCTTTAAAAGTTTATTAATATCAGCTGCCGTTGTACCAGATCCCTTAGCAATTCTCTGTTTGCGGCTATGTTTTAAAAGCTCTGGATTCGCCCGCTCTTGCAGTGTCATAGATGAAATAATGGCCAATTGACGATCAAACAAACGATCATCAAACCCCGCAGCCGCAATCTGCTCTTTGACCTTCCCCATTCCTGGCAACATGCCCATAATACCGCCCATTCCACCCAGTTTTTTCATTTTCTGCAACTGTTCTGCAAGATCATTCAGATCAAATTTTCCGGCTTGCATTTTTTTTGCAAAAGCAGCAGCTTTCTCATGATCCATTGTTTCAGCAGCTTTTTCAACCAAAGAAACAATATCCCCCATTCCCAGAATACGATCAGCAATACGACTGGGATGAAATTCTTCTAAGGCATCTATTTTTTCACCAGTTCCAATTGCTTTAATTGGTTTACCTGTAACAGCACGCATAGAAAGAGCAGCGCCACCACGCCCATCACTATCCATCCGTGTTAAAATAATCCCTGTAATCCCTACACGCTCATCAAAAGAACGAGCAAGATGAACGGCATCTTGCCCCGTCAAACTATCAGCCACCAACATAATCTCATGAGGAAGGGCACATGCTTTAATTTCAGCCAATTCAAGCATCAAAGCTTCATCAATATGATTACGTCCTGCTGTGTCAAGAAGAAGCACGTCATAACCACCTAATTTAGCAGCCTGCACGGCACGTGATGCAATATCAACAGGCAGCTGACCCGCAATAATAGGCAAGCTTGCAAGTTTTGCCTGTTCTCCCAATTGGCGCAATTGCTCCTGTGCAGCGGGACGGCGTGTATCTAATGACGCCATGAGAACTTTTTTATTATGCTTATCAGTAAAACGTTTTGCAAGCTTTGCTGTTGTAGTTGTTTTTCCGGAACCTTGCAAACCAGTCATCATGATAACAACTGGAGCTGGTGCATTTAAATCACTCAGAACGCTTTCATTTCCAAGAATATGAACCAATTCATCATGAACAATTTTAACCACCATTTGGCCTGGTTTAATTGATTTAACGATTTCGGCCCCAACAGCTTTTTCCCGAACCCTATCGGTAAAAGAGCGTACAACATCAAGAGCAACATCAGCTTCCAATAAAGCGCGACGAATTTCACGCAGCGCCTCTACAACATCCTGATCCGATAAAGCGCCACGTCCCGTCAAATGAGACAGAATAGAACCAAGTCGCTCTTGCAAGGATTCAAACATCATTTACCTCATTGTTGCATAACAAACAAACCAAAATAACATCCGAGAACGCATCGCGCCGTCGGATGTTGACCTCTGAGATCTCTTTATACCCTTAAACTGGGGTCTCAGTCGGTGGCTCCAAGTTAATTTTGTCACTGAAAGCTTGCTCCTTCAAACAATAAAACCCCAGCTTTGTCAAGTTTTATCATAAAATGTCTTTTTATACGAAGAAATAAAAACAGCAAATACTATACTTCAAAACTTTCAACTTCAACACGCATAAAACAACCTGTTTCCTGTTCTATACTCCATAATTTTCCGCTAGAGATATCAAACCAAACCCCATGCAATGTCAAAAAACCTTGATCTTTGCGAAGCTTTATCCACGGAAACGTCTCTAAATTTCTCAACGAATGGCGAATAGAAAGCTGCTCTAATGCCGTCTGTTTTTCTGGCCACGACAGCGACTTATTATTCAAAACGATTTCTGCTGCTGGTGCTAAGAGACTTATCCATTGACCAATAAAATCATTTGATGATAAAGATTTATATGTCTCATTAAGAGCAGTACGAATGCCTCCACAATGGGCATGACCAAAAACGACAATATGTCTCACCTTAAGCAATTGCACAGCATATTCAAGAGCTGCTGATGTTGCGTGATATTGGTCATCAGGAGAAAAAGGAGGAACCACATTCGCCACGTTGCGCATGGTGAAAATTTCCCCTGGCTTAGCATCAAAAATCATTTCTGGTACTGCACGCGAATCACAACAAGCAATGACCAAAACTTCAGGTTTCTGCCCCTCAATCGCCAATTGCTGATAATCTGCTATTTTATATAAAAAATGATTGTTTATAAAGTTTTGGTAACCACTTAAAAGTCTTTCTGGTAAACGCGCCATTCTCTCTTTACTTTTGCTTCTTTTTTTACTTTCATTTTGTATATTTTAAAAAACAAACTATTAACATACAAAAATACTAAAAGTGCCCTTTCTTTGACGCAAAATATTTCTTTAGAGTACAAACTATTACTAAAAAATAGCAAAAACAAACTCATTCTTTCCAAATAAAGAGCTATTTTCTTCAAGAAGAAGGTGTTAGAGTATACAAAAATATAATGGTCTGCTTTTAAAAAGATGAAGAGAAGACCCCTAAGAGCAAAAAGGGAGAGTGAATGTGTTGCAACAAAAAAAAACAGAAACAAAAAACACCCAAGATAAAATAGAAGAAATCCTTTTTGCTCAAACAGATGAAGAAGATATTGTTTATTACGAAAATAAAGAACTTCAAAAAGCCGCAGCCATCGCAGTAAAAGCTTTTAATCTCCATCAGACGGGAAAAAATACTATCTACTTTGACCAAAATTTGACCCGTAATAACAAGCCTATAACCGCTATCACGCTTGTCAATGATAACAAACCCTTCCTTCTCGATTCTATTTTAAATGTTTTCAATCAACACAAAAACCATATCTATTTAATTGCGCACCCTATTCTTGATTGTACTTCTGGAAAACGCATCAGTCTGATGCAAATTCACATCGAGTCATTAAACAAACAGCAAATACAAAAACTTGAAAATGAACTCATCTTAGTTCTTGAACAGGTTAATGCTGCTGTACAAGACTGGAAACCTATGCTTGAAGAAGTTAAAAAGCATATTCATGCCTACCAAATAAGCCTTCCCCCGCACTACAAACAAGAAGGTGAAAAGGCTATTGAATTTCTTCACTGGCTAATGGACGATAATTTCATTTTCCTTGGTATGCGCACTTACAACTTCATCAAAGACCAAAAACCCCTAAAATCCTTTACAGCGAGTAATATTGAACTTGGTATACTCACGGATGCTTCTATTCATATTGTTGACGATGAAAGTATGAAAGAACCTCCTCAAGAAGTTTTATCCTTCATGGAAAGCGATAATCTGTTTATCGTGACAAAAGCTAACAGTCGCTCCAAAATTCACCGTTCTGTCTGGCTCGATTATATTGGTCTTAAAATATTTGATAAAGAAAAACAACTCTGTGGAGAATTACGCATTGTAGGGCTTTTTACCTCCTCAGCTTATACACGTTCTATTTTGCAAATTCCTTTCTTAAAAGAAAAAGCCCAAACTATTATTCAACGTCTTGGACACAATCACGCCGATTATTCAGGAAAAGCACTCGTCAGTGCTTTAGAAACCTATCCAAGAGATGAAATGTTTCGCTCTGATGTTGATACATTGACAGAAAACACTAAACTTATTCTACAATTAGATGAGCGCCCACGTTTACGGGTTCTTGCCCACACTGATTCTTTTGGGCGCTTTGTTTCTATCCTTGTCTACGTACCGCGTGACCAATATAGCAGCAGCCTGCGTGAAAAAGTTGGCGAACATTTTGTTGAGCTCTATAAAGGCGACTTTTTTGAATCTTATCCGCTATTTTTGGAAAGCACCCTTATACGTGTCTATTATATCATCCATCGCAAAGGAAACGAGACTGTTCCCCTTCACGAGCGCTCCACACTTGAACAACATGTACGTTCGATTGCACGAAGTTGGGAAGACAGCGTTCAAGCCATCGCTCTTACTCAGAAAACAACAGAGCAACAAACACGTCTAGCCAGCGAATTTCCCAACAGCTATCGTGATTTATTTTCAGCTGAAGACGCTATTAACGATGCAGGACATATTTTAAATCTTCATGATGAGAAGCCCCTTTTCGTGAACTTTTATCACACACAAAATAAAGAAAAACGTACTATTTCTCTTCGGCTTTTTCACCGCCATGAAGCTCTTGCCCTTTCCAAACGCGTACCACTCCTTGAAAACATGGGGTTTCGCGTTATTGCCGAACAAACCCTTGAATTACCAGATGGCTATGGGCACTCTGTGTATCTTCATGATATGCAGCTGGAAAGTACTTTCCAGCTCTATATCGATTTTGAAAAAAACGGTCAAAAACACGCCGAAACCTTTGAGGCAATTTGGGCACAAAATGCTGATAATGACGCTTTTAATGCACTCACCCAAACAGCTGAACTTGATTGGCATGAAATTGTTATTTTGCGCCATTATGGGCGCTATCTCCAGCAAGCTGGTATTCCTTATTCGCAAGATCGCGTTGCCCAAACTTTAAATGCTTATCCTGACATTACCCAAGATCTTTATGCTTTATTTCATTTAAAGTTTCACCAAAGCCATACAGAAAAAGAACGGGAAAAAAGCCAACAGGTTATTCAAAAGCGTATTGGAGAAAAATTACGGAAAGTGTCTGGTTTAGATGATGATCTCATCTTACGCCGTTATTGCAACCTTATCGATGCGAGTTTACGAACGAATGCCTTTACGCCTCTTGACGATGGAAGTCCACGGCGTATTTTAGCCACCAAATTAAATCCGCGCCAAATTGAGGATTTGCCTGAACCACGCCCTTACCGAGAAATTTTTGTTTATGGACCGGAAGTTGAAGGGGTACATTTGCGTTTTGGACCTATCGCTCGTGGTGGCATTCGTTGGTCTGACCGCGCATTAGATTATCGTACCGAAGTCCTCAGCTTAGTCAAAGCCCAACAAGTTAAAAATGCAGTTATCGTTCCTGCAGGTGCAAAAGGGGGTTTTTATCCCCATCGGCTTCCCCAAACAAATGACCGTGCTCTCATTATAGAAGCAGCACAACAAGCTTATACAGACTTTATCACAGCTTTGCTCTCAATCACAGACAATCTAATTAACGGCAAAATAAGTTCTCCCCCCAATGTCATCTGTCATGATGACCCTGACCCCTATTTTGTTGTCGCAGCAGACAAAGGAACAGCAACTTTTTCTGATACCGCCAACGCCATCAGCCAAGCAAATCACTTTTGGCTCGATGATGCTTTTGCCTCTGGAGGCTCAGCAGGTTACGACCACAAAGCCATTGGTATTACAGCCAAAGGTGCATGGGAAGCTGTCAAAAGACATTTTAGAGAAACATTTGATCAGGATATTCAAACAACGCCCTTCACCTGTGTCGGTGTTGGAGACATGTCTGGCGATGTCTTTGGTAATGGGATGCTACTTTCCAAACAAACAAAATTGATTGCCGCTTTTGATCACCGCGATATCTTTATTGATCCAGATCCAAGCATAGACGAAAGCTATGCAGAGCGTATGCGCCTTTTTAAACTTCCTCGCTCCAGCTGGCAAGATTACGATCAAAGCAAATTATCAAAGGGCGGTGGTATCTTCTCACGAAAAGAAAAAACCATTACTCTCTCACCTGAAGCAGCACAAGCCATTGGTTTCGAAAAACAAACAGGAACACCCTTTGAAATTATATCTGCTCTTCTCAAAGCCCCTGTTGATCTTTTATGGTTCGGCGGCATTGGTACTTATATCCGCGCAGCAACAGAAAATGATGCCCAAGTAGGTGATCGTGCGAATGATGCGATACGCATTACCGGAGAGCAAGTGCGTGCAAAAATTATTGGCGAAGGGGCTAATCTTGGTGTTACACAACGCGGACGGATTGAATATGTCTTAAATGGTGGTCGATGCAATACGGATGCCATTGACAATTCTGCTGGTGTGAATTGTTCTGATATTGAGGTCAATCTCAAAATTGTTCTTGCATCAGCACTACGTGCCAAAACGTTAACCCGCGAAGATCGCAATAAGCTCTTGAAAAAAATGACACCTCAAGTCGAGCAACTCGTTTTGCGCAACAATTATCTACAACCCCTTGCTCTTTCTTTGGCGGAAAATCAAAGCACTACTGATTTGCCCTATCAAATACGCTTTATGCACGATTTGGAACAAAAAAAGCTTCTAGATCGTAGAGTTGAAATACTCCCTGATGAGCAAATTTTACGACAAAGAACAACCCAAGGCAAAGGTCTTCTCCGTCCAGAACTCGCTGTTATTTTTGCATATGCTAAATTAACCTTAAAAGAAGAAATTGCTAATAACCCCATTGTTGATGATCACTATTTCAATACAACCTTGCTGAACTATTTTCCAACACAAATTCAAGAAAATTTTAAGAAGGAAGTCATTAACCATCAATTGCGTCGTAATATTATAGCAACGCTGATTGCCAACGATATTGTAAATCGTGGAGGCCCCACTTTTGTTAATAGACTACACGATGCAACAGAACAAAAAGCTGAAAATATTATTCGCGTTTTCATTGCCATTCGCGATGGTTTTGAAATTCCTCAATTGTCTGAGCAAATTGATAAGCTTGATAATAAAATACCCGGTCTTGTCCAAAACAAATTCTACGCAGCAATGACCCCAATGCTCTTTGAAACAACCAGTTGGGGTTTACACAACATAGATCTCTCACGTCCATTAGAAGAAATCGTAAAAACAATAAAGCAAGCCCGTAGCATTATTGAAAAAGAGCTTATGCATTCTCACGACAACGATATTAAGCAAAAGATTGAGGAAAAAGCATTACACTACAGCGAAGAGGGAGCACCAAAAGCATTAGCGAAGCAATTAGCTCTCTTAGAAGCTGCTTCAACAATCTGTGATATTTCTTTAATTGCAAAAAAAAGCAACAGTGATCTTATTAAAACCGCAGAGATCTATTTTTCACTTGCACAAATCATTCGTATAAACCGCATTAACGAAGCAAGTCGTATAATTCCTGTAGTAGATTATTATGATAGTATGGCTTTAAGCCAAGCCAAAGAAAATGTTTCTGAAAGCTTACGGCAAATCGTTATGAAAATCCTCAAAAATTATGGAAAGAAAAAAGATCCTTTTGACACTTGGAAAAAAACAGAAGAAAATCATATTCACAACATTACAAACCGCATTAGTGCCCTTATTGAAAATGATCTCAATATTTCTCGTTTTACTTTTGCAGCAGGATTGATTTCTCAACTTCAAAATACTGGCTTTAAAACCTAAAGCAGATACAAAACAACCCATTCAATCTCCCGTTCTATCCATACATGACTAATTAGTAAGGGAAGAACGGAAGCGCTATCCCGCATTTTGAGACAAAGCGCTTAAAATAAAAAATAAATTCAAATTTTACTGTCAAATATCCTTCAACATAAAAATATAATATATTGATTTACAATCATAGTTTTATTATTTTTATGTTGAAGGAGAAGCTGATATTCTAAGTTTTTCTTATTTCAAGTCTGTTTATATTCAATCAATTAAACGCATTGCCCCTTGCATATTGCAAATGAGAAAAGCGTATAGATAAAAAACATTAAAGAAAGAACTAAATGCCCCCTTCTAGCTTCTTACTCCATAAACGAAAAGATGGTGGTGCTTAATGGCTTTATCATTATACCATTCATAGGCAACATCGTGAAATAGAAAGCACTGAGAAATATTTTTTTAACAAATGCGTAAATATGCAATACAAATATATTCTGTTTTACGTGGAAGACATATGGCTGCATTAAAAAACATCAGAAACAAAAGGATATGCTTAATCCATTATTTAAAAGATATGACTGTAACTGCTTTTGAAATACGTGAAATCGAATAAAAAACGACAGTAAAAACGGACGTCCATTCTCCTCTTTACAACTTCATATTCTCATCCAACTAAGCTGTTTTACCTATTTCAAAGGTCACTCTAAACAGACATCTGCAATATGCTCAAAATTCCATACATAAAGAAAAAAGGTTCCTAACACGGCACCACACTACCTGTATAAAAAGGCAATTCAGCATACTTTAAAATGCCACTTTTTCCACACAAACACTGTTGCTATATGTAGTTTGACATAAGATTTTGTACTAAGTGAAAAGAGGTGGGATTAGTTAGGAGTAAGTGGTAATTTTTTATTTTTACAGCTATTTTTTTACCATTAAATACGCATTTTGTTAAAATAGATTTTGACACTCTAAAATTGCAAAAAAAGTGTAAAAATCAGAAAAAATCGAAATTTGGTGGTAAAAATGAAAAAAGGCTTGGGTACAAAACCTAAAGTGGAGCGAGACGACCAAGTTTTAAAAAACCTAATTTTACCCACCCATTATTAATGAGCAAGGGGAGAACGGGAGCGCCATCGGCATTTTTAGGCAGTGCACCCAAAATAAAAAATAACGCTTGAAGATTATTGTCCTGCGCGGGAAATAAGCGCTGCAAAGTGTTAAGAAGCTTCATGGGCTGAATATGGACAAGTTCGAATTCTGCTGTCAAATATCCTTCTTCATCAAAAGAAAAAGGTCCACTAATACGTAACCCACCACCTGTATGAAAAGTCAATTCACCTTGCTTTAAAAGCCCACTTTTTCCATACAGTCGCTGTTGCCAATTTTTCCCTTCATCTTCAGACAAAAAAGAGATGTCATTTAAAATCACTTTCAAGTTACCATCAATTTTTGGGACATCAACAAAAGAAGATGTAAAAACTAGAGAAACATCAAAACCGTCAAAAGTTATATTTCCCAACAAATCATTCTTTTCATGTTTCAGATCAAAGCGCAAAAATTCTGCCGTTATTTTTTGAGGCATATCTTTTGTCTCTAACGGCTGAGTAATCATGTCATGCGTATTTTGCAAAGATGCTTGATCTTCTACATTTTCCTGTGTCGTTTTTTTATCTGTTGTTTGTTCTCCTAATGCTTCTTGAGGCTTTTGATCTTCAAGGGAAGAGGAAAGAGGTGAAATTTCAAGCCCTTCAGCTATAAACTTCAATGTTTTACCCGTTTTCCAATAAGGTTCTGTTTCAATAACCAAATTGCGCCAACGCGATACTATGGAAGTTTGTCCGGAAAAAACAATTGATGCAGGAGAATGAACATTAAACTCGACCAAATGAGGTGCATAAATTGGTGCACCAGCTGTCAAACGCCCCGTCGATACAGAAACCCCATGTAAAGGCCAAGAAAATTGAAAATTGTCGCAAACAACACCGATACGTAAAGGATAACCATCCTTGCGCACATTCTCACATACCGCCGCCATATTATAGGAAGACGCTTTTGCAAATATATCAGAAACTTGCTCTTCTATTTTACGTGAAAAAAAAACCAGAGTGCGCTATAAATAAATATCAGAGCAAGACAAAGGAGCCCACAAATTAAATAGCTCAAAGAAAATCTCTTTTGTGATGACGGTATTTGAAAGGATTTAGACAACATTAAAACTTTCTTTATCTCTTAACTTCCTCCCCACCCTAAAAAGGACAAAGATTCTTAACCACAGTCAGTTTATAAACAATCCAACTTCTTAATCGACCGGATTTTATCTACTGATCACTTCAAGGAGTTCCTATACATCGTTCTAAAGTACAGTATCTCATAAGTCCACCCACCAAGATCTTTTTAAGAAAATCCATTACACTTTCTAACAAAAAATACCTCATGTGTAAAGTTTTACATGAGTTTTCTATCTCTGCCTTAAACGATACTGTTTTACAGCACAACAAGAACGATAATAAATAGTGTTTCTAACACTCACACAAATGCGGTCGGTACACAAAAAATCTGGTGTAATGCACCTTCAAACCATTGGCTTAAAGCTTGATCATAAATTAAACGACCTTTCAAATGTGCACAAGCAGGTTGAGCACCTTTTTCAGTCAATTTATGTGCCGAACGCACGACTAACCGTCGCATCATAGCACGTGTAAACTCAGCATGAAATTGCAAACCCCATGCATTGTTTCCATAACGAAAAGCTTGTGTAGGATATGTATGCCCTGTTGCCAAAAGCATTGCCTCTTTCGGTAAATCATAAATACCTTCATCATGAAAATGATAGACCATTTCTGGCCAATTCATCAATTCCTTCCCTTGAGGGGTTGCTTCTAGTGGATACCAGCCGACTTCAACAGTCCCATCACTTCTTGTACCAACGCGCCCCCCTAGATTTCGCGCTAACATTTGCGCTCCAAGACAAATACCCAAAAAAGGCTTATTTTCCTTTAGTGATAACGAAATCCAATCAATTTCCTCACCAATATAGGCTTCGCTGTCATTCACACTCATCGGCCCCCCTAAAATAACAACACCGGCATAATGCTCTAATGTATCAGGGAGTTTTTGTCCAAAAATAGGACGATAAATATCAAGAACAAAACCATTTTGTTGTAAAAATTTTCCTAAACGACCAGTATAGGTAGACCGCCGATGAATAACAACAGCAATCCTTGGTTTGTTATTTTTTTGTTTTTTATCAAGACATCTCTGATGTAAAAACATTTTTTAACCAATCACCTCTGCAACCAAGCAAAACTTCATTTTTAAAGCATAAGAGAATAATTTTATTGGACAAGACTAACGATATTTTTTCTTCTAGGTCAATTGTTTCTTCTGAGAAAACATTCGTATTATCACATTGGTGCAATTTAAAATAAACGAAATTTTTTCCTCGATAAAAATGTTTCTTCTTCTGTTTTCACCCCTGGATCATCAACATTTAAGTGAGTTTGACTGAACATTTTTACATCTTGTTCTTTTATATCTTGTTTCTCCACCTGCGCATTATGCAAAAGAGAATCGTCTATAGGTGTTAATTTTTCAAGCTTCTTATCTTCAACACCATCACTTTTTCCCATAACATACTCTTTGTCTTGCTTTTTCGGCACAATATTGTCCGCCTCTAATGTGAGAGAAGGCATACAGGGAGGCGCCTTCCATTCAAAACAGCCCAAACGTCCACTGATTGGAGAAACCGCTGACCAAGAAGAAAAAATGGACCCATCACACATCCATACTGGATCACGTTCAGCACGAAGTGCTAAAGAAAGCCATTGACGCACAGCACCTTGATTGTTTCCCTGTGCCTCTTCAATATCTGCCAACAATAAATAAACACTTTCCCGTGGATGATACTGTAATGCTTTTTTTGCCTGCTCTCTCGCTAATGCTGTTTCACCAGCATCTAAAGCTGCTTTAGCAATAAGGAAAGCCGATTCAAATGCATCTTTATTATAAGAAGCAAGTGTCTTAGCCCTTTTTAATCGCCCAATGGCTCCTTCTTCTCTTTCAAGATAAAGCGTCCCCAAATCAGGATGAGGATTCTTTTGCCAAGCCGCTATAATCATTTTATCCGCTTTACGCGTTTCATTTAACTTATAAAGAATATCAGCAGCAATAACTATTACTGGAACAAAATCAGGCGCCAATTTATGGGCTTTCAAAATGGCTTCACGTGCTTGTACAGGATGTGTATCAAACAAAGAAAGTGCCTGCCCACTTAATAGTAAAACCTGTATATGCTGCCGCTCTGGAGTCGCGCGAACAGAACGCGGGAGAGCTTTTTGCGTTCTCTCAAAAATAGTAAGTGCCTTATCCCATTTACCCTCAGTACTTAACCGATCAAGCACCGCCTGATGCGCCCATAAAAGTGCTGGCGATAAAGTCAGTGCCTCTTCGGCATATTGTTGCGCTGCCTCATAAGCTTTACTCTTCATCGCTTCACGAAACAAACCATAAAGTCCAACCAGTTTTGTTGGATCTTCCTTTCTCATCTCCTCATAAAGACCGATGGCCCGAACAGAGTTATTTTGTAAAGACAAGGTTTGCGCTTGTAAGAATTTTACCAATGGCTCTTGTTTTCCTGCAAGATATTTAGCAACCCGTGCTTCCATTTTTTGCGCAACCATACTATCACCAGCAAAAGTTGCAAGAATCCCCTTTGAAAGAGCTTCATAACCGCGCTTTTTATGGCGTTTATACAAATAATTGGAAAGAGTACTTGGTATAGAAAAAAAGAAAGACAATAACCACCATAAAAGCACCAGCGTTACAAAAAACAAAATAAGCACACTTAACACTGTAAGAAATGAAGCAGAAAATCTGAAATGCAAAAATGTGAGAACAAAAATACCATTGTGATTAGCAACCCACGTGAAAGCTAAACCGAGGATACAAACAACAAAAATATAAATAAAAACACGTATCATCTTGGGCCTATTTACATCTTTGTTGCTTTAAAAGATCCTTGTTGCACAGACAATAACAATTGCTGCAACAACTGTTGAATAGCAATATGTCTTTCAAGCTGCTTAACAAAATCCATTGAAACATCTTTTGCACTTTGAGGCAATGATTGCCATTCGCTCAAAGCCTTTTCGTAATCACCAGCTTGAATGGCAACTTCCATGCGTGCCGCAATAGCCCCAAGCGTCATCCCTTCAACATTTCCAATCGGTCGCGAAACAATGAGCCCTTTTATCCATGCTAAAATTCGGTCAAAAAAACCAGCATCTGACGCAACAAGATTTTGCGTACCAACAATTGCATCGGCAACATGAGCAAAATCAACTGAAAGTTGTGCTGAACTTGGAAGACCCACAGTAGCTGTCTTTTGCAACACATCAAGTCCATCAATCGAAGGCGATAATTGCTGTAACAGCTTTAATTCATTATTATAAGATCCACCACGCTCTACAGCATTTTTTAATGAACTAATTGCGGTAAAGAGCGCGGTATCTATTTCTTTTTTCTCACTATTTTTAACAGCAGTTTCTTCCTGTAGTGTTTCTAACTTTTGTTTTAACGCAGCAAGATCATTTGCATTGCTCTGCCCAACAGACAAAGCCGTCTCTATTTCTTTCGACTCTCTAACAAAAGTTTGTACAGTTTCTTCAAGAGCTTTTACTTTTTCCTCTAAAATTGCAAAAGCTTTTTTGCTTTCTTCTTTCGATAGTTCATCATTTTTCGTTGTTTTAAACTGTTGTGATGAAAAAGAAGAAAACTCTGTTTTTAACATATCAATTTCTTTAAAGACCCGGCTCAATTGTTCCTTTGTGTCTTTACCTTGACTTTTTGCGGCTTCAGCAATCTGCAAAGCTTTTCCCCCCCCAGCAGAATTTTCCACAAAAGGAGAAGGAAAAAAACCAGCCCATTGAAGCCCCATAAAAATTCCCAAAGCAATGAATCCCCCCAAAATCCCAGAAAGGGACAAAAAAAGCCAAGTTGTACTAGAGGTACTTTTATCCTGACCTTGCATATTCTGTTTTTCTCGCGCATGAGATTCTACAGAATTGTGGATTTTTTCCTCTGAATCATGGAGAACAGCTTCATGTTCAATAACTGGTTTCTTACGGCGCGTACCAGCATAATGTGGTTTAACTTTTGGTTTTGAAGAATCGACCATCTCTGTCACTTTTTGTGCACACTTTTTTTAATGATAAAATAATAAAATGAAAAAAGTTTTAAAAATGAAGCTTTTCTCAAATATCTTCGTTTGCTTTACATTCTTTTTATAAAGAGTATAACTTTATAAAAATTTTCCAAATCTCATTTTTCTCAATAATATTTACAATTATAGACTTTAATAGACAAGTTTTTAAAAACACATTTGCATTTTATACTCAAAAATACAGCTTTATTTTTTAATCAACAATATCATGAAATTCAAAGAAAATACCAAAACACATATTTTTCATAGAAAAATCAATTCTAAGAGAAATACTTTGCATCTTTTTCTGTTCATGATACGCACACAGGAAAGAAGCTTCAATATAAGGTTTTGTTTAAAATGCGTCTTCTAGGAATAGAAACAAGTTGTGATGAAACGGCAGCGGCTGTCATTGAATATAACAATGAATCAAACAGCCGAATTCTTTCCAATGTTGTTTGGAGCCAAATTGATCACCATGCACCTTACGGTGGTGTTGTTCCTGAAATTGCTGCTCGTGCCCATGTTGAAGTTCTTGATCATTTAATTCTGCAAGCACTAACAGAAGCAAACACAAAATTAAAAGATATTGATGGCATTGCAGCCACCAGTGGACCTGGTTTGATAGGAGGATTGTTGGTAGGCGTTATGAGCGCAAAAGCACTCTCTCTTGCCACTGGCAAACCATTTATTGCGGTAAATCACTTAGAGGGACATGCTTTAACAGCTGTCTTAACGCACAGCGTCAGCTTTCCTTATTTATTACTTTTAGTTTCAGGGGGTCATACACAAACAATCATTGTTCATGGAGTAGGCAACTACCAACGTTTAGGAACCACCATTGATGATGCATTAGGAGAAGCCTTTGATAAAACTGCAAAACTTTTAGGTCTTCCTTATCCTGGTGGACCAGCACTTGAAAAAGCAGCTTTATTTGGTGATAAAAATCGCTTTCCCCTTCCACGACCTTTAAAAGGTGAAAAACGGTTAGATTTTTCTTTTTCCGGACTAAAAACTGCTGTTCGACAAGCCGCAACAGCCATAGCTCCTCTTACAGAAAATGATATTGCTGACATTGCCGCAAGTTTTCAAGCCGCCGTAACCGATACGATACATGATCGTATTCACCTAGCCCTACAACACTTTACCCACCAATATCCTCTCTCTCATAATCAAGGAAAGCGTTCTCCTGCTTTGGTTGTCGCGGGCGGTGTTGCCGCAAACCAAGCCATTCGTTCTACGTTGCAAGAACTTGCCCATCAACATGGTTTTGAATTTATAGCCCCTCCTCTTTCCTTGTGTACCGATAATGCTGCAATGATTGCTTTTGCCGGTGCACAAAAACTCGCACGAGGAGAAACAAGCTCTCTCGACATTGCACCCCGCTCACGCTGGCCATTAGATGAAAAAGCCACGCCCTTGATCGGAATGGGACGCCGTGGAACAAAAGCATAATAAAATTGACGTCCCCCCCCACACACATCTTAAAAAACGAAGATTTCTACTCAATTCGGTCTATAGATAGTCCGAACTTTCTATCGAGCGGATTCCACCTGCTTCCCACTCACACAATTCACTTAACCCAAAGCTCGACACGCAAACCTAAATATTCACCACACATTCTAAAAAACTTTATGTTTCAAAAAACTGCCTTATATCATTACACTTCAAATGACGGTATTTTACGGCATAATAAGATCTACTCTCTCCCACAAAGCATAGATATGAAAGCCATTCTTTGACCTCATTATCTTTGATCATCTATTCGTTTCATTGCCGTTGTAATCTTAAAACTTTTTAGAATCAATTTTCTTAATTTTCTCCAAAAAACTCTTATAGTGAACGCATTTCAAGCCATAGCTGAAAAGATAAGCAAAGAGCAAAATACCTTTATACAACGTGAAATATCAATGGATCGCGTTTCTCTGCTACACGTTATTTTGAAACAAGAAAAAACAGATTATGCCCGTTCTTTACCCCATTTTAAAAATCATCGTTGATGGTGTTACAAAGATGCTTATAAAAATACACATGATGAATGCATAACAGTCTATGAAAAAGGAGAACTCATGGCTTATTGGCTTTTTAAATCTGAACCCCACAAATGGTCATGGGAGATGCAAAAGAAAAAAGGAGTTAATGGCGAACAATGGGATGGTGTACGAAATTATCAAGCCCGTAATAATATGCGCGCCATGAAATATGGCGATAAAGGTTTTTTTTATCACTCAAATAAAGGTTTAGAAATTGTAGGTATTGTAGAAATATGTGCTGAAGCACACCCTGATTCTACAAGCTCTGATCCACGCTGGGAATGTGTGGATATCCGTGCACTTTGTGACATGCCAACATCTGTTTCATTAAAACAAATTAAAGCCAATCCCAAACTAGCAAATATGGTGCTGGTTAAAGCCAGCCGCTTATCAGTGCAACCCGTGACAGAAGATGAATGGAAAGAAGTCTGTTTGATGGGCAACCTTAAGAGGGAAATGCTTGTATCTTGAAACAATAATTTTTATTCATTAACTCATATAAAAAGATGCTTCATAGCATTGCACAAAAAACCTCTTTATGATGCATCTTTTCGGTATTGCTAAAGGCAAAGCTTACTCAACGATTATAATAAGCAACACCACGAACATCACACACAAAACCCCCTCGCACACAAATGCAACGAAAAAACAAAAATAACCGTGAAATTCTCCTAAACAGTGTATATGTGTTAAGTGTTGCACAGTTCTCTTCACGCTTAAAACACGCATCATATTGAGTGTTCATTGCTTTACATGTTGGATGAGACCCCTCATACCCCAGGATTATCTCATTCCCAACCTGTTTATATTGAATCAATCAAACGCTCTTTTTTTAATTTTCCTCTTTTAATTTTTCTTGCATGAAATCTCATTTTTCACGAAACTACTCTTTACCAATCAGTGCATCAACATGCCTATAAGGAAAAACATGAACCACTATACTCTTTTAATTGTTGAAGACGATGATCTACGCCCCGTTTTAGTAGAACAATTGCAAATGCATCAAGAGTTTGAAATTTTCCAAGCAAAAACAGCAGAAGAGGGAATGAAAATAATCCAAGAAGAAAATATTGATCTCGCTATTTTGGGACTTAAATTTCCTGATCTTGATGGTTTCAAAGCCGTGAAAAAATTACGCATCCAAGGATTTCGTGCCCCCATTATCATGATAACAAATCATGATACAGACAGCGATAATATTTTAGATCTTGAAACAGGCGCCAATGATTATGTGACAAAACCCTTTCGCTTTGCGGTGTTATTAGCGAGAATTCGAGCACAGTTGCGCCAATATGAACAAAATGAAGACACAACCTTTCATCTTGGCCCCTATACTTTTAAACTGAGACAAAAACTTCTTCTTGATCAATGCAACACTAAAATCTGTCTCACAGAAAAAGAAGCAGCAATTCTTAAGTGTCTCTATTATGCCAATGATAAAATTGTTAGCCGTGAAACATTGTTAGAACAAGTTTGGGGTTATAATGAAAATATTGTCACCCATACTTTAGAAACCCATATCTATCGTTTGCGACAAAAAATCGAAAAAGATCCCTCCAATGCACAAATTCTCATAACAGATCAAAATGGTTATCGTTTAAATCTTTAATTCGAGATTTACTGTTTCAAAAATAATTTTAATATCTTAAATGAAAACAAAAACGAGATGAAAAAAACCTTCACATATAATGTGCAAAAATTAAAATAAGAAAATCCTTCTATATTTGCGGTTCTTATGCCAATGGCAAAATGATTAATTATCTTTATAAATTAAAATATTTCGCACTTGTGGTGATAACGCAGGAATAAAAACACGTCGCGATTGACGACGCTGTACCAGCAACCCCTGATAAACACGTTTTTGTGCCTGACACATTAAGAGTCCGCCAAAATAAGGCAAAAGATAGCGTGCAAATGGCTCATAAAAAAATGAGAACAACCGCGAAACATAACCCGTAGAGGGCATATAATGTACAATTTCTTGTATTGGCCCAGAAACAAAATTTGTTTTTTCGAACAAACGAGTAATTTGTTGCCGACTATAAGGCTCGCCATAACCAAAGGGCGTAGTAATATTGCGCGCCCAAAAGCCAGAGCGATTAGGTACAATAACGATCAAGTGGCCATTGGGTGCTAAAACACGCCATATTTCATTCAATGTTTCAAATGAATTTTCTGTATATTCTAATGCATGTACCAATAAAATACAATCAACTGACGCATCAGGAAGCGGCAAATCTTCTTCAAAAACAAGCGCTGTAGCAACTTGCTCAGCACAAGGCCAAGGGAAAGCACCCTGAGCAGATGGCATAAAAGCAAAACATTGTTGGGCACGTTCACGCAATGTAGAAAGATAAGGAAGTGCATAACCCAACCCCATAATCCGTTTATCCGTAAGATCAGGCCACCATAAATTCAATTGGTCACACAGCGTCTTTTGCACACGCAGCCCAAGTGCAGAAGCATAAAAATCTTTCAGCGCAACGATATCCAACTCAACATACCATGTAGAAACAAATTTCAAACATTACAGATTTTCATATACCAAACTTATATGGACTTCTGCTCTTTTTCCGCAATAGCGAACATTTCAATATTTCATATTTTAAACTTAAATGATCAAAAAATCAGTACAGCAGGATGATTTTGCGTTACAAGCGCTTTAATCATTTTCTTGGAGATGAACCCCATAGAGATTCTTCATACACTATTTCTGACATCAATTAAGAAAAAAGCCAACACTGGTTAATTAAAATGAAGCAATCTTTCAAGATAGTTTTTTTCTTCTTCTGGAATATGCTCTTTACCAAGACGTTTGCGAATTTCATCCAAAATCTGCCGCGTACGCATTTGATCACTTTTTTGTGGTAGTGCCTCACCTTCTTGTTCTTCATCTGTTTTTGAAGAAAGTGGACGTCCTAACGGATCTTTAGGACCAGAATCAGCATTTTGATCATTTCCCGTTTCTTTGAGTGTTTCGCGCATTTTTTTCAAAACATTTTGTGCACCTTGCCTCAAAGATTCCAAAGCATCAGACTGATTTTGTATAGATACCTGATGATTTCCATTATCAAGAGCATTCTCCGCAGAATTCATTTTTTCTTCTGCCCTTTTCAATGCGCCCCCTGTTTCAAATCCTTGTTCTGATAATTCTTTTTCTAATGTTGATAATTCAGACTGCAATTCAGCTTGACGTTTTTTTAAAGATTTTTTCTGTGTTTCCGGCACATTTTCTCCGCGTTTTTGTTCCATCTCTAACTGATGTGTTTCATTGAGAATTTCTTGCTGACGACGCATTAAATCTCCAAGCTGGTCCATCTTTTCTTTCATTTGTGCAGATTGGCTTTTTTCTCCCTCATTTTGATTGCCTTTTTGCACATGCAAATGATCAAGCGTCTGTTCAACTTCCGCTAAGAGTTGTTCAGCTGCTAAAGAAGAGCCCGTTTTAGCCATTTCCTCAATTAAATTTAGCTTTTCTTGTAATGTAGCTTCAGAAAGATTAGGACTTTTTGAGCTTTTAGAATTTTTAGAAACTTGACTATCTTGTGCTTTTTCAGCCAAAGCACGAATATACTCATCCATAGCTTGACGTAAATCTGCCATAAGCCGTTCAA
Organism: Bartonella sp. PS7NMGDW; assembly: GCF_042193585.1. Classification (NCBI taxonomy): domain Bacteria; kingdom Pseudomonadati; phylum Pseudomonadota; class Alphaproteobacteria; order Hyphomicrobiales; family Bartonellaceae; genus Bartonella; species Bartonella sp. PS7NMGDW. The sequence goes on from NZ_JBHILX010000001.1 coordinate 52,465, forward strand.
TTTCTGCCGCTGAAGCACCGTAACGCAATGCATCACGTAAAGCAGCTTGAGCTTGTTTTAAATTTTTTTGCACGGATTCAAGCTGATTATCTTCAATACCCAAAGCAATTTGCCATAAATAATCCACCACACCACGCAAATCATCTTCTGTTTGTGCTAAAGAAAGTCTTGTCCACGCACTTTGTAGAACAAGAAAATGCTTTACATTTTGCAAACCTTTTTCTGGACGCACAAGCAAAGCAGAAAGCATATCCAATACACGCTCTCTCGCAGAAGCATCAAGCGCTAATAAACGACGCAATTCACTCACCGCACGCGCGACAGGATTTGAAAAAACGTGTTGCGGTAATGTCATAACAAAAGTTTTGCTACGCCCTTTCTGCCCCGCACCATCTTCTGCCACCAAAGTAATTTTGACTTGCGAACCTGCCCATGGATGCGCTGATATATCTTGCACCATCCGCATTTTTCCCTTTCCACCACGCGGAAGAAGAAGCTCTATTTCCGGAGCATTATAAAGAGAGGAAGCACTTTTATTCTGAGAAAGAAAAGGCTCTATTTCAACAAAAGCCTTTGTCACACCATAATCATCATCCACCACATATCGTAACTCTAATGATCCCGTTAAAATCCTCCCTGGTTTTTCCAGCCAATGAATTGTCGGAAGCGTGTCCTTAATCATCTGCAAATGCCACTGCTGTTTTTTACGACGTGATGATACAAATAAATTCATTGAATGCTTTAAATGTGTTTCAAAATGAGCGATTGGATCATTCAAAGCTGTTTGTTCCGTTTTCTCTGAAAACGAAACTTCCCTCCCATCTTCTACAGACTTTGCTTTTACTGTAACGCCAGCCCCATTGACAACACGCACAACAACATTACTCCCTTCAGGGATTTCTAGTTGTGTTTTCTCATCTTTTGTCAAATAAATCGGTGCCACACCGGTATAAGCAGGTGGTGTTACCCAAGCATCAATCCGCATGAATTTTTCATCAACAACAGGACGAAAATCAAAGGCATCAGCCAAACGCCCCCCTTGTGAACCAAAAGAAAAACTAAAAGCGCACACAAAAAGAAGAACACACAAAGCCCTCAAAGCCAAAGGATCATAATCCGCACTATTAAGAGAGATAAATCCAGTTTTTAAATGGTATAATTGTTTTGCCATTCGGCGTTGATGTTCACGCCAAATAACAGCACTAAAATCTTCATCATTTTCAGAACATAAACGATCTGTCTGAATATTCAAAGGCTGATGTCTAAGATCATTGACGCGTTCAAGACGGCAATTCACTTCCCGTATTGTGGGAAACCGAAAACGAACAAGAAAAAATAAACTCGCCCCAGCACAAACAAGTATAACCCCAAGTAAGAGCAAATGTGACCAATAGCCCAAAATGCCAAAAAGTCCCAACCAGCTAAACGAACAAAAGAGACTAACAACGAGGAAAAATGGCAACAACCGTACCCACATCCGTTCAAATGAAAGGATTCCCCACATCAAAATGCGCACACACAAAAGCTTCATTGCAAAGCCTTTGATGTTTTTATTTTTCATAAACAAGCATTTATCCCCTTTTATCGTGGTGCATTAAGATCATAAACCCCATACAAGACAATTTCTAGAAAATAAATTGTTTCATCAAAGTTTAGTAAAAATAAGACCAAAAACACTTAAGAATTCTCAACCCAATCAGGAATATGATCACATCCCATCAATTGAGCATAATCAAGACGTGGACGAATAACCGCATAACACGTATCTTGAACAAGAACTTCTGGGATCAAAAGTCGGCTATTATAAGTACTCGCCATCACAGCACCATAAGCTCCAGCTTGCGTAATTGCTAAAAGATCACCGGGTGCCAAAATCGGCAAGTAACGATCTAGTGCTAAATAATCGCCAGTCTCACAAACAGAACCAACAATATCTGCACGAATAAGGGGAGCATCTTTTGCTGCTTGTTTCACAAGGACGACATTCTGCCAAGCATCATAAAGCGTTGGACGCATCAGATCATTCATCGCCGCATCTACAATAACAAAATTCCGCCCTTGTCCCCTTTTTAAATAGAGAACAGATGTCATCAGTACACCAGCTTGTCCCACAATGCTCCGCCCCGGCTCCACAACAATATTAATCCCTAAAGGAGCAATATATTTCTTTACCAGCGCAGCATAATCAAAAGGAGAAGGTACAGTATGTTGTTCACAACCATAGGCAATACCAAGCCCACCACCAATATCTATATGCGTTATTGCATAGCCATCGCTCCACAATTGACGCACACAATCTGCAATAAGAAGGAATGCTTCTTCAAATGGCTTTAAATCACAAATCTGACTGCCAATATGCATATCAATACCGCAAACCTGCAATCCAGGTAAAGAGTCCGCTTTTTTATAAGCCTCTCTTGCCAACAACAATGGAATACCAAATTTATTTTCAGATTTTCCTGTTGTAATTTTCTTATGGGTCTTTGCATCAACATCTGGATTAATGCGCAATGAAACACGTGCTATCTTTGAAAGCGCAACAGCACGTTGAGATAACTGTTCAAGTTCCGGCTCTGATTCAACGTTAAAACAATAAATATCCTGTGCAAGAGCAAAATCTATCTCTCTCATGGTTTTACCAACACCAGAATAAACAATACGATGTGCCGGAATACCAACAGCAAGGGCACGCCGTAATTCCCCTTCTGAGACCACATCAGCTCCCGCTCCATTGTTCGCTAAAAGCCGTAAAACTGCTTGATTAGAATTGGCTTTAACCGCATAAGCAAGCAGACTAGGCATCCCTTGAAAAGCCTTTTTATAGTCTTTAAAACGTGTAACCAATGCATTGGCGGAATAACAATAAAAAGGAGTCCCCACCTCCTGCGCAAGAACAGCAAGTGAACAACCCTCAGCATGAAGCATACCTTGATAGTAAGAGAAAAAATCCACACTTTCCTCCTACTTTATCAAACGATCAAGAATAAAAGGTTTATCATCTTCACTTTGAGCAACAGATGTTCCTTGCACAGACTTTTCCACACTTGTAAGAGGCATTTCCAATGACCCTTTACGCCCACACCCAGCAACACAAACGCCTCCTAAAAGGACAATCATCAACCCCTTTAATATAATTTTCATCTGTCCTCTTTCCTCATCTCGATCTCTTTTTTACCTTTAAAATACAATCACTCAAGCGTTCACAAGACACTTTTTCCAATACGCAATTTGCCGAAGAACCTCTGAAGGTGCTGTTCCCCCAAAGCTTTTGCGACTTTCAACAGATTTTTCAACGGTCAAAACATCAAAAAGTGTCGCATTGATATCAGGACAAATTGCTTGAAGTTCATCTAATGATAAATCCTGAAGGCGACACTGTTTTTTTTCTGCCAATGCCACAGCACACCCTGTGATATGATGTGCTTCGCGAAAAGGAATCCCTAAATTGCGTACAAGCCAATCAGCAAAATCTGTAGCTGTTGCATAGCCAGAATCAGCGGCTTGTTTCATAACTTCTTTATTAACTTTCAAATCAGCAATCATCCCTGTCATTGCTGCTAGTGATAATTCCAAACTCAAAGCCCCATCAAACACATATTCCTTATCTTCTTGCATATCCTTTGAATAAGCAAGGGGTAACCCTTTCATCACCGTTAACAACCCCATCAATGCGCCATTCAACCGTCCCACTTTAGCCCGCACAAGTTCGGCAGCATCAGGATTTCGCTTTTGCGGCATAATAGACGAACCCGTTGAAAAAGCATCTGATAAACGAATAAAATAAAACTGTTCACTTGACCAAAGAATTATTTCTTCTGCTAAACGTGAAAGATGCGTTGCACAAAGAGCGCCAGCGCTTAAAAATTCTAAGGCAAAATCACGATCCGAAACACTATCAATCGAATTGCGTGTAGGTTCTCGAAAGCCTAACGCTTTTGCTGTCATAAAACGGTCAATTGGAAAGCCTGTACCTGCTAAAGCAGCCGCCCCTAAAGGCGATTCATTCATGCGCTCAATCGCATCACGCATCCGCGATAAATCGCGACCAAACATTTCAACATAAGCCATCATATAATGGCCAAATGTTACCGGTTGTGCTGATTGTAAATGCGTAAAGCCTGGCATAAAGGTATCAACATGTTGTTCTGCTCGAATAAGCAATTGCTCTATCAATCCTTTTAAAGCTTGTGCTATCTTTTGCGTTGCTTCACGCACCCACAAGCGAAAATCAACAGCAACTTGATCATTGCGTGAGCGAGCCGTATGCAAACGCCCTGCTACAGGACCAATCAATTCGCTCAGCCGCGCTTCAATATTCATATGAATATCTTCAAGCTTTCGTGAAAAAACAAATTTACCGTCTTCAATTTCTTGGCGAATAAGTTTCAAACCATGAACAATTTTTTCATAATCTGATTGTGAAATGATTTTCGTTTGCGCTAACATAGCCGCATGAGAAAGGGAACCTTCAATATCTTGTCGATAAAGTTTTTGATCAAAATCAATAGAGGCATTAATTTCTTCCATAATTGCAGCAGGACCTGCCGCAAACCGACCACCCCATATTTGGTTCTTTAACTTCTCATCTGTCATATTCTGAAAACACCTATTTAAAGGACAAAATTATGATTTTTCAAATTTTCATCAGCGAAAAAAACAATAAAAAAAGGCAATTCTCCCTTGCTTTCTTTATCATTGCATTGAGTTTATACGCAACCATAAACTACGATACCAAAAGAGAGTCTTTTCTTTTCAATTTCATTTCAGCAGCACAAGCACAAAAAATAAACATTGATAAAGCACGAGCAGAAAAAATGATGGCGATCCGAAAAGCAGCAAAAGGCTTTTTTAGCCACATAAGATTTGCTGATACGCCCTCAGATATGAAGAAACTCTCTTTCAAGGACATTCGAGGAAAAGAGCGCACACTCAGCGAATTTACTGGAAAACCGATGCTGGTCAATCTATGGGCTATTTGGTGTGCACCTTGCCGCACAGAAATGCCAGAACTTGCGCAATTAAAACATGAATTAGGTGGAGAAAACTTTGATGTCATAGCTATTAATATCGATAAAACTGCTTCTCCTGAAAAAATTCAGCAATTTTTACAGAATATTCATGCGGATAATTTGCTTTACTATCGCGATGAAACAATGGATATTTTCAACAATGTTAGAAAACAGGGGCTTGCTTTAGGACTCCCCATTACATTTCTCATCGATAAAGAGGGATATCTCATTGCTTCCTTCAATGGTGCAGCTCCATGGGCCAATGACGATGCCAAAGCACTTATAAAAGCTGTTATAAAAGAAGCCCTATAACCTAATAACCGCTTCTTTTTAAACGTTGTATAACAAGATCCAGTGCTGACAAAAAGGCAGAACGGTCTTTACGAGAAAAAGGACGGGGACCACCTATTATACTGCCCTGTCCACGCAAATCTTCCATCAAATTGCGCATCGCCAAAGCCTGACCAATTGAATTTACATCAAAAATACGCCCCGTTGGCGAAAGACAAAAACCCCCAGCTTGCACAACCCGTGCTGCTAAAGGAATATCACTGGTAATAACGATACTTGCCTCATGCACATGTTCTACGATCCAATCATCAGCACAATTGAATTCACCAGCAACGACCACTCTTTCAATGAGTGCTTCATCTGGAAGGGAAAAAAAACGATTTGCCACAACAAATGTCTTAAGCTGATAACGATTCATCACACGATAAACTTCATCTTTTACAGGACAAGCATCCGCATCAATCAACAAAGTAATAGCAGGCTTTATTGGGATATTCATACCTTGGCTTTCACGCAATAGTTAAGTTCTTTCATCCATCTGAATGTTGCAAATGCTTGCGATAAAACATTATCGCCGCGTTTATTTCTCCTCCCAAAATAAAAATTGCACTCAAGATGTAAAGAAAAATAATAGCAACCATAATAGATGCTAACCCTGCATAGGTAGAAATATAATCAAACATTGTCAAATATTGTGCAAAAGCAATTGAAGCCATAAACCATACAAACATTGTCAGTACAATTCCTGGTAAAATATCTATAAACTTCCGCCGCTCTGCTGGTAGCCATTTATGCACAATCAAAAGACTTACAAAGAGAACAACCGCTGCGATTATGTAACGCCATAGACGAATGACACCGATATATTCTGTAATGAAAAAAGAATGATTTTGCATAATCTTGATCAGCAGAGGTGTTAAAATCAACAAAACGCTGATCACAATAAGACCAACAGCTCCAAGAATCACAAAAAACAAACTTTGAAAACGACAAAACAACAAGCTACGCCGATCAACAACACGATAAGCTCTATTTAAAGCTGTACGTAACGCCTCTACCCCATTAGAGGCAAAATAAGCCGCTCCAATGACAGAAACTGTCAACACTCCCCCCCGCTGTATGGTTAAAACATTGATAATTTCCTGAGATAAAGGCTCTGCAATGACATCTGGTAATAACTGCACCAAAGCTTTGATTTTTTGCGGTGTATATGTAAAAGCACCAAGAAAACTGGCAAGAGAAGTTCCAAAAATAAAAAAAGGAAAAAATGCTAAAAGCCCAGAGAGCGCGACATGGCTTGCAAAAGCACTCCCATTATCACGCCAATAATGGCTTACTGCGTCAACAAGGATACGATAGCTATACCTAAAGATATTTCTTAACAAATCTCTATACTTTCTGGTAAAACTCTTCCTCTGTCTATTTCAAGCTTTATAAAAATCATCAAAACTCTGCAAACAAACATCTTCCGATGTTGTAATATAAAGGGCAATAATCAACACGGTCAAGCCTGACTTTATACTAAAACAAAAACAACAACCCACTATATGAAATTCTACAACGACTTCATTTTTTTGTCTCTTCTATAGATCAGTAACCTCTTCTGTACATCATATGCCCTATAGAGAGTTAAGCACGATAATCTTGCACACATAAAACCTTTTGAAGTCATAGTTATCTGTATCGAAGCAATCGCCACTCTTTTTTATTGCCATCTATGACTGAATAAAGAAAAAACTTCTTATCGATTTCTAGAAAAAACCAATGAAATTCAACAAAAAAACCTTGCTTTTATTCACCCTTTTTTAGAAACACTCTGACGTCCAAAATCAGGAGCATCAATTTCCTGTCCAGCATCAATAATATTGCGACGTACAGCACGCGTACGTGTAAAAAAGTTAAACAATGTCTCACCATCTCCTAAACGAATTGCCTGCTCTAAAAAAGCAAGCCCCTCACTAAAACGGCTCAACATTTCTAAAATAGCATCCTTATTATGCAAACAAATATCGCGCCACATAACGGGATCAGAAGATGCTAAACGTGTAAAATCACGAAAACCGGAAGCGGAATAAGCAATGACTTCTGAATTTGTTACTTTTTCTAAATCACTCGCTGTCCCAACAGTATTATAAGCAATCAAATGCGGCAAATGCGAAACAATAGCCAAAACAAGATCATGATGTTTAGGATCCATCTTTTCGACACGTGCACCACAAGCTTCCCAAAACGCTGTTAATTGTGCGACAGCAGCAGCATCACTCTCAGCAAAAGGCGTTAAAATACACCAACGATTCATAAATAAATCAGCAAAACCAGCATCTGGTCCTGAATATTCCGTTCCAGCAATTGGATGCCCTGGAATAAAATGAACTGTTTTTGGCAATAAAGGTGCCATTTCCGCAATAACCAACGCTTTCGTAGAACCAACATCACTCACAATCGCTCCAGGTTTTAAATGATCACGAATGTTTTTTGCTACTTCTGCACTAGCCCCAACAGGAACAGAAAGAATAACCAAATCTGCTCCTTCAACAGCTTTTGCATTATCTGTCGTATAAAAGTCCCCAAGCTCCAATTCGCGCGCTCTTTTCAAGGTTTCTGAACGACGTGTTGCAATAGAAATTTGAGCCGCAAGATTTTTCTTTTTAATAACTCTTGCTAAAGAAGATCCAATCAGACCGATTCCAATGAGTGCTATTTTTTCAAATTGAATATGGCGCATCTTTCACCTTCAAAGATTCTTTGCAAATGGCAATAAAAACAATTGTAAAATCATAATTTTCCTGTCTGTTTGTTCAAGAGTTATGCGTAAAACATTAAAAAACGACAACTAGGAAATAAAGAATAACGCAGTTTACCAATCATCACCTGCGCAAGCTGACAACAGATCATTTTACCTAGAAAATAAATAAAAAATAAATGACGAGAAATCTAACATCACGCTCTAAAACTCCCACTTAATTACTGATCAAAGCGCATCACTGAAACAAAAATTAAATGCACTCTCAATTAAGATAACAACGACTCTACATAAAATCTCATCAATTTACTTTATCTTACTAAATCTTACTAATTTACTCACAAAAAACACATCAAAAGCGTAAGCAGACACCAACTCTTTCCAAATTATCCCAATACGTTCATTAATTTGTACATCAGACCTATATAAGAATGTATTACGCCTCCACCTACAACATCAACACAAGTTTTATGAATATTGAAAACACCGTAAAATAACGCATACAAAAAATACCATTAAAAACATTTTCCTCTCCCGATTCCTGATACCGTAAATCAAACAAATATGAGAAAAACACGCTCTCTCAATAAAGAAAAAGTTTGATAACAAAACACCGAATATCCCTTTAATGGAGCCATACCCCTCACGTAAAACAAAGCGCCCTAAACAGGATAGATTTGGATTGCAAATTCATGCGTTTGTTTTAAAAAGACATCTCTCTCCCCAGCCTATCTCACGACAGTGTTTGTAAATGTTATAACTATAAATCCATTAAGCACGACCCTCTTCACACTTAATAAAACACTATCATTATATTTGCCTACCTCCAATGTTGCAAAAACCCTTGGAATTTGAGAGCATTCATAAGAGGCATTTTTAGTGCTTTCTTGCACAGTTTTTATCCACACGCCCCCACTTATGACGTGCAAAAGACATCGTTTTGATTGACTCAATATGAAAAATGATGAGTTATAATAATAAACAATGGCTTGCTCTGTTTATGAGACACATTCATTGCTAAGATAATCATCTCTGTATCAAAAATAAAAATCTCCTCATAGGTACTGTCGTTTTCATCATAATCTATTTTGACTTTCTCCTCATCCCACGAAGATTCTTAGTTCATACCGATCTGCAAACAATTCATTTTCTTGTCTAAAAGATTCCACTAATTCACTATTTTAAGTGATTCAATTAATCTATAATATATTGATTTATAAATATAATAATTGTTTTTCAATTTGAATCATAACTTCAAATACGGTAAAATTCTTCCATCACAAACTCTCTTGTCTGCACGTCACAAGAAGACATGTGAGAAAAAAATGATGCAAAACGCTCTCTAATGCCAAAAACTGTAGCAAATTAGAGACTAGACAAATATATGATGATGCTCTGGCTTGCACTTTTATTAAGCGTAAAAATAGTGATGCTCTATGGATTTTATATTCTTCAAGGAGCACTTTACCATTATACCATTCATAAACACCGCCGCGAAATAGATATGCGCGCATTGAGAAATATTTCTAAGAAAGCGTATGAATCTACCATACAAGTGTCTTCTGTTGTTTGAGATGCTCTGTTTTGCATGAGGGATGTTACTCCATTAAGGCGCTATGAACTAGCCTAATATTCACCCCATACTCACACAAAAAACACCGAATACGTAAATTTTGCCTGAGCCCTATATCACGAACCAACAGTGTTTTACGACACAACAAGATAATAAAACCGTGTAAAAACTGCCTTTCAAAGATAAATAATTTTTCTGAAGAAAAGTTTCTATAAAAATTTCAAGCTCTTCAAATGCAACTTCAAAACTACAACTAACCTCTACTTGATAACACAACAGTTTTAATTGCTGAAAACACCTCTGTGGCGTACTAAAAATAAAAAATCATCATATTTCTAAACTGTTAAGCTGCCATCTGGCGTCGTGCAATAATTGTAAGCCCTAACAAAACTTGACGAATGATAGCTTCACCCAAAAGTGGATTTTTACGACTGTCTAAAACAGCACTCTGAATTTTTTCCATTGCATAAGAAATCTGTTCTAACTTCCAATATTTTAAAGCTTGTTCAACGATCTTTTTCCGTTGAAAAAAAATGGGAGGCCGTGCTTGAGAAACCACCGTAAAAGGCGATTTTCCTTCAACCTCTACTTGATAACGCAATAGCTGTAATTGCTGAAAATGCCTTTGTGCTGCACTCAAAATAAAAAAAAGCGCCCCATGCAATGCTGCATGTCGGTTAAAATGCACTTCAAAGCCTGATATATCGCCCAATAAAAGAGCATCAATGACTTCATCTTGAGAAAGAGCACTGACATCGCTTACAACAGCTTTGACATCTTCAAGAGTAATATGAACATTTGCAGCGTAAAGACAAAGCTTTTCTAATTCACCTCGTGATACAAGGCGATCCGCCCCTAAACTTTCATGTAACCATCTACGTGCATCCAAAGAAATAGTCTTCTTAAACTGCCCTAAAACCTCATCAATCAAACCGTCAAGAGAACGCATATCATCTGCAAAACAGGGCAAAGCCATTGCTTTTGATGCTGTTTCAACAGCATTGCGCAACCCTGTTCCTTTTTTTAAATCCCCTGCCTCAATGAGAATAAAACAGGCTTCTGGTGGATTCTCAATTAAACGTTTCAAGGCAGCAAGAAAACCCTTTTGGTTAGCAGCATTAGAGATCCATATCAAACGGTCTCCCCCAAAAAGCGATAACGTACGCGCTTCATTTTCCAAACGTGCAGGATCTTTATCAATTTCAGCAGCATCCAAACGAATTGTCGAAAATGGATCTTCTATTGCTACCTTTGTAAGTTTTGCAAAACATTGTGCACGCTCACAAATAAGACCACGATCTGGCCCATAAATGAGAACAATAGGAAAAGCACGTGAAAAACGCGTTAAAAACTGATCAACTTCATGTGCTTTTTTCTGAGCCACATTATTAATCCATTAACAGTTCATCATCATCAAGAACTTCCCCGCGAACTTTCTGAAACATGCCAATTAAATCATTGACATCCAAGCCCTTACGCTCTTCATGACAGACATCCAAAATCACTTTTCCACCATGCAACATCAAGGTGCGATCGCCATAATCAAGAGCCTGGCGCATAGAATGAGTCACCATGATAGTCGTTAATTTTTTCTCTTCAACAATTTTTTCAGTCAACCGCATCACAAAATCAGCCATTCCAGGATCAAGCGCTGAGGTATGTTCATCAAGCAATAAAACATCTGCATGAGCTAATGTTGCCATCACAAGGCAAACAGCTTGGCGTTGCCCACCTGATAAACTATCCATAGGATTATGAATATATGCTTCAAGACCAATGCCTAATTGAGCAATTTTCTCTCGAAAAAATTGCCGTTTCTCATGGTTTAAAGCCGACCGCAAACCACGACGACTTCCTCGAAGAGCAGCAAGAGCCAAATTTTCTTCAATTGTTAAAGAACCACAACTGCCTATTAAAGAATCTTGAAAAACACAAGCAACCTTTCCAGCGCGTTCACTGACTGACTGCCTAGAAACATTTTGCCCATTGATAACCACTTTCCCTGTTGAGGGAAGCGTTGCACCCGCTAAAACACTGAGCAAGGTTGATTTACCAGCGCCATTTGAACCAATAACCGTAACAAAACTACCCTGATCGATTTTAAGGTTAATATCAATCAAAGCCTGTTTTTCCAAAGGTGTTTGAGGTTTAAATGTAACCCCAACATGAGAAAACTCAATCACGTTTACGCCTCCTCCAATAGCGTGGCACAATAAGGGTTAAAATAACCAACAATGAAGTAATCAACTGAAGATCTGTCGACGTATCAATACCAATTCCATTTGCTTCAAATGCAAATTGTACCGCCACACGATAAAGCACAGATCCCACAATACAGCTGATTATAATCCAAAAAATATTACGCGTACGAAATAAAGTTTCACCGATAATCACAGCTGCCAACCCAAAAACAATTGTTCCAATTCCACCGGTAATATCCGTTGCAATCGCAGTTTGAATATAAAGAGAACCACCAAGTGCAACACAGGCATTTGAAAGCCCCATACCAAAATAAATTAACGCCGACGTATGGACCCCTTGAGCTGTAGCCATCCGTGGATTAGCTCCCATTGCACGCATAGCAAGACCTATTTCGCTTTCCAAAAAACGCCAAATCAAAAACGCTACAACCAGCAATACAGTCCCAATGAAAAGAGGACGCACAAAAATATCAGACAAACCAAACAGATTATAAAAGGGCGTTAACGCCGTATCAGCAAGCGCTAAATTAACATTAGATCCTCCCATAATTCCCATAATACGAAGATTAACCGTATAGAGTGCTGACATTGTTAAAATGGAAGCCAAAAGATTCAAAATACCAAAACGCAAATTCAACATAGCTGTTAATAAACCAGCTACCATGCCTGCACAAAAAGCACATGCCATAGCTGCCCATGCATTAAAACCTAAAAGAATCAAGACACCACAGACACAAGACCCAAGAAGAAATGAACCATCAACTGTTAAATCAGGAAAGTCCAAAACGCGAAAAGAGAGATAAACCCCTATAGCCACAAAAGCATAAATAAGACCTAATTCCACAGCGCCAGAAAACGCAAATATATTCATGTAAAGACAATCCCCATGAAAACTTAACGTATTTTATTGTATCAACATCCTATCAATGAAAGTCATTGAATCACTTTTGTCGCGCGATCAATAACTGCCTGCGGAATAACAATCCCCGCTTTTTTTGCTGCTTTCATATCAATTCGAATGTCATTATTAGCCGCCTGCACAACGTCAATATCACCAGGCTTTTCACCCTTTAGAATACGCACAACCAACTTCCCAGCATCACCCCCTACATCATAGAAATTCACACCTTGCGTCATAAAAGGACCGCGTCCAATAGAATTAGCATCAACAGTAAATATAGGAACATTTGCTTCCTGTGTGACCTTTACTGCACCCTCTAAAACAGAAAGAACAGTATTATCAGCAGGAATAAAAATGATATCTACCTTACCGATTAAAGCCCGTGTTGCTGCCTGAACATCTGAAGGTTTTGGTGCCGATGAAGGAACGATTTCAATTCCAACTTTTTTTGCCGCATCCTTTAACACCTTAAGTGTTGAAACAGAATTTGCTTCAGAAGCATTATAAAGATAACCAATTTTTTTCAAATCTGGTTTTACTTCTTGTAAAAGTTTAACACTTTCTGCAACATCTATACGATCAGAACTCCCCGTCACATTACCGCCAGGTTTGGTAAGCGAAGAAACGATTTTAGCTCCGATAGGATCAGAAATCGCCGCAAAGACGATAGGAATTGTTTTTGTTGCCGCAAGCATTGTTTGTGCTGAAGGCGTGGTAATCGCTACAATAACATCAGGTTTATCACCAACAAATTTACGTGCAATTTGCGTTGCTGTTGAAATATTGCCTTGCGCTGATAAAAAGGTGAGCTGAAAATTTTCACCTTGCTTATAACCATTTTCTGCAAGAACATCTTCCACACCTTTACGAACGGCATCCGCAGCAGGATGGACCATAATTTGTGTGAGTGCAACTTTAATGTGTTTAACTTGGTCATCCGCTTTTGCAACACTGTTCATCATAAAAACAGCTGCAATGATAATCCCCAATATATTTATTCTCTTCAACATTATATTCCACCCCTCTCTATGCAAAATTAAAAAAGGAATAATCTATTACTGAAGAATCTTATAAAATCAATCTTTATTTCATTTTATTAAAACATGGACAAAATAAATCAAACTAAAATGATATTTTTTTGTTGCAATTCGTAGAAGCCTACGCCATACAGGCAAGATATATATCGAATCGGTAAGCGGGTGTAGCTCAGGGGTAGAGCACAACCTTGCCAAGGTTGGGGTCGTGGGTTCGAATCCCATCGCCCGCTCCATTGAATTTTGTATTTATTCGTTCTTGCGTGGAGCTGTAGCTTGCCACTAGTTTTTTTTACAAATTTATTTTTTCAAAGTTTTTTTAAGATTCATAATTTCTTATGAAGCATCTATTGGTTTGGTGTCTTAGATTATCAGATAACAATTTTTAACTTAGACGGATTTTTTCTGGAAGGTTGCTGTTGTCTGTTAAGTCGTTAAAGCCGTGTAAAATAAGCTTGAAAAGCGAAATGAACAATTCCCATTGGTTCATGACGCTGCTTAGCAACAATAACTTTATTTCTTGCCATCCCGAGAATAATTTTTTCACTATTGGCAGCAGATCTTTTGCGGCTTTGCAGATTATAGAAGCTTATGTAAAAGAATTTGGGATTACTTTTGAGCTAACGGATTTTTTACAGCCCCAGTATTAAAAAATGATGAGCAATTACAAAGAGAGCAAATATTAAACAAATCAAAAATTGACTTATCGTTAGAGAATAACTTTTTTTCAAAGGTACGTTTTTTACCGAAATTATGCCCTAAAATGAAGGTTGTTGATTTTCCAAATGGAGTATCTTCTGTTAATTCAACATTTGCTTCAGACACATTCAATATTGTCTCTGCTAAAAGTTTACAAAAAACTATACCTACAAACCAAGCAAAATCCATAATCCATTCCTTTAATGCACAAAAACTACCTTTAGCTTGGTGGGTTGGACCTCATTCGTCTCATTATAAAGTTGATGAAGTTCTCTTAATCTATTGGTTTAGAGCTTGTTGAAACAGAGGTAGGAATGGCAGCTTTAGCACAAAATATAGACTCACATGTTACTTCTATGCCGGATAACTTCAAAATCAAGGAAGTTGAATCTCTTCAAGATTTTAGAGATTACAGAAATGTTATGGCATCAGTATTCGAGCCTTTTGATGAAGAAGCGGTTATATTTTATGAAACAATAGGCCGTTGTTATAAAAAAGACTCTGATGTAGAGATGTTTGTTGGTTATATAAATAACAATCCTGTAGCAATATGTTTTTGTATTAAAGCCGATGGAGTTGGTGGAGTGTATGATATTGTCACCAATCCAGATTTTCAGAAAAGAGGTGTTGGGACATTCATGACAAAAATTGCTATTAAGCATTTAAAAAGAAAGAAATGCCATGTTATTGGTATGCAAGCATTTCACGAGGGAATTGGCATTTATAAAAAATTGGGTTTTATAAACTTTAGTGAATTTAAAGTTTATTCCAATAAACACATGATCATTGAGCGATGAATTCTTTTCATCGATAAGCGAATTTATTAGATAAGCGAATTTATTATTTTCAGCAAAACTCAAATACAGAAAACCAATCTATACAACCAAGAAAGTTTAGCCAATCTCCTTTAATACTGATAATGAAAAGCTAAAAAAGTTATTACAGATATAATTGTTTCAAATGACTCACTCAATTTTTCTTACTTTTATGATTTTCAGGATCATTGTCTTAAAAAAGATATCTATAAAAGATCTAAGTTGAACAAGTGAAAATTTTATTTGATATGATTGATAATTTACTATCTGTTACTGATAATTATAAAAAACTCGAAAGCAAATATTTAAAACTACAGTTACATCATAGTTTGTTAGATGGTTAATCTGTTAGTCAATTAATAGAAAAAATCTTCGCTTTATACAATAACCAAAGGAGCTTCAAAACCCTTTTAAAGGTCCTTTATGTATATTGTTTCTTTTTTATATCACAGTTGATAATGAGAAATATCTCACGCTAATTGTATTATTTTTACACGAAATAAACTGTTTTCACCTACTATTTGAATAAATTAAGTTTTTGAGATTTCTGGCACATCATTTGAAATGACAAAAGAAATTTTCCCTTGTACTTGTGCAAACAGCGTAGACATCCTTCGATAACCCTCTTGCTTGAACAAATTCTTATCCAGAATAATCTTCAACACGAAAATAAATCAATAATTTGATTCATAAAGGTAATTTATTATTATTCATATTGAGCAATCATCTCAAATATCATAGGATTATCTCATTTCAAATCTCTATATATTAAATCACTCACAATCATCTGCTTACACATCACAAGCGGAATTGATGTATCAATGAAATTCACTTGAAGAAAGGAATAAAAGTTCTTCTTATAAACGCTCTAAAATACCAAAGCTTATCGCAACATTGGGAGCTAAAAATAGTATAGGGGGCCCCTTTCACCTTAAAAACATAAAAATGGGAAGCATAATAGCTTTATACACTTCATAGGAGCTTTAGAGCATTCACGGACGTTATTATAAATGATGGATGTGACACACCTTGAGAGAAATCTCTTTAAAATAAACATGTGAATTAACAATGTAAGTGCATTCTACTTGAAGCATACTATTTTACATGAGGAACATAACTTCAATCAACGTAAAATAAGGTGTTGAACAGTCATAGCGCACAATAAAATCAGATCGTTTTAAATACTTAATGATGAAATCCGTTAAATGACAGAATAAAAATTCAAGTTTGAAAAGATTAAACCACACGCTACAGATCTATTGAAACTCCGATTGAGCGATCAACTACTTTCTCGCTAAAACTTAATCACTATAAATATAAAAACCTTAAAACCCGCTCTAAATCCGTGAAAGTTTCTAGATCTTGCTGTATTAAATGTTGAAACTCCTCACAGCTGCTCATCTGAAATGTCAGCAATTTCATAAAGCAGTTCCATAAAAAGAGGATAATGACGTTGTAATATCCGAAAAAATTCACCACATCGCCTGAAAAATCATTGATAATTCCATCAGGACGTATCAATTACCATTTAGAAAACCCTACCCATGCCGACAAAAACTCTGTAAATGTTAGATATATTCAATAATTTTGATAACGATTTTGGCTCATCCTGTTTTGCAACCAATATAATAAACAGCAAATATAGTGGGATCAGCCAGTTTCAATATCGCCTTGTAAAAGGCCTTTCCCCCTACCCTTTTTTCTATCAAATCCTGATTTTACAATTCCTTGCTCTCTTTTTTATACTCAAAATTGCCTCTGAAACAGGATACATTAATCTTAAAAAATATATAAAAGAAACAAATTATAACATTTTTTTCTCATCCTTCTTAATACGAAATAACTGTTAAACTACAATGCACTAACACTTACCAGTCATAAATCCAAAACAGCATATAATGACGAAACAAATTCATAGAGTGAAGATTTTTCACAATCAATTGTTGTATTAATCTTTCCATAATGCATAAAAATGATGAAGCGGCCCTCGCCCTTTCCCTACTTTTAAAGCATTTGAGGCAGTTAAAGCGCCATGCAAATAATCTTTTGCTTGTTTAACAGCGCAATCCAAGGGTTGGGTAGGTAACAGAGCTGCAATAGCGGCAGAAATGGTACACCCTGTCCCATGATCATGAGTGGTTGAAAGACGAGAAGCTTCAAGCATAAAAAGGTTTTCACAATCACAATAAAGATCTGGACTAGAACAATCGTAATTTTCTGTACTATTTCTGCTAAGCGTATTCAAATGTCCCCCTTTTAACAAAACTGCATGACACCCTAGCGCCAAAAGTCGTGGAGCATATTGATACATAGTCTCTAAAGACCATTGCACTTCACCTCCCAATAACAGTGCAGCTTCAGGCAAATTTGGCGTGATCAAAGTTGACATCGGCACAAGAACGTCACGCATAATTTCAATTGCATCAGACTTTAAAAGAACATCACCACTTTTTGCAACCATAACCGGATCAAAAACAATGAAACGCGCTTTATGATAAGCAAGACGTTGTGCAATAACCTGTGCAATCTGAGCATTTGCAACCATACCAATTTTAACGGCATCAACATGGATATCCTCAAAAACAGAATCAATTTGATCTGCAACAAAAGAAGCATCTAATGCCTGAAAAGAACGCACACCTTGAGTATTTTGTGCAACAACAGCTGTAACCACACTCATACCATAAGTTTTCATAGCTGAAAAAACCTTCAAATCCGCCTGCATTCCAGCGCCACCAGAAGGATCTGTTCCCGCAATAGATAAAATCCGTGGAATAAAAAGTTTATCTTTTTGTAATTCCATCAACCTCTTTCCTTCTGTTTTTAAATATCGGAAAATAAGTTACCGAAAAAATAGATGTTTGAAAAAACATAAAGAAGATGTTTTCTCATGTGAGTTATATTATATATGAAGTCTTCTTATAGATATAAAATGGAAAATGTAGTGCTTATCCTTCGTTCTATTCTTTTTACGTTCGCTTTTTATACAACAACTCTCATACAAATGATTCTTTACGCTCCCGTTTATTTTTTAATGCCCCGCAAAAAGGCATGGATTGTCCCTAAAACATGGGCGCGCGTTACACTCTTTTTGCAAAAATACATCGCAGGCACAAGTTATGAGATTGAAGGATTAGAAAATCTTCCCAAAGGACCCTATATCATTGCTCCAAAGCATCAATCGGCTTGGGAAACTTTCAGTCTTGTTCCCTATTTTGATGACCCCACTCTCATTTTAAAACGTGAATTGATGTGGATTCCATTGTTTGGCTGGTATATGGCAAAAACACAAATTATCCCCATTAACCGCACAACGCCCATCAAAGCCTTAAAAATGGTTATACAAAAAGCAAAAGAGAAAGTAAAACAAGGGCGCCAAATCTTGATTTTTCCCGAAGGAACACGCCGACAACCCGGTCAAGAACCAGATTATAAGTCAGGAATTGTCGCGCTCTATAATGAATTAGGGCTTCAAGTTGTGCCTATTGCACACAATGCGGGTTTATATTGGCCACGCAATAATTTTCGCCGCTATCCCGGAACAATTCGTGTCCGTATTCTTCCCCCGATAGAAGCTGGTTTAAGCAAACGTGATTTTCTAGATCAACTTGTCCAAAAAACTGAAAAAGCATGTGATGAACTGCTTCTCTTAGCAGCTCAAGATCCTACCCCTCCTCCTATGCCACCATACGCTGTTCAGAAACTTCAAAAACTAAATCATTCATCATGAAACAATGTGCTGATTGATTAGAATAATGCATCACTTTGTATATTGGTATATTGAGCAGAGTATATGGAACAAAAATATAAGAAAGATACTTCAAACTTTCTAATTCAAAATTATAAAACACATGTACATTACAAGAAATGATTGATGTGTGAATTTTTTTGAGAAAGAATTCTTTCTCTCTTTAAAATCGTTTAAAAAACATACATCATATTGATTTATAAGGATATTTTATCTTTATTCAACTTGAATGAGAACCATGAATACCTTAATATTCTCTCATTTCAAATCTATTCCATTTTGAATTAATTAGAATCGTTTGCTTGCACATTACAAGCGAGGATATCTGTGTGAATAAAACGATACAAGAAAAGATTAAAATGCTTTTTACGAACCATCTTAATCTCAAGTGCCGAGGGCTATCCTACCAGGAGGACAAGAAAAATGTATGATTATGCCGATTCGTTCCTTCCTGAGAAACATCAATCCCCCAAGAACCTGAAATCTTGTGCAAGCTTCATTATTTAAAAAGTATTTCTTGAGATACTTAAGCCATCAAAACAAATTCAAGGGAAAAATAAAAATGAGTATTGGTTTTTATCTCCGAGACACAACGAATACAGCAATTAACCATCTTTCCTCCCTAACCTAGACTTAAAAGCTTTGTGTGCTACATTAAAACAATTCTAAATAACGAATAAGAAGGAACTAGATTTAAATTAATGCAACGTCTCTTCTATAATTTATTTTTTTCTGTGATTTTGAGTTTATCGAGCGCTGTTGCTCTAGCGCAGCCTTTTATTTCTGTTGATGTTACAACGGGGCATATCTTAAAACATAATCAAGCTTTTGAGCGTTGGTATCCTGCTTCCTTGACAAAATTAATGACCGCTTATGTTATTTTTCGTGCCATGAGCCGAGGAGAAATTTCACCAGACAAACATATCACCATCAGCGAATACGCCGTAAAAGCTCCTTCATATCGTTCAGGCTATAAAGCTGGTTCCGTACTCACACTTGATACAGCCTTAAGTATCACCATGGTTAAATCTGCCAATGATTTAGCCATTGCCATGAGTGAAGCTGTTGCAGGTTCACAGAAAAATTTTGTACGTAAAATGAATAGCGAAGCTAAACGTTTAGGCATGTTTGGAACGCATTTTGCGAACGCAAGTGGTTTACCAGACTCTCAAAACTACTCCACGGCACGCGATATTGCTCTTTTAGCCGTTCAGATACGTCGAGAATTTCCACAATATGCTCATTATTTTTCTATTCCAGCAATTGATTTTGGTAATAATCGAAAAATCCAGCATAACTCAAACAACCTCATTGGCCGTTTTTATGGAATAGACGGTATGAAAACAGGCTTTATTTGTGCCTCTGGTTTTAATCTTGTTGCCTCAGCCACCCGTAATAAACGTACAATTATTACTGTCATTCTAGGTGCTAACAACATAACTGAAAGAGAAGAAAAAGCTGCACAACTTCTTGAAACAGGATTTTTGCACCAAGGAAGCCCCCGATTAACACTAGCAACATTAAAACCTTATGGGAGAAATATAACACAAGCCAACAATATGAGACAACAAACATGCACACCGGAAGCCATAAAAATGCATACAAATTCATATGATGATCAAGGAAATATTATCCTCACCTCACCTTTTATCACTGCTCCACCTCCTTTTTCTCATCCTTTACCAGTACACCTCATTCGTACGCCACAAACACCTAAAATAACAGTAAAGCCACTAAGAAAGCCCCATAGTTCGTATAAAAGACGCGCAAACCATTCTATAAAAAAGCCATAAATCATAATCTACGATTAATTATAAATACTTTGATTTATAATGATAATTAATTATTTGTATCTTATGTCAGAACCACAAATGTTGTAAGATTCTCTCATTTCAAATCTGTATTTGTTGAATCAATAAAAAACCAGTTTCTTGCACGTCACGAGGTAGAGGAACATGTAGATAAAATAATTAAAACAAGGAATAAAAATTCCTCCTATAAGTTCTTTCAAGAACCAAGAATTATCATAACATTGACGCTAAAAAAGTGTATGATATACCCCGAATACACCTACCTTTATAAGTGTAAAGATAGTGATACAATGGATTTCATAGGGTATTAACCATTATATCGGACACCATTATAAATTGGTTAGACGTACTGAAATATGTTTTTTTAAAACAAAACCATGATTGATGATTAACATGAAAATAAAGCGCATCCCTCTCACGCTTATTACTGGTTTTTTAGGCTCTGGCAAAACAACTTTGCTCAACCGTATGTTACAAGACCCTCTTTTAACAGAATGCGCTATTATCATCAATGAATTCGGTGAAATCAGTATTGACCACCTTCTGGTTGAAAAAACGACAGAAGGAATTATTGAGCTTGCCAATGGTTGCTTATGCTGCAATTTACGCAGTGATCTCATCGATACATTAATTGATTTAATAAATCGCGTTCAGACAGGACAGATCAAACAACTCCATCATATTATCATTGAAACCACAGGGATGGCTGATCCCGCCCCTATTTTACAAATACTTTTAAGCCACCCGTTGTTTATTCAAACATTGTCTATAAATGCTGTTCTTGCAACATTCGATACATTAAGCACACTTTCCATATGTGAGCGCTATCCTGAAATATATAAACAATTAATATTTGCTGATAAAATTATTCTCACCAAAACAGACCTTATGGCTCAACAAACGCTTTCAGATACGCTCCTTAACACACTTAAAACGATTAATCCTACAGCACAAATCATTGACGCCCATTCTGAAGATTTCTGTTCAAAGCTATTAATAAATAACACATTATGGGATGAAAAAGTAGAAAATACAAAACTTAAACAAAATCTTACGAATACCCCACATGATCATACCCCCCATAAAACCATTCGTACCTTTTCACTCAACTGTGAGGGTCCTGTTGATTACGCCACAATTGAAGCTTTTTTAGATATCCTACAAGAGCGTTATGGTACAAAATTATTACGTATTAAAGCAATTATCGCATTGCGTGATGACCCTTATCGCCCACTTATATTACATGGCGTACAAACATTTTTTCATCCTCCCATAAGATTGCCAGAATGGCCAAAAGGAATAAAACAAACACGTTTTGTCATCATTGCCGATGGTGTTGAAAAAGAAGCAATACAAAAGCTCCTCAATGCTTTCTTTAATAAACCAGCAATAGATACTGCAGACAAAACAGCTCTCTTAGAAAATCCTCTAGTCATTCCAGGAATAAAATTTTAATTTTTTCCCCCCTTCAATGATACACCATTAAATTCATTGGCACCACCATCTTTATGCTTTTAAAGGAGCAAACCGGCATCATCACACACTTTGCTAATCCCCAATGTTGAAACAAAAGCTCTTGGCACTTGAAACGGTTCGTAAAAAGCATTTTAGTCTTTTCTTACACAGCTTTACCCACACGGCTATCCCCGTTTGTAATGCGCAAGCAAATGGTTTTAATTGATTCAACATGGAGAAACTTTGAAACGGGAGAATCCTACGGTATCCAAGATTCTAATTCAAGTTGAATAACACTAAAGTATCCTTATAAATCAATATGTTATAAATTTATAAACACTCCTATTCAAGTTTATTCACATAATGGAATAAAAAATAAGAAAATACACATTTTTAACAATGCTTTCTACACAATAATGTCTCCTATAAAATTATCCGTACCTTTTCACTGGACGGCAAAATCACTATAGACTACCACAATTGAAATTTTTTAGCTCTCTTACAAAACCGCATGATGCAAAATGACCACGTATAAAAACACTCCAACGCTAACATATTACCCTTATCTGTAAAATAGTCACCCTCACACAAAATAGAACATCATTGTATCGCGAACTCACGCATTCGTTAAAAAAACCGTCTCTCAATACGCATCATCCCTATTTCAAAACGCTACCTACAAATAATATAATACAAAATTCTCCATAAAATGTATAAGCCCCATTCTCCATCTTTACTCCATAAATATGCAAGCTGGTAGCCTCATGCTCTTGCCAGTTGAAAATGCTTTGGAAAACCTTGGTACTTTAGAGTACTCATGAGAAATATCTGTACTCCTTTCTTTAAGAGTTTTATTCACATGCCAATTCAATTTTATGACGTGCAAAAAATGGTTTCGATTAATTCATCATAAACAGATTTTAAGATAAAAGAATCTGATGATATTGAGTCCCTCAACTCAAATTGCAAAATGATAAATTATTATAAATCAAATTGTTATGATGAAAAATTTAATATCCATCAATCTGTAATCAGATTGTTTTCTCTCTAAATGCGCTTCATCTGCAAACCACTTCATGTGATTCATTTCACAAACCGATTGGACAAATTCTTGGTTCTAAAATATTCTGCTCAACTCTATATTTACTCCAGCTAATTGAAATCAAAATCCCTGTTGAGGCAAAAAACAAAAATCAGACAGAGGCAATATCGGATTTTAAAATATGTGAATGTATCTTATATAACAGCATGATAAGACAATATTTTACAGCATGAAAGAATAAAACTCTTTGAAAGAAATAAAAAGAGAGGCGAATTTTATGTTAACTTACTCTTTATTAAAAACGACGATTAACACCACTACCGATGTGCAAACAATCCAACTTCTTTGAGAAAATTCCTCCTGGCTTTCCACTTCATCTAATTTACTTACGCAAAGCTCTATGAAAAAACTCTGCGCTTTAAAATATTAACTACTCACTTAGACACCTTATGCGTAAAGTTTTTGCATATCCTGTATCGCCATTTATAAGTGATCGTATTTACGGGTGCAGCAGGATACAATAATACTCACTGCATTAGAGAAACTGAAGTTTTATCAATATCGCGATTAAAAACGTAACGTTTTCCATAAACTTCAACAGTTGGAGGCTGACGATTTTTTTCAAAAAAATCATAACCTTTCTTAAGCATAACCCAGAATTGATAATGAGGATCATTGCTATGACGTAACATATTATCCTCGGTCATGCGGAAAGGAAAAGCCTGCAACTGAAACTCTCTTTGTCCTCCTTTAAAAGCATCCCGTGCAAACGCATAAATCTGAGCCATATTCTTATCACTCATAGAATAACAACCTGCGGAAAAGCAAGAACCATGCACCATAAGATTGCTTCCTGTACGACCATTTTCCTGATCATAAAGGTTAGGAAATCCTATATTAAAAGAAAGATAATATTTTGAATAAGGATTCATTTGGTTTGCGCTAATAGTGTAAAACCCCTCTGGTGTCTGAAAATCTCCTTCTTTATATTTAGGTCCAAGCTTACCAGACCATTTGCAAATGCCATAGCGAGCAACCAAGATAAAAGGCCCTGAACGAGACTGCTTCCAAACTTCAGCAAGATTTTCTTCCTTGAAAAATCGCATTACAATTGGTGCATAAGGATCAATATCGTATAAAGCCATTCTGTTCTGGATTTCTTGTGGCAACGGCTGCTCAACTTTGGCACGAATAGAAGCTGGCAATCTTCCCCCACATGCCGTCAATATTCCCATTACAAACAACACACACACAGCGAGGAATCTGCTAAACGTCATCGAATAAAACTCCAATCCAACACCCCTCACAAAAAATAACCTATGTTAGAGATCGACCAATTTGAAGGTATTTTTCCCTTCGCTCTTGTTTAAGAGCTTCACCATCTTTTCCAACCATAGCTTTTAAAGCCTCTGAAATAACATCACCCGTTGCATCAATGACAATCTCTTTACCACGATGCGCTCCTCCTAAAGGTTCCGAAATAATGCCATCAATAATCTTTAAGCGATACAAATCTTGAGCAGTAATACGCATATTCATTGCAGCATCTTTTGCACGAGCTGGATCACGCCATAAGATAGAAGCTGCTCCTTCTGGTGAAATAACAGAGTAAATTGCGTGCTCCAACATATAAACTTTGTTGGCTGCAGCAATTGCTATCGCCCCTCCAGAACCGCCTTCTCCAATAACAACGGAAACCACAGGAACTTTCAAACGCAAAGTTGCAGCTGTTGATTGAGCGATTGCTTCCGCTTGCCCACGTTCTTCAGCGCTTACCCCAGGATAAGCACCTGCAGTATCAATAAAAGTGAGGAGTGGCAAACCAAAGCGGTCAGCCATTTCCATAATACGTACAGCTTTACGATATCCTTCTGGGCGTGCAGAACCAAAATTATAGCGCAAACGTGTTTGTGTATCGTGACCTTTCTCTTGACCGATATAAGCAACTGCTTCTCCCCTAAAACGTGCAAACCCAGCTTGAATAGCCTCATCTTCAGCAAACTTGCGATCTCCTGCCAAAGGCGTAACATCACTCAATAGGCGTTTAGAATAGTCCATAAAATGGGGACGATCAGGATGACGAGCCACTTGTGTTTTTTGCCATGGCGATAATTTTTTATAAATATCGCGCAATGCTGTTTGAGATCGCGCTTCAAGACGAGCAATCTCATCACTCATATCAAGACTGCCTTTTTCCTGAGAAATTTTTTTTAATTCAAGAATTTTCCCATCAAGATCAGCAACTGGTTTTTCAAAATCAAGATAATTATACATTTGTACCAACTCATTCAGTGTCACTTATACACTTATAATTTGCTTTATAAAGTCTTTTTCAAAAACATCACCTTTTCTTTAACGAGCCTTTTACTCATCGGCAAGTGGATGATGCTCATTAACTAAACGATAAAGTCCCTCTTCCAACACATGGGTATAAATCTGAGTGGTAGCAATATCAGAATGACCTAACAAATGTTGAACTGCACGCAAATCGGCACCATTTTGCAAAAGATGACTAGCAAAAGCATGGCGCAACACATGGGGAGAAAAGTGTTTACTTTCTATTCCTGCTCTTCTAGCGAGATTTTTCAACTCCCGCGCAACAACTTGACGAGCAATATATCCTGTCTCGGAATTCGCAGGAAAAAGATAAGGACTTGCGACATCCTTTCCCTGATCACGTAAATTTAACCACTGCAAAAGAACTTGATATGCTTTTTTTGATAACAGCACCATTCGTTCTTTTTTGCCCTTACCACGAACCAAAATGCTGTATGCTTTCCCCCGAACAGCCTGCACAGGCAAACTCACCAATTCACTAATACGTAATCCTGTTGCATAAAGCATTTCACTCAATAGCTGAAGACGCAATGCACGCAGATAATCCTTAGACCCATAATCTGCTTGATTGACTTCTAACTGTGCTAAATCAAGCAATTTTATCACTGCATCTTCACTCATGATTTTGGGCAAAGGGCGCCCCTGACGAGGTGCATCAATATCATGAGAGGGATCATCTGCTCTCAACCCTTCAGCATAAAGGAATTGATAAAACTGACGCAAAGTCGATAAACGGCGTGCTTGTGACGATGCTGCAAAACCAAAAGTATGCATAAGCGACAAAAGGGCAATTAAATCTTCTTTTTGTGCTGAAAAAAGCGAAACAGAGTGTGAAGACAATTCGTCTTGTGCCCACTGCAAATCATGCTGATAAGCCGCAAGCGTATGAGGTGAAGCTCCTCTCTCCGCGCTCATCATCTCAAGAAAATGATCTATCACAGCACCACTTTTCATTTCATTGATTCGCTTCCGTAGAAAGATTCCATGAATCCAAGGGAACATCGATGTACATATCCACAGTTACTGGTTCAACCCAAACCACAAGAGCACCCATTATAATGAAAAGAACAGAAAGCAAAATGAAAAGAATCATCAAAAATCTAGTCAATGTTGGCATAAGATAATAACCTACCCAAAAATATTCTATCTCGTATTATGCCTCACAAAGATTAACAGGAATTGACTTTAAGATGGATAAATGCCGAAATAAAGTTATGAAAAGCAATCGACCAAAACGCGTCCCTATAACACAAATAAAGAATCAGCTCTTATCGTCCCTTGATAAAAAAGCACTTGTCCTTGTTGGTCTTATGGGAGCAGGCAAATCAGTGATCGGAAAACGCGTCGCCACCATGCTCCGTTTACCCTTTTATGATTCTGACCAAGAAATTGAAAAAGCTGCGCAAATGACAATCACTGAACTCTTTGAAATTTATGGTGAATCAGAATTTCGTGCTCTTGAACAGCGTGTTATTCTGAACCTAATGAAAAAAAGTCCCCTTGTTTTAGCAACAGGTGGTGGTGCCTACATAAACGAAAATATCCGAAAAACCATTCATCAAAATGGTATATCCATATGGCTAAAAGTCGATCTTGATATCCTCATGCAACGTGTCTCAAAGCACCCAACACGCCCCCTGCTTCAAACAGCCAATCCTAAAGAAACCATGCAAAAACTCATGGAACAGCGTTATCCTATCTATGCAAAGGCAAACTTAACAATTAACAGTCATAAAGAAAGCCGTCATACCGTAGCACAAAATGTTATACGATCTGTAGAGCACTACCTATACACAGAAATTAACAATAGGGAAAATCAGCATGCAAACAAAGACCGTCACTGTTAAACTGGACAAACACTGTTATGATATCATCATTGGTCCGAGTCTGATTGCCCAAGCTGCTTCACAGATTAAACATGCTCTTAACAAAAAAGATCCTCATCCAACGCGCTTGGCACTTGTTACAGATACAAATGTTGCTTCCCTTCATTTGGAGATATTACAAGCAGAGTTAACAAAAAATAAAATTCATACTGTCCCTATTATTGTAGAAGCGGGAGAACAATCAAAATCATTTTCAACCCTGCAAGTTGTCATCGATCAAATTCTTGCTGCGCGTTTAGAAAGAGGCGACTGTGTTATTGCTTTTGGCGGTGGTGTCATTGGCGATCTAGCAGGATTTGCGGCAAGTATAATCCGCCGTGGTATGAACTTCATTCAAATGCCCACAACGCTTCTTGCACAAATTGATTCCTCCGTTGGTGGAAAAACTGGAATCAATAGCCAATATGGTAAAAATCTTATTGGTACTTTTTATCAACCGCAATGCGTTATTGCTGACACATGTCTTCTTGATACCCTACCACCGCGCGAATTTCGTGCTGGTTACGCAGAAATGGTCAAATATGGACTCATTAACCAGCCTAATTTCTTTGAATGGCTTGAAAAAAATGGACAAGAAGTCTTTTCTAATGGCCCTATGCGAACAGAAGCCATTGTCCGCTCATGCCAATTTAAAACCGCCATTGTAGCACGTGACGAACAAGAAACAGGAGAGCGCGCGCTCTTAAATCTCGGCCATACATTTGGACACATGCTTGAAACAGCAACGGCTTATGAATCAAAGCGTTTAATTCACGGTGAAGCTGTAGCAATTGGAATGATTCTAGCGCATCAATTTTCTGCTCAACTAAATTTGATAAACCCCACACTTACACAACGCATTGAAGCACACTTCAAATCTATAGGTTTGCCTACACAATTAAAGGATATCCCAGGGAAGTTACCAGATGCTGAAAGTTTAATAACTCTCATTGCTCAAGATAAAAAAGTTTCGCAAAACAATTTGACCTTCATCTTAACACGCGGACTTGGTCAATCATTTATTGCAAAAAATGTCTCTCCGGAAGCAGTTTTGACTTTTCTGGAACAAAAATTAGCAGAAATTCGTTAATTCATATTGAATATAATTGATTCGTTTTTATACTTCTATTAAAGGAATAAGTATGATGATGTCTGCGTAGCTCAGTAGGATAGAGCACAGGATTCCTAAAGAAATTGGGCATTTTGAGGAGAAATCCTCAAAGTGAATCTGCTCAAATTCGGGGAAAGCTTCATGGGAGACTATATGCCAATCCCGAGCCAAGTCTCTCTTCAAATGAGAGAAAGGTGTAGAGACTGAACGGGCAGCACCTAAAGAGCAAAAGCTTCAAGGTGAAGAGACAGTCCAGACCACAAACAGCCGTGAAAAGCTGGCGGTGAAAATCGAAGTGGTATGAATCCTGGGGTCGCAGGTTCGAATCCTGCCGTAGACACCATCGTATCAATCAAATTATTCTTTGTGCGCAATATAGGAATATAGGGAAGCATCATGAAAAAAACTTTACATATTTTAGGATTTTTCACCGCTTTAAGTTTATCAATCTTCAGCTCAAACAATAGCTTAGCTGGTTCTTTTATCATTGAGGTACCAGACAATCCAGAGCCAAAAACAGAGACCATTACCTACCAGTGTGATACTGGAACAGGTAAAGAGCGCGTTGAGGCAGTCTATCTTAATGCTGACAATATTTCGTTGGTTGATTTCAAATGGAACGGTGATCGTGTCATTGCTGCTAATGTCATCGCGGCGACAGGAGCAAAATTTGCAGGAGCTCAGTATATCTGGTGGGAGAAGAACAAAGAAGTCATGCTTTATGACCTTTCTCAGGATCCAGAAGAAAAAAAACCTATCCTCTGTAAAGATGAGTCAACATTATTATTTTAAATAACACGGGAAATATTATGAAAAAAATTTCTTTTACTAAACAATTTTTCATTACTTTAAGTGTGTTCCTCCTAGGTTCAATTAATGCATTAGCAAGTTCTTTAGTCATTGAAGTACCAGATGATCCAGAACCAACAACAGAGACCGTCTCCTATCAATGCGATATGGGAACAAGCAAAGAGCATGTTGAGGCAACTTATCATAATGCTGGCAATATTGCGCTTGTTGATTTAAAATGGAACGGTAAGCGCATCATTGGTTCTAATGTAATTGCCGCTTCTGGAGGAAAATATGTAGGTGGTCAATACATTTGGTGGATAACTAAAAATGAAGCCATATTTTACGATCTTATTGATGATCCAAAAGAAGAAAAGCCCATCCACTGTGTAGAAGAAAAAAGCATAGAATAAGGAAGGTTCTTACATTTCAAGAACCGCGCTGGCTCTCATCGCTTGATGTTCCTTCTGACGTGGGTAACTTTTCCTCCGTCTGGTTTAATAAAAGAGCCAGCGGTTTTTCTGACTGTTCTTCTGAATGATGTCGATAAGCTGCTGTATGTGAGAGCAACATAGAAGCTACCGGTGCTGTTAAAAACAAAAAAAACATCAGCAACACTTCATGAAAAACAAAATAATGGTCCACAAATATTGAATAAAGAAATGAAGAAATAAGAATGCTACCAACGCCCCAACTCGTACATACTGAAAGCATATGCAAACGCTGATAAAAACTGGAAAAACGCACCAAACCTATCGTTGCGATCAGTGTCAATCCAGACCCTAATATTAAGAAAACCGTGATAGCAATAGCCACCACAAGCGATACGTCATCTTTCATTCAATAATCTCCCCCCGCATAAGAAACTTCGCTAAAGCGATGCTTGATACACACCCCAACAACCCAATAATGAGAGCAGCAACAAAATAAATGGTTGTTCCTGAACGGATATCGAATGTAAGAAACAAAAGAACAGTGGTTATATAAAGAGCATCCAAACCAACAATTCTATCCTGTGCCCGTGGACCACGAATCAACCGAAACAATGCGAAGATCACCGCCAAACTTAAAAAAAACTGTGAAAAGAAAAGCCCCCAATAAAGGATCACCATACTCATAAGAAAATCTCCAAAAGTAATTGCTCATACCGTTGTTTTATCAATCGTTGATAATTATATCCTTTTTTTAAATTTAAGACATGGAGCAAAAGCTCACCCTTTTTACTATTATAGGCAACCCAAGCCGTTCCAGGAGTTGCCGAAAGGATGCACGCTAAAATAGCCAAAGCAGTGCGATTATGAAGCAGAAGAGGCACTACAATAAAGCCAGATCGCTGTTTTCGAGACCTTTTTGTTAAAACAAACCAAGCGACCGAGATATTTGAGGATATAGAATCTATTAAGACTCGAAAAATAAGACGAAAAACCGCACTCCAACTTTTAATAGCAACCTTCTCCGGTTCAAGGAGCCGTATCATCCAACCACAAAACAAAGCGGTTATAATGGCTAAAAGCAATTGCCCTAAACTAAAACCATTTAAAATAAGCCACATAAGGACAATGACACCACTGAAAAAAGGAGAAGGACAAAAACGATTCATTTATTCATCTCCCTCTTTTCGAGAGAAAAATCCGTTAAAACGCTCCCAATATAATTCTGAGGTTCATACAAAGTCTTAGCAGTTTCAGACATATAATGACTAACAGGACCGGCTACAATTGTTATAAGAAAACACAAAGCAAGAAGAACAGCAATAGGTGCAAATTCTATCACCTGCACACGGGGAACGCGACCTTCAAGAGAAACCCAAAAAGTTCGAATCCCCGTTCGTGTCAGTGCAATCAAAGCTGCAAAACCAGAGAGGGTAACAAAAACCACAAAAAGCCAATCGTGATAAACCGGAAGAGAGGCAAAAAAATCCTCTCTACTATGGTTTAAAACTGCCATGAACATCATAAGTTTAGCAACAAAACCAGAAAAAGGTGGCAATCCAATAATCAAAATGGCACAAATACCAAAACAAGCCCCAAGAATTGCCAAGGTTACAGGGAAATATGTGCCAACTTCATCTTCTTCCTCCTCTTCATCATCACCATAAACCTCCATTGTGACAGCCAGAACATTAGCAGCCACATCTTGACAGCGTTCAACCAACTCTACCAAAAGAAAAAAAGCTCCCAGTGCTAAAGTTGAAGAAACAATATAAAAAAGAGCACCTGCTGTCAGTGCTGCATTGCCGATCCCTATTGCTGCCAACAATGTACCAGAAGAGACAAGAACACTATAAGCTACCAAACGCACTAAAACTTGACTCGCCAATACCCCAATAAAACCAAAAATCATAGTGGCCAACCCACCATAAAACAAAACGGTATGACCAAAATGGTTAAAATATTCACTTTCAGGACCAAACCACAGCAGCGTTAAACGTAAAATAATATAAATACCCACCTTGCTCAAAAGCGCAAAAGAAGCTCCAACAGGCGCTACTGCTGCACTATAAGTTGGCACCAACCAAAAATTAAGCGGCCACATACCAGCCTTAAGCAAAAAAGCAATACCTAGAAGTGCAACACCTATTTCGAACAAAACAATATCTGTAGAAGATATATATTTTATTTTAACAGCCAAATCGGCCATATTAAGAGTACCAGCGACTCCATAAATGAGTGCTGTACCAACTAAAAAAAGTAATGAAGCAACAAGATTAACCACGACATAATGCAACCCTGCGCGTACGCGTGCCTGACCAGAACCATGCAAAGCAAGCCCATAGGAAGCCGTTAACATAACTTCAAAAAATACAAATAAATTAAATAAATCACCGGTCAAAAAAGCGCCATTTATCCCCACCATAAAAAATTGCATCAGTGACTGAAAATGAGAACCCGCTTTGTACCAATAAGCCCGCGCAAAAACCAGTACGCTAGTCACCAACAAGCTTGAAAGTAAAAGCATCATGGCGCTTAAACGATCAAGGACCAAAACAATTCCGAAGGAAGAGGGCCAATTGCCAAGCCGATAAACATCACAAGCCGGCGCTATTTCAAGAGTACGTATAATTAATAAAACAGCAATAACGACCGACAATCCCGCCGAAAAAAGACTAATCAATGATTTAAATTTCGAACGCCGTTCATCATAGAAAAGTAGAGCAGCTCCAGTGATTAACGGCAAAAGAATAGGCAAAATAAGGAGATGATGCACCCCTACTTCCATCACTGCACCTCACGTCCATCAACGTGATCTGAACCCGTTAAACCGCGTGAAACCAAGAGAATAACTAAAAATAAAGCTGTCGTTGCAAAACCAATCACAATCGCAGTTAAAACTAAAGCTTGAGGGAGAGGATCGACATAATTAGCTGGATTAATAACAGCAGTAGGATCAACAATTGGCGCAGCATTACTACGCGGTCTACTCATTGAAAACATAAAAAGATTGACACCATAGGAAATCAAAGACAAACCAAGAATGACTTGAAAAGTGCGTGGACGTAAAATAAGCCAAATTCCTGATCCAACAAGAATACCAATACCTAAAGAAAGAACAATTTCCATTAATTTTCCTTCTCTTTCAAAACAGGTTTCTTCCCGATTCGGTAACTCCGAATTGACTGGTGTGCAAGTGCAATTAAAATGAGAACAGTTGCTCCTAACACAAGAGAAAGCACACCAAAATCAAACAAAAAAGCAGATGCCATGGGAACTTTTCCAATTAACGGAAAATGAATATATCGAAAAAAGGATGTTAAAAAAGGATATCCAAAAAACCAAGAGCCCATCCCCGTTACGACTGACAACAATAAGCCAAAGCCCATCCAACGCAAAGGTAAAACTCTCAAATGCGTTTCCACCCACCGAATATCGCGTGCAAGATATTGTAAAATAAATCCTATCGCCAAAGTAATACCACCAACAAATCCACCTCCTGGCAGATCATGCCCTCGCATGAATAAATAAACAGCAAAAGCGATAATAATCGGAAAGAGCCAACCCATAATAACAGCAGGAACAGCTAAATAATTCAAAACTGTATCTCCCACATTTCGATTAGGCTGTGCCATATCAAAGGCTTTTTGAACACGTTGTTGAAAAGGTGCATCAATACTTTCAGGGGCAGGACGAAACCGCCGTAAAAGGGCAAAAACAGTGAGAGAAACAACACCCAAAACGACAATTTCTCCCATAGTATCAAAACCACGGAAATCAACCAACAACACATTCACAACATTGCGACCACCAGCATCAGAGTAAGCCTTGGTGAGAAAAAAATCAGAAATCGTCGTGCCTTGAGGACGTGTCATCACTGCAAAAGAGAGCCATGCTACACCAGCACCTCCCACAAGGGCTATGATGAAATCACGGATACGACGCAAGCGCACGAAAAAACGAACAGGCGTTGGTGTAGGATTATGCAAACGTTTAGGCAACCACCGTAAACCAAGCAATAATAAGACGACTGTAACAACCTCAACAACTAATTGTGTTATTGCTAAATCAGGAGCAGAAAGCCATAAAAAGGTTGCACAAGTCATCAAACCAGCTCCCCCCGACAACATGAGTGATGCAAGACGATGAAACTTTGCTTGCCAAGCAACTAAAAGCGCACATAATCCGCCGACTAACCAAAGAGCAAGAAAAGGAATATCAACTGGAAAAAGCGGTAACGCCCCCGCTGAAATGAAACCATCGCACCAAAGTAAAAGACCAACAAATGCAAAACACACCCAAAAAATCCAGTGCAACTGTATCTGCAAACGGCGTGTTGATAAAATAGATTCCACCGCACGTGCCCATTTCCAAGAAATAATCACGAGAATACGTTCAAAAATACGCGGTCCATTTAAGTGACGAAAAAAAGGTGCTCCATCATCACAGGATAAAAAATAACGGTGCCCGACAGCGTAGAGCAATCCGCCTCCTAATAACGCAACAAAACTCATCACTAATGGAGTATTCAACCCATGCCAAACGGCTAAACTATAAGGGATTGTCATTGATCCTAAAACAGACACGACCGCGTTATCTAAAATAGGTCCTATAGTTAAATTAGGAAAAATACCAACGGCTAAACAAATAAACACCAAAAGCTCCATTGGTAAACGCATGAAATGCGGTGGTTCATGGGGAGTTTTGGGTAAATTGACAGGTTTTGGACCCAAAAAAACGCCATGAATAAAGCGTATAGAATAGGTTACACTAAACAAACTAGCCAGCGTTGCTACATAAGGTGCAATCCAATCGAGCCATGATTCCATATGCGTTTCAACAGCTTCAGCAAAAAACATCTCTTTCGATAAAAAACCATTCAACAAGGGAACTCCAGCCATCGCTGCACTTGCAACTAAAGCGAGAGTTGCTGTAATAGGCATAGAGCGATAAAGCCCTGACAATTTACGCATATCACGTGTTCCCGTCTCGTGATCAATAATACCAGCAGCCATAAATAAAGAAGCTTTAAAAGTAGCATGATTGGCCATATGGAAGATCGCTGCAACACAAGCAAGTGGACTACCAAGGCTTAAAAGCGTGGTAATCAATCCAAGATGACTAATAGTCGAGTAAGCAAGCAGTCCTTTCAAGTCTTGCTGAAACATGGAAAAATAAGCACCAAGAAGCAATGTCGAGAGTCCTGAAAAGCCAACTAGCCAAAACCAAGATTCTGTCCCAGAAAGCACAGGCCATAAACGAACAAGTAAAAACAATCCCGCTTTTACCATGGTTGCTGAATGCAAATAAGCCGATACGGGGGTTGGAGCAGCCATCGCATTGGGCAGCCAAAAATGAAAGGGAAACTGCGCACTTTTTGTTAATCCCCCCAATAAAATACAAATAAGGACAGGACTATAAAGAGAACTTGACCGAATCATATCTCCAGACTGAAGCACCTTATCCAAATCAAAACTGCCAACAATATACCCAATCAATAAAACCCCAATAAAAAGAGCAAAACCGCCAAAACCTGTGATCGTTAGAGCCATACGCGCACCCTCACGCGCACTTGCATTATGGTACCAATAGCCGATCAACAAAAAAGAAAAAATGCTGGTGAGTTCCCAAAAAATAACCAAAAAGACGAGATTGCCTGATAAGACTATTCCCGTCATTGATCCCATAAAGGCCAAAAAAAAGGAAAAAAATCGCGGTACAGAATCTGCTGGATCCATGTAATAACGTGAATAAATGACAACAAGCAGCCCAATTCCTGTAATGAGCAAGCAAAAAAGCCACGACAAACCATCTATACGGAGAATCAAATCGCTCCCACATTCTGGAAGCCAAGAAATATCTAAACGCACTATGTGGTTTTCGCAAACTTCTGGATAAAGCATTATTGTAAAAATAAGACAGAAAAGTGCAACAATCCCAGCAAACCATGCTTCATTATTTTTTGCTGTCGAGCGAAAAAAGCCAATGACAGCACTTCCACCAAAGGGAAGCAAAACGAGCAATATCAACATTGCTTCCCGTGTTGTCATTCTTTCAACTCCATCCTGTCCTTAATATTTTGTCATCGACAAAACAAAAACTTATATCCTCCCCCCATTCCACACTTAATGATAATAAGATTTAATAAAACTTAAAAGTATTTAAATTTTTCAAAAAAAACGCTTGCATGAAAATGCTACGCACCACGCAAGTTCTCTCTTTATTGTAAGAACAATAACGCCCACGACAAGAAGCAATTAAAAATTTATTTAATAATTTCTATCCTTTAAAAAAGCGTGATAAACACTGTTTACGCCCCCCGTGAAAAGGCTGAAAACTATTATCATTTTTATTATAAGAGCGATAACGCGCACGGCAAGATTCAATATGTTGTTTAAGCATCCATGGCTCTTTTTTTTCTAATTTTTCCGAAGAAGACGTTAAAAACACTTTTTTAGCATCTGGTACAACTTTTAATGATGCGCCTTTTGTGCTTAAGTGCCGTGATGTAACAAATGCCACTTCAGGATACCACCAATTATCACTATATTTACGATAACCACGCCGATAATGACGATAACCTTTAAAACCATTAAGTTCTCTACGCCCCGTAAAAATCAAAGGCACCGAACTATCTTGGACAGAAGTCTGAGTAACCAGTTTGGCTTTAGCATAACTCCTATTTTTCCCCCAATTAACAAGAGTAGTTGTTATAATGAAAAAACTGCTAACCAATACAAAAGCTAAAGCATAATATAATTTTTTTTTCATACTCATAACGCAAAACTCAAAATAATAAACAACAGTAATTACAGAAAGCCTTTCTCTTGCTAGACAGAAACAGATTCTTTTCTTAAGACTCTTTTTTCTTGAGACATTCTGTTACTCTTTGTACTAAACGTTGATCTTGGTAATAAGATCCTTCAAAAAAGAATGAATAAATGATGATAAAAACCCCCTACTATCTTATAGACAAATCGAAACTCATCAAAAACATGCAAACAATTTCTCGTTTACGGGAAATGTCTGGAGCTAAAATTTTACTTGCTTTGAAATGTTTTGCCACATGGAGTGTTTTTGATTTAATGTCTGAGTTCATGGATGGAACCACATCATCATCCCTTTATGAGCTGCGTTTAGGAAGAGAAAAATTTGGCAAAGAAACACATGCTTATTCGGTTGCTTGGGCCGATCATGAAATTGATGAAGCCTGTGGCTATGCAGACAAAATTATCTTTAACTCAATCCAACAACTTCAACGTTTTTCTAAAGCTAGCAAAACCATCCAACGGGGTTTGAGGTTAAATCCAGGAATCAGCGCATCCAATTTTGATCTTGCCAATCCCTCCCGCCCTTTTAGCCGCTTAGGCGAAACCAATCAAAGCGCTATAAAAGAAGTTCTACCCCTCATCAATGGCCTAATGATCCACAACAATTGCGAAAATGCTGATTTTAATCTTTTTAATCAAATGCTGAATCACATGGAAGAAAAATTTGCAGAACTTTTTTCTGCTGTTGACTGGATAAGCCTTGGTGGCGGAATCCATTTTACCGCTGAAAATTATCCTTTAGAATCTTTCGCAAAACGTTTAAAACAATTTTCTAAAACCCATGGTGTTACTATTTTTCTAGAACCAGGAGAAGCTGCTATCACCAAAAGCACCACATTAGAAGTCAGTGTTCTTGACACATTGTATAATGAAAAGAATCTTGCCATCGTTGACAGCTCAATTGAAGCACATATGCTTGATCTTCTCATTTATCGTGAAAATGCCAAATTAGAACCCAATCAAGGTCCCCATGAAATCATGGTTTGTGGAAAATCTTGT
Organism: Bartonella sp. PS7NMGDW; assembly: GCF_042193585.1. Taxonomy (NCBI): domain Bacteria; kingdom Pseudomonadati; phylum Pseudomonadota; class Alphaproteobacteria; order Hyphomicrobiales; family Bartonellaceae; genus Bartonella; species Bartonella sp. PS7NMGDW. Next base: position 90,149 of record NZ_JBHILX010000001.1, read on the forward strand.
CTTGCTGGTGATATTTTTGGAACATTTCAATTTCAACAACCTCTTAAAATAGGCGATCGGCTGTCTTTTCAGGATGCAGCAGGTTATACAATGGTCAAGAAAAACTGGTTTAATGGCGTTACAATGCCTGCTATTGTTCTCAAAGAATGCGATGGTACACTAACACTTCAACGCCAATTCAGCTATAACGACTATCAGAAAAGCCTTTCATAAAGATCAACCATAAAAACGTCATACAACAGTATTAAAAAGGAGATGAACCTACAATGAAAAAAAATGTTCTCATTATTGGTGCTGGAGGTGTTGCACAAGTTGTTGCACACAAATGTGCTCAAAACAACGATATTTTTGGTGAAATTCACATTGCTTCACGAACACTCAAAAAATGTGAAGCCATCATTGCTTCCATTAAAGAAAAAAACACAATGAAAGAACAGGGTGTTCTCAAAAGCCATTCGCTCAATGCCATGAATGTAGAAGAAACTATAAAGCTCATCCAAAAGACCAAATGCGAAATTGTCATTAATGTTGGTTCTGCCTTTCTTAATATGTCTGTTCTTTCAGCTTGTATTGAAACCAAATGCGCTTATATCGATACAGCGATTCATGAAGACCCGTTGAAAATCTGTGAAACACCTCCTTGGTATGGCAATTATGAATGGCCTCGGCGTCAAGAATGTGAAAAAGCTGGTATAACCGCTATTTTAGGAGCAGGTTTTGACCCAGGTGTAGTGAATGCTTACGCAGCATTAGCGCGTGATAATTATTTTGATAAAATCACAGATATTGATATTATTGATATTAATGCCGGAAATCATGGGCGTTGGTTTGCTACAAATTTTGATCCAGAAATTAACTTCCGTGAGTTTACAGGACAAGTATGGTCATGGCAAAATAAAAAATGGACTTCCAATAAAATGTTTGAAGTCAGCCATGAATGGGATCTTCCCGTTGTTGGAAAACAAAAAGCCTATATGACGGGACATGATGAAATTCATTCATTATCAAAAAATCTCGATGTGGAGAATGTCCGTTTCTGGATGGGATTTGGTGAACGTTATATCACTGTTTTTACGGTTCTAAAAAACCTCGGACTCTTATCCGAACAACCGATTAAAACAGCAGAAGGTCAAGAAGTCGTGCCCTTGAAAGTCGTGAAAGCCGTCTTACCCGACCCTTCCTCTCTCGCCCCAGACTACACAGGAAAAACCTGTATCGGAGATCTTATTAAAGGCGAAAAAGATGGGCACCTGCGAGAAATTTTTATCTATAATATAGCCGATCACAAACAAGCTTTTCATGAAACTGGAGCACAAGGCATTTCCTATACCGCTGGCGTACCAGCCGCTGCTACAGCCCTTCTCATTGCTACAGGCGAATGGGATGTTAAGACTATGGTCAATGTAGAGGAATTACCACCCCGCCCTTTCCTTAAATATCTTGATCGTATGGGGCTTCCCACTTTTATAAGAGAACAACAAGAGGATAAAAAATTAGAATTTTAAATTTATACCTATAGAAAGCATATGCTTGATTTTTTAAGTTATCAGAAAACTGCCCAATGAAAACAAACTTAATATTCTCATGTAATTATGGTTTTCAAAAAAATTTTAGCTATTCGTTATATTTTGGCAACATTACGATTTCTTAACAACCTTAAAGAAGAGACATATCATCTTTCTAAGACATAACAAGCAATGATCAAGAAAAACAGAGAAGCAAAAACTAATTTAATCACACTGTATAACTTGTCATTATCATCAAAAAGATAGTGTCATAAACAAAGATAATAAAAATACCGCTCTTTTAAAAAAGGGTGGTATTTTGTAGAATATTCAATCCCTCCCCTCTTTATCTTAAATGACAAAGATCCTTAACCCACTCCAATCATTAAACAATTAAATTTCTTTGAGCGAATTCCTCTTGGCTTCCCTCTTCACATGATTCATTTTCATATATAAAACATTGATTTATAACAATAAATATCATTTTCAACTTGATTAATAACGCTGAAAACTGTAATATTCTCTTATAAAAACTCTCAAATAATAAAGAGCTTTAGCAATATTGAGAACTGAAAAAGTGCATTATAACGTCAGCGTATACGTTTACTAAACATAAAGATGATGATGCACAAATAGGTATTATAACAATTTGAATGAATTTTATATATTTCAAGAGGAACTTTACAGCTATACCATTCACGAGCACCATCGTGAAGTAGGTTTGCGCATTTTGAGAGATGTGTTCTTAAAACAAAGCACGCAAATAGGCTCAGAACCCTATCCTAAATATTTTATAATAGTATAAAAAACCACCCCATATGTAAAACTTTACATAAACCAAACAAACACCACCGCTCTAAACGATAATGCACAACAGGATAATCAATAAAAACTACACAACTGAATTTTAAAACAGTAATTATCGAAAAGCATACAACAAACGGAATATTTCAATATAATTGGTTGTATTCCTTTTTAAAGTTTTAAAATGTTGTTGTATGCTTCACAAATATTTTCTGCCTCCTATGCCTTTTAAAATGTACTTTTTAAAAGCTTTTTAAATATGAAGTGGTTTAGCAAATGTTGCCAAAGCTGCCTCACGCACGGCTTCTGATAAAGTAGGATGTGCGTGGCAACAACGCCCCAGATCTTCTGATGAACCACCAAATTCCATTAAAACTGCAATTTCATGGATCATTTCACCAGCACCAAATCCAAGAATATGCCCCCCTAATACCCGATCTGTTTTTTTATCAGAAAGGATTTTAACGAACCCATCACTCTTTTGCATTGCACGTGCACGACCATTAGCCATAAAAGGAAATTTGCCAACATTATATTCAATACCAGCAGTTTTTAGCTCTTCTTCTGTCCTTCCTACACTCGCAATTTCCGGCTGCGTATAAACAACACTAGGAATGACATCAAAATTAACATGCCCTTTTTGACCTGCCAAAATTTCTGCCACAGCAACGCCTTCTTCCTCTGCTTTATGCGCTAACATTGGCCCTTTTACGACATCACCAATCGCATAAATTCCTGGAACATTCGTCTGCCAATGAGCATCAATTGCAATAAATCCGCGTTCATCTAACTGAACACCAGCCTCTTGTAAGCCAAGCCCCTCCGTATACGGAGAACGTCCAGTAGCAATAAGCACAACATCAGCCTCTAAAGTTTCAGCTGCGCCACCTTTGACGGCTTCAAAAGTCACCTGAGCAGTTGAGCCGGATTGTGTAACAGCTGTTACTTTTGTTCCCGTTTTATATTCTATCCCCTGTTTTTCCATTAATTTCTGAAATTGCCGTGAAACTTCACCATCCATTGAGCCCAAAATTTTATTAAGATACTCAATAATGGTAACTTTAGCACCTAAACGGCTCCAAACTGATCCAAGTTCTGAACCAATAACACCAGCACCCACTACAATCATATGCTCTGGTACTTTTTCAAGTGAAAGAGCTCCCGTAGAAGAAACAATAGTCTTTTCATCAATTTCAACATTCACCCCTGGAATGCCTGAACTCTCTGAACCGGTAGCAATAATAATATTTTTTGTTTCAATTGTTTGTTTATTACCATCTCTGGCAACAACCTCCACATGACCCGCACTCAAAATTTTGGCTGTCCCAAAAAAAGTATCAACTTTATTTTTTTTCATCAAAAAAGAAACACCACTTGTATTGGCTGTCACCACAGCTTTCTTATGAACCATCATTTGTTCAAGATTAAGCTTAGATTTACCAATAGAAATACCAAGCGTTTCAAAACCATGCTGGGTTTCAGAAAACACTTCTGAAGCATGCAACAATGCTTTAGAAGGAATACAACCAACATTGAGACATGTTCCTCCTAATGTTGTACGCTTTTCAATAATCGCTACTTTAAGCCCCAGTTGTGCAGCCTTTATTGCTGCTACATAACCTCCTGGACCTGCTCCGATCACAGCCACATCATAAGACATCCGTTTCTCCTTTCATCCTGAAAACTGTATTTTACAAATCAAGAACAAGGCGTTCCGGATCCTCTAAGCTTTCCTTAACACGTACAAGGAAAGTTACAGCTTCTTGCCCATCCACAATACGGTGATCGTAAGAAAGCGCTAAATACATCATGGGGCGGATCACAACTTGGCCCTCAACAACCATTGCTCGCTCTTTAATCGCATGCATTCCCAAAATACCAGATTGTGGTGCATTCAAAATCGGTGTTGACATCAACGATCCATACACACCACCATTGGTAATGGTAAAAGTTCCGCCCTGCATATCAGAAACGGCTAATTTTCCATCACGCGCAAGACGCCCCAAACGCCCAATCTCTTTTTCAATCTCTGCCAATGACATTTGATCTGCATCTCGCACCACTGGAACAACAAGCCCTTTATCCGTTCCAACAGCAATTCCGACATTGACATAGTTTTTGTAAACAATATCTGTCCCATCAATCTCGGCATTAACAGCGGGAAGTTCTTTTAATGCATGACAAACAGCCTTGGTAAAAAAACCCATAAAACCAAGTTTAACACCATGTTTCTTTTCAAAAAGATCCTTATAACGCTTGCGCAAATCCATCACCGCTGACATATCAACCTCATTAAATGTGGTTAACATTGCTGCTATATTTTGTGCATCTTTAAGACGGCGAGCAATTGTTTGACGCAATTTCGTCATACGAACCCGCTCTTCACGTGTTTCTTGAACAGGAGTTGCCGAAGAACTCGTCGCAGAAGAAGAGGGTGTAGGAGCATTTGTACTTTGTTTTAATCCACCAAGAACATCTTCTTTAAGAATTTGTCCACGTTTTCCAGAACCTGAAATATCGCTTTTTGCAACATTATTTTCAGCCATCAATTTTGCTGCTGAAGGAGAAGGAGGCATTGTACTGCTCGAAGCAGGCTTCTCCGATTCAGATGAAGCTGCTGGAACAAGTGTAGCAGAAGGTGAAGATGATTGGGAGACACCAGCTTCTCCAGCTTCCACCACTCCTAAAAGAGCATTTACTTCAACCGTATCGCCTTCTTTTGCAATGATTTCAGATAATTTTCCCGCAACAGGAGAAGGAACTTCAACGGTTACCTTATCAGTTTCTAATTCAACCAAAGGCTCATCCATAGCGACAGCTTCGCCAAGTTTTTTAAACCATTTGCCAATCGTTGCTTCGGTAACCGATTCGCCCAAAGTAGGAACACGAATTTCAGTAGTCATAATATTTTTCCATACATCAGAGTAGTAATAAATTAAGAACCTAACGCGTCTTTAAGAAACGCAGCCAGTTGTTCAAGGTGTTTCACCATTAACCCAGAGGCCGGTGACGCACTCGCAGGACGTCCTGCATAACGAGCACGTGAATATTGCGCATTAATATGCGTCAAAACCCATTCCAAATAAGGCTCAATAAATGACCAAGCCCCCATGTTTTTTGGTTCCTCTTGGCACCAAAAAACTTCCGCCTGCAAAAAGCGCGACAACACATTCACCAAAACTTTAGCAGGGAAAGGATAAAGTTGTTCAACACGAAGGAGGTAAACATCATCAATACCCTTTTTTTCACGTTCTTCATAAAGGTCGTAATAAACCTTACCAGTACAAAGAACGACACGGCGAATTTTATTATCTTTTTGCAACTTAATGACAGAATCTTTGAGACATTCTGCATCATCAAGCAAAACACGACAGAAACTTGTTTCTGGCCCCATTTCATTGAGAAGAGAAACGGCTCGCTTATGACGTAAAAGTGATTTCGGTGTCATCAAAATCAATGGCTTACGGAAATCACGCTTAATTTGTCGACGCAAAATATGAAAATAATTTGCAGGGGTTGTACAATTAGCAACCTGCATATTATCTTCCGCACAAAGTTGAAGAAACCGTTCTAAACGTGCAGAAGAATGCTCCGGCCCTTGCCCTTCAAAACCATGAGGCAATAAACACACAAGACCAGACATACGAAGCCACTTACGCTCCGCAGAAGAAATAAATTGGTCAAAAATGACCTGTGCACCATTGGAGAAATCACCAAATTGCGCTTCCCAAAGCGTTAAACCACGTGGTTCAGCAAGAGAATATCCATATTCAAAACCAAGAACAGCTTCTTCAGAAAGCATAGAATTAACAACTTCATAAAGCGCTTGCCCCTTTTGTAAATGATTCAAAGGAATATAACGCGCCTCATTTTCTTGGTCATAAAGAACTGAATGACGTTGCGAAAAAGTTCCCCGTTCAACATCCTCACCGGAAAGACGAACCGGTGCTCCTTCCAAACAAAGCGAACCAAAAGCTAGAGCTTCAGCGGTTGCCCAGTCAACACCCTCACCGGTTTCAAAAATTTTAGCACGATTATTTAAAAAACGTTGAATGGTTTTGTGAACGCGAAAATCTGCCGGAATTTCGACAATTTTTTGACCAATTTCCTTTAAAATTTTTAATTCAACACCGGTTGTTCTAGAATGTTGCTCATCAGAACTACTAAAAGCTTTGAGTCCCGTCCAGCTTCCATCAAGCCAATCAGCCTTATTAGGCTTATAAGAAGCACTTGCTTCAAATTCACCTTCAAGCTTATCGCGCCATAATTTTTTTTGTTGCTCAATCTCTTCTAGAGAAATCACCCCTTCTGCTACCAATTGGTCACTATAAAGTTGAAGTGTTGTTTTATGATTACGAATTGCCTTGTACATAAGTGGCTGCGTAAAGGAAGGCTCATCACCTTCATTATGCCCATAACGGCGATAACAAAACATATCAATAACCACTGGTTTATGGAAAATTTGGCGAAACTCTGTTGCTATTTTTGCAACAAAAACAACTGCCTCAGGATCATCACCATTCACATGGAAAATTGGTGCATCAATCATTTTTGCAACATCTGATGGATAAGGCGAAGAACGTGAAAAACGCGGAGATGTTGTAAAACCAATCTGATTATTGATAATCACATGAAGTGAGCCTGCAACACGATAACCTTTAAGACCTGAAAGACCAAAAGTTTCTTGGATAACGCCTTGTCCTGCAAAAGCAGCATCACCATGAATAAGCAATGGCATCACTTTTGAACGCTCACTTAATGAGAGTAAATCAGTATACGCAGGTCCCATAAGTTGATCTTGTTTAGCACGTGCTTTTCCTATAACAACCGGATCAACAATCTCAAGATGAGATGGATTGGCCAACAGCGATAAATGAACTTTTTTACCATCAAATTCAAGATCAGCTGAAGTTCCCAAATGATATTTGACATCACCGGATCCCTCCACATCATCAGGCTTATAAGATCCCCCTTTGAACTCATGAAAAATAGCCCTATGCGGCTTGGCAAGAACTTGTGAAAGAACATTTAAACGACCACGATGTGCCATTCCTAAAATAACTTCCCTAACCCCTAAAGCACTACCACATTTGATAATCTGTTCAAGAGCGGGAATCAGCGCTTCACCACCATCGAGTCCAAAACGCTTTGTACCTTTATATTTAGTGTCTAAAAACTGTTCGAAACCTTCCGCCTGAATAAGCTTATTAAGGATAGCTTTCTTGTCTTGTTGTGTGAAAGAAATTTTTTCATCTCGCCCTTCAATGCGTTCTTGAAGCCATGCTTTCTGAACCGGATCAGAAACATGCATATATTCCACACCGATTGTTGAACAATAAGTACGGTTGAGAATTTCAAGCATTTGTGGAATAGTTGCATATTCCAACCCTAAAACATTATCAATAAAAATGGGACGCTCATAATCAGCTGGAGTAAAACCATAAGCTTCTGGAGAAAGTTCCTTATAATCTTCTTGTTTTTCGGCCAATTGAAGAGGGTCAAGCTTTGCCCGAAGATGCCCCCGTGCTCGAAAAGCACGAATCATCATAATTGCATGAACGGAATCACGTGTTGCACGAATAACATCTTGCTCACTGGAAGTTTTTCCCTTTTGTGCAGCACCTGTTATTGCTTTTTCCTTTAATTTATCACCAAGATATTTTTCAAGAGAAGACCAATCACCATCAAGAGCAGAAACCAATTCTCCATTTGCCTTTACTGGCCAATGATCACTTTGCCATGTTGCCCCTTCAGCATTTCTGAGAACATCTTCTTTATTATCATGAAGTCCTTCAAAAAAAGCACGCCACTGTGAATCAACACTGGTAGGATCTTTTTCATATTGAGCATAAAGTTGATCTATATAATCCGCATTGCCACCATAAAGAAATGATGTCTGTGCAAAAAGGCTATTTATTTCGTCCTGCCTTGCCATATACCTCTCCGGAACATCTATTCCGTCTCCTTATATCTCTTTTCAACCTTTAAATGCTTACAAAACAAGCAATGATTCAAACATTCAAAAAAGTTTTACCTTTTTATACTCAAGTTTTTTCACCTGAATCTAAGAACTTTTTCTTATTCAGATGAAATTTTCTTTTAGCCCTTCAAAACTGACATCAAAGTCTTACCTATCTGTGATGGTGAAGGAGACACTCGAATCCCTGCTGATTCCATTGCCGCAATTTTATCTTCTGCTCCACCTTTACCACCAGAAATAACAGCACCAGCATGTCCCATTGTACGTCCTGGAGGAGCTGTACGGCCAGCAATAAAGCCAACAACTGGTTTTTTACGACCTTTTTTTGCTTCATCTTGCAGAAACTGTGCTGCTTCTTCTTCAGCAGAACCACCAATCTCCCCAATCATAACAATAGACTGAGTTTCATCATCCGCTAAAAACATTTCCAACACATCAATAAATTCAGTGCCCTTAACAGGGTCGCCACCAATCCCTATCGCAGTTGTTTGCCCGAGACCTTCCTGACTCGTTTGAAAAACGGCTTCATAAGTTAAAGTTCCCGACCTCGAAACAACCCCAACAGAACCTTTTCTAAAAATAGAACCAGGCATAATACCAATTTTACATTCATTTGGTGTAAGAATACCAGGACAATTAGGACCAATAAGACGAGACTTTGAGTTTTCTAACCGCGCCTTCACTTTAACCATATCCATAACGGGAATACCTTCCGTAATACAGATAATTAAACGAACTTCAGCTTCAATAGCCTCTATAATAGCTGCCGCAGCCCCTGCAGGCGGAACATAAATAACAGAAGCATCCGCGCCTGTTTTTTCCTTTGCTTCTGCAACATTAGCAAAGATAGGAAGAGTTTCGCCTTTTGAACCTTCCCATGTTTCTCCACCCTTTTTAGGATTAACACCCCCAACCATTTGCGTACCATGATAAGCAAGCGCCTGTTCTGTATGAAATGTTCCTGTTTTTCCTGTAAGCCCTTGAACTAGAACTTTTGTCTCTTTATTCACAAGAATCGACATAGCTTAAGCTCCCTTCACGGCTGCAACAATTTTTTGAGCAGCATCATCTAAATCATCAGCAGGAATAACATTCAAACCACTTTCATTGATAATTGCTTTACCCTGCTCAACATTAGTGCCTTCAAGACGAACAACTAAGGGAACCTTTAAACCAACCTCACGAACAGCAGCAACCACACCTTCAGCAATGACATCACAACGCATAATACCACCAAAAATGTTAACCAAAATGCCCTTAACATTTGGATCGGCCGTAATAATTTTAAAAGCAGCTGTCACCTTTTCTTTTGACGCTCCACCACCAACGTCAAGAAAATTTGCAGGCTCAGCTCCATAGAGTTTGATAATATCCATTGTTGCCATAGCAAGACCCGCACCATTAACCATGCAGCCAATTGTACCCTCAAGAGCAACATAAGCAAGATCATGCTTTGATGCTTCAATTTCTTTTGGATCCTCTTCTGAAAGATCGCGTAATTCTAAAATATCTGGATGACGAAATAGAGCATTATTATCAAAAGAAACTTTTGCATCAAGAACACGTAAACGACCATCTTTCATCACAATAAGCGGATTGATTTCTAAAAGGCTCATATCTTTTTCACAAAATGCCTTATAGAGAATCGGAAAAAGCTTTTCACCATCTTCTCGCGCACTACTTTGTAGTTTCAATGCATCACAAAGTCTCGCACAATCAGCAGAAGTAACACCCTCTACAGCATCAATGGGAAGCGTGAATATTTTTTCTGGTGTCTCTTCAGCAACCGTTTCAATATCCATTCCACCTTCTGTTGAAACAACAAAAGCAATTCGACCAACGCCACGATCAACCAAAAGTGAAAGATAAAGCTCCCTTTCAATATCGGCACCATCCTCAATGTAAAGACGATTGACCTGCTTACCCTCTGGACCCGTTTGTTTGGTTACCAAAGTTTTACCAAGCATTTCTTGAACATTTGCAACAACTTCTTCAACAGATTTTGCAAGCCGAACACCACCCTTTGCATCAGGACCAAGTTCTTTAAACTTACCCTTACCACGACCACCAGCGTGTATCTGACTTTTAACCACATAGAGAGGTCCGGGCAATTTTTCCGCCCATTTTTCAGCTTGCTCTATAGAATAAACAGCGACACCATTTGCAATTGGTGCTCCATATTCATGAAGCAGACGTTTGGCCTGATACTCATGGATATTCATGCATTTGTCCTTTTCTTTTATGGATCATTATTAATCCTAAAGTTTTAATATTCTAAATACTTAGTTTTAATGAATTAAATCTTGTTCAATTTACTTGAGACTAGGCACAAGAGCAATACAAGCTTCACAAAGCTTTTTAACTGCATTTACTGAATGATCAAAAGCATCTCTTTCTTCTTTATCAAGATCAATTTCAATGACTCGCTCAACACCACCTGCACCAACTACAACAGGAACACCAACGTAGGTATCATTAACCCCATATTCTCCTGAAAGATAAGCTGCAACAGGCACAACACGCTTAGTGTCCTTTAAATAGGCCTCAGCCATAGAAACAGCAGAAGCTGCTGGTGCATAATAAGCAGAACCTGTTTTTAACAAACCAACAATTTCTGCACCACCATCACGGGTACGCTGGATAATTTGATCAATTCTTTCCTGTGTCGTCCAGCCCATCTTTACAAGATCAGGCAAAGAAATACCACCAACCGTTGAATAACGCACGAGAGGAACCATTGAATCACCGTGCCCTCCTAAAACAAACGCTGTCACATCTTTAACAGAGACCTTAAATTCCTCAGATAAGAAATGACGAAAACGTGCTGAATCAAGAACACCAGCCATACCAACCACTTTATGTGTAGGGAGACCTGAAAATTTCTGCAATGCCCACACCATCGCATCAAGGGGATTGGTAATACAAATAACAAATGCTGAAGACGCGTATTTTTTAATTCCAGCTCCAACTTGTTCCATCACCTTTAAATTAATGCCCAAAAGATCATCCCGGCTCATACCAGGTTTTCGCGCAACGCCTGCTGTTACAATAACAACATCAGATCCTTCAATTGCTTCATAAGCATTAGCACCTTTTAAACTGATATCAAAACCGTCGACGGGAGAAGATTCGGCGATATCTAGAGCCTTACCTTGTGGCACACCTTCCGCAATATCAAATAAAACAACATCACCAAGTTCTTTAAGCCCAATAATATGTGCTAAAGTACCACCAATCATACCTGAACCAATGAGAGCTATTTTTTTTCGTGCCATTTTATTTTTTCCTAACTTTTAGATAATTCAGCGCACACCCATCAGCGTCCCTATACTGAATATTTTTGACTTCAACCATATTCAAACAATATCATAAAAAGGAGTAAAGAAATGAAATTTACAAATTTTTCTCCTTACAGAAACAACAAACCTCCGCTGAAACAACTATTAGAAAATTATCACGATGTATCGATAAAGTGAATTTAAAAAAAATACAACAGAATTATTACGTTTCTTTAATTTCAAAGAGTTATTGTTTTTACAGTTTACGTAAAGGTAAAAGTATAATCAATGCTTCTTCTTCAAAAGAAAATGTTCTTCCCAAAGTTTTAAATAATCGTGGCTTTGCATTTCAAAAAGACGTGACTGTGTTCTTTGAAATTCAAATGTTTCCGTAATCTGTGCATTCCCTTTATACAAATCCCCCACCTCTGCCGCTGCCGACATAAATAACCGTATGTGGCGCTCATAAAGAATATCAATAAGCAAAATAAACCGTTTTGTTTCATTGCGACATGTATCATCCATGACCGGTACATTATCAATAAAAATCGTATGATAACGCTCCCCTAATACCAAATACTCAGCCGCTGCCAAAGGCTTTGCACATAAATCTCCATAATCAAAGCGTGCACATCCTGCACCAACGCGCGGAATAGGAATAAGGCGCCCTTTTATAGAAAGCTCATCAGATATCTCCTTATGTCCTTGCAATACAAGTGCCCATGCTTGATCCATGCATTCATCTGCTTTTTTTCCTAAAGGTGCTACATACACAGGCTGTAGATTTGATTTTTCAAGACGATAATCTGTTTTTGCATCAAGATTAACAACACGAACATATGCTTTCAAAACTTGAATAAAAGGCAAAAAGAGTTCACGATTTAAACCGTTACAATAAAGGTTATCCGGCGCCACATTTGAAGTCGCAACAAAGAAAATTCCTTTATCAAACAAAGCAGAAATAAGCCGCCCCAACACCATAGCATCAGCAATATCTGTTACACTAAACTCATCAAAACAAAGTACCTTTGCTTCTCGTGCAAGATCTTCAGCAACAGCTAAAATAGGATTATCTTGTTTAAATTTTTTACCCCCAGATGCTTGACGATAAAAATTAATACGCTCATGCACATCAGTCATAAAATCATTAAAATGAGCACGCTTTTTATGACCTTTAGGCAAACAAGAAAAGAACAAATCCATCAGCATAGTTTTGCCCCGTCCTACTTCACCAAAAACATATAATCCCTGAAAAGAACCCTTTTCATCCCCTTGTTTTACAACACAAGAAATATTTTGTTTTTTTCTTTTAAATATTCTATTAAAGAAAGAGCAAAATTTCCAAGTCCAAGGACGAGAGATGTTTTGTTCCGCAATTTTTTTTAATAAATGATCAAAATATTCTGTTACAGCTAATTGAGCGGGGTCAAAACAAACCTCTCCTTTAGAGACAAGCTCTTTATAACGTGTTGAAACGAGAATCATCCAAACAACCTTTTTCAAACCGTTCTCAATGAAAAATATAAATACTTTTCACGAATCTGTCCGTCTAGCTTAGTTTTTCATAAACGATCAAAAATGATTTAACGACTTAAAACAACGGGATGATCATCAAGTGTACGTCCCTCAAAATGATCAACATTTGAAGAGTAGAGAGCAAGGATAACACGTCCAGAGTTATTATAAAAATATAATCTTTTTCCTTTAACAGCCCACGATCTCACTTGAGAAGCAATTCCTGGACAGTGTAAAGGACCAGCACGGTACCCTTGTCCAAACTTTGTTTGCGGCGTTGCGATCCGGCAAACTTTACCCCCCATAGAAAGATTCCATACACCAGCAACACTTGCAGGAAATAAATCAGTAGCATTACTTGGCAATTCGAGACTAGCCATTCGTCCATCACTCTGAGAATCTCCCTTCTCATACATCGAAGCGTTTGCTGCCTCAGATATCGACGAAGAAGTAGATGACAGATCAGACACTTCCAATGTTGTCATTTGTTGAGATGGATAAAAAACTTCTAATGCGTTACTACCGTCATTACTGTCAAACCGTGTTGTTGAACATCCCCCTAAAAGCATTACAGTTGATAGTGCAACGAAAAACGAAATTTTTGAAAACGACATATCTGTACTCTCTCCCACGACAATAAATAAGTTCACAAAGAAATTAAAAGAAATTAAGTGAATATTTGTTATAGTTACAAAGATAAATTAACAAATTAAAAAAATAGGTTAAAATCATTTATTTTAAACGAAATAATTTATGTACCCAATTTTATATTTACTAAACACTAGAAATTTATAAGATTTTCAGTCATATATCTCTTTATAAGTAATCATTAGAAATAGAGAAGTTTCATGAAAACGCCATTTAGCAAAATGGACGGTCTTGGAAATCAAATTATTGTTGTTGATATGCGTGAAAGCACTCATACTCTTACATCGCAAGCAATCCTCGCTTTGTCGGCAGATCCCGAAATGCATTTTGATCAAATCATGGCTATCCACACACCAACCCAGAAAAAAGCCGACTTCCGCATAGAAATATGGAATGCCGACGGATCAATGGCTAAAGCTTGTGGCAATGGTACCCGCTGTGTTGTTGCATGGCTTAAAAATCACAATTTTGGTGAAAAATTTCGTTTAGAAACTCCCGCTGGAATTATTGAAGGGAAATATCAAACCGATAATCTCATTTCTGTTGATATGGGATGCCCAAATTTCAATGCAAAAGAGATGCCTGTTTCACGTGAAATAGTTGATACCAATCACGTAGAAATTACGGCTGGTCCCCTAAAAGATGCTTGTCTCATATCCATTGGCAATCTCCATGCTATCTTTTTTGTTGAAAATGATATTCAACATATTCCATTAGAAAAATATGGGCCGAAACTTGAACATGATCCCCTATTTCCCGAACAGTGCAATATTTCCATTGCTTGCATAACGTCAAAGAAAAGTCTAAATTTACGGACATGGGAGCGAGGAGCAGGATTAACACAAGCATGTGGGAGTGCTGCCTGTGCAAGTGCAGTGGCTGCTTATCGTCGTGGTCTCACACAACGCCATATTGATGTAAACTTACCAAAAGGAACACTTAATATTTTTTACCGAGAAGACGATCACGTTATTATGATAGGACCAATAAAATATCAATTTAGTGGTTTTTTAAGCCCTCTAACAGGGTGCTACAAAAAGGATCACTCCTGATGGCAATAGAAATTGTAACTTTTGGTTGTCGACTTAATAGCTACGAATCGGAAATCATTCGCAAAGAAAGTACTTCTTCAGGGCTAGATCAGCTTAAAGATGGTGCTATTATCTTTAATACCTGTGCTGTCACTGCCGAAGCCGTACGACAAGCAAAACAAGCTATCCGCAAAGCACGACGTGAAAATCCTCATGCACGTATCATTGTAACAGGGTGTGCAGCCCAAACAGAAGGGCAAAATTTTGCCTCAATGACAGAAGTGGATCTCGTTTTAGGAAACGAAGATAAACTTCACGCCCATTCTTATCGTCAACTTCCTGATTTTGGTATTAACCATTCGGAAAAAGTGCGTATCAATGACATTATGGAAGTACAAAAAATTGCTCCACATATGGTCAGTGCAATGCAAGAGCGCACCCGCGCTTTTGTACAGGTACAAAATGGATGTGATCATCGCTGTACATTTTGCATTATTCCTTATGGACGAGGACCATCTCGCTCAGTTCCCATGGGTGCTATCATAGAACAAATTAAAAAGCTGGTAGGTGAGGGTATCCAAGAAGTGGTCCTTACAGGTGTTGATCTTACAAGTTATGGTCACGATCTTCCTGGAAAAGCTACTCTAGGAAAATTAACTTCAGCAATTTTGCATCATGTCCCTGACTTAGCGCGATTACGCCTCTCATCTATTGACTCAATTGAAGCAGACGAAGAACTCATCAATCTTTTAGCTTATGAAACAAGGATCATGCCCCATTTGCATTTATCTTTGCAAGCAGGTGATAATATGATTTTAAAACGGATGAAACGGCGACACTTACGCGAACATGCTATTCAATTTTGCCAAGAATTGCGTGCCAAACGTCCTACAATGGTTTATGGTGCCGACTTAATTGCTGGTTTTCCTACAGAAACAGAAGAGATGTTTCAAAACAGTCTTATTTTAATCAAAGATTGTAATTTAACCCATCTCCATGTCTTCCCCTTTAGTCCAAGAGAAGGAACACCTGCCGCACGTATGCCACAAATCAACCGTAAAATAGTTAAGATGCGTGCTGAAAAATTACGTAAAGCAGGTGAGGAGGCTTACCAAAAGCATCTTGCTCATTTACAAAACAGTCTACAAACAATTCTCGTTGAAAAAGATGAAATCGGACGAACGGAAGATTATACTCTTGTACAAGTTAAAGGTGCAAAAGCAGGAACAATTGTTCAAGCCCTTATCGTTGATCATGATGGCGATAAATTGATTGCTATCCTTCCAAAATTAAACGCTGCTTGAGCAGGAAAATTCTTATGACGAAATCTTTTATAAAAAAAATATTCTCTTTTAACAAATCTCAAGAGCAGGAAATGGAACAACAGATTTCTATTCCTGATAAAAGCGATGTAATGGAAAAAAATAAAGACAAAAATGAAAGGACAAAAAATAACCAAATCTCTATAGACACAGAAAAAGAAGAACAAACAAAAAATCGAGAGTCAACACTTACAAAATATGATGAAAAATCTCCATTTCTAGAATCTCATTCTGATAAAATTCCTCTTTCTGGTAAAATTATTGTCACAGACAACGTCCGTGAAAAAAAGAATGAAGAAATTTTATCTGAACTTTCTGTTGAACAAAAAAGGATAGCGTGGTTTGAGCGCCTTAAAAAAAGTCTATCCCTTTCTTCACAACGCCTAAGCGGATCAATTGGCGACCTCTTTGTTAAAAGAAAACTTGATGAAGATACATTGCAAGAGCTCGAAGATATCCTTATCCAAGCTGATCTTGGAGTAGAAACGGCGACACGCATCACAAATACTTTAGCTTCCAGTCGTTACGGAAAAGATCTTTCCCCAGACGATATTCATACTATTGTAGCTGATGAGGTCAAAAAAGTTCTGGAACCTGTTGCAATTCCATTAGAGCTTGATCTCAGCTATAAACCTCATGTTATTTTGCTGGTAGGTGTAAATGGAACTGGAAAAACGACAACAATCGGAAAACTTGCAGCAAAATTAACAGCAGGGGGATTAAAAGTTATGCTTGCAGCTGGTGATACTTTCCGAGCCGCAGCTATTGAGCAATTGCATATTTGGGGTAAACGTACTGATTCTCCTGTTATTTCGACAAAATTGGGTGCAGATGCCGCCAGCTTAGCCTTTGATGCTTATGAAAAAGCAAAAAAAGCAAACAGTGATGTATTAATTATTGATACAGCAGGGCGTTTACAAAATAAATCTGAATTGATGGATGAGTTAGCAAAAATTATTCGTGTTTTAAAGAAACACACACCCCAAGCACCCCATACAATCCTTCAAACGCTTGATGCAACTACCGGACAAAATGCACTCAACCAAGTGGAAATTTTCCGTGAAATTGCTGGTGTTAATGGTTTAGTCATGACAAAGCTGGATGGGACCGCACGAGGAGGAATTCTTGTCGCTATAGCAGCAAAATATAAATTACCCGTTTATTTTATCGGTATAGGAGAAAATATTGAAGACCTTCAACCTTTTTCTGCTTCTGACTTTGCCGAAACTATCGCAGGAAAACATACATGAAACAGCCTTTATCTAACTCTAATTCACAGAATAATTCTGAAAAAAATATGAATAACAATAAGAAACCCCCTCTCTCACCAACCATAAAATTTTTCTTGGAAATGGGGCCGTTAGTCGCCTTTTTTCTGGCTAATTATAAGGGCGAATGGTTGATAAAAAACATTGGATTTTTTCAAAATTTTAGTAAACCTATTTTCCCTGCAACAGCTATTTTTATGATAGCTATTATTATTTCTCTAAGCTTATCATGGATCCTTGCACGACAAATTCCTATTATGCCCCTTATTTCAGGAATCTTTGTTCTATTCTTTGGATTTTTAACTCTTTGGCTTCATAATGATACTTTCATCAAAATGAAACCAACAATTATTAATAGCTTATTTGCGCTCATCCTCTTTAGTGGTATGTTTTTTAAAAAACCACTTTTACGTTATGCTCTTGATTCTACATTAAAACTTGATGATTTAGGCTGGCAAAAACTTACCTATCGTTGGGCATTCTTTTTCGTTTTTCTTGCCCTTTTGAATGAAATCATTTGGCGCAATTTTAGCGATAATTTTTGGACAAGTTTTAAAGTATTTGGCGTTATGCCCCTAACAATCCTCTTTATGCTTACCCAAATGCCTATCATTCTGAAACATTCAAAAGGACTTTTCACAGAAGAGGACAAATCTGATTCTTAAAAAAATCCACCACTATATATTATTTTATAGATTCATTACCAAACACTGTTCAGGAGAAAAACATGTTGATTGAACAGTTTATTTGTCGAAAAGATAACTTTGGTGTACTCATTCATGATGAAAAAAGTGGCTACACAGCTGCAATTGATGCACCTGAAAGTGAAGCTATTCATAACACCTTAAAACGCCGTAACTGGACACTTCAGACTATTTTTGTAACTCATCATCATCACGACCATGTAGAAGCATTGGAAGAATTAAAACAAGTATACAACGCTATGATTATCGGACCAGAAGCAGAAAAAGAAAAGATTCATCATCTTGATCAAACACTTCAACCTGATGAAAAACTTCTCTTTGGTTCTCACCCACTTTTAGCTCTTTCAACACCTGGTCACACTTTGGGCGCATTATCTTATTATTTTCCTGAAAAAGGTTTGCTCTTTGCTGGAGATACACTTTTCTCACTTGGTTGTGGACGCCTTTTCGAAGGAACACCTGCTCAAATGCTGAACTCTTTAAAAAAGCTTCGTCAACTTCCCGATAAGACACTTCTTTATTGTGGTCATGAATATACCAAAACCAATGCTCTTTTCGCATTAACACTTGATCCACATAATCAAAAACTTCGTCAAAGAGTGGAAGAAGTTTCTTTGCTACGTGCAAAAAACGCTATGACTTTACCAGTAACCTTAGGGCAAGAAAAAGCCACCAATCCCTTTCTCCGATGGGATGATAGTGTGTTGCGAAGAAACCTCGCAATGGAAGAAGAAACAGATGAAGAAGTCTTTGCTGAAATTCGAAGAAGAAAGGATAACTTTTAAACATGCTTAAGTTCGTATTACGTTTGTTCCTCCTTTTTCTTTTCGTGATACATACTCAACTAACAATGGCAGAGGAAAAGAAAACAGACTATCGATTTGAGTTCCCGTATATTATTGCAAATTATACCTTAACAGAAGATTTTCTCTTGAAAATGGAACAAATTGGAAAAGAATATGAAAATTTACTGCCAGAGTTAAAAGCATCTAATACCCCATGTAACAATACTATTAAAGAATTTACCACTTACATTTCTGATCAGCCAAAATTAATGAATATTTTAAAAAACAATAACATCACGCCTAGAGATTTTTTTCTTGGTTGCAATGCGCTTACGGGAACGTTATTGATACTTACCTCGGCTGAATTTGATGAAAAAAACACCGTATTTTTAAGCAATTTGGAATTTGGTAAAAAGCATATGTATAGAGTATATACTGTTGTAGAAAAAATTTGTGGCTGTTAACTTTAAAAATTAATTGACTTAACAAACGGAGA
This sequence comes from Bartonella sp. PS7NMGDW, assembly GCF_042193585.1. NCBI lineage: Bacteria > Pseudomonadati > Pseudomonadota > Alphaproteobacteria > Hyphomicrobiales > Bartonellaceae > Bartonella > Bartonella sp. PS7NMGDW. The sequence continues at coordinate 109,485 of NZ_JBHILX010000001.1, forward strand.
AGTCTTTGCTGAAATTCGAAGAAGAAAGGATAACTTTTAAACATGCTTAAGTTCGTATTACGTTTGTTCCTCCTTTTTCTTTTCGTGATACATACTCAACTAACAATGGCAGAGGAAAAGAAAACAGACTATCGATTTGAGTTCCCGTATATTATTGCAAATTATACCTTAACAGAAGATTTGCTTTTAAAAATGGAACAAATTAATAAAGAAGAGTGTGAAAGTTCACCATCAGAATCAAAAGTATCCGATACCGAAAAAGAACCTGATATTGAAATTGAACACGACAACAGTATTGAAGGATTCGTAGCTTCTATTTCTAATCAACCAAAATTAATGAATATTTTAAGAAAAAATAATATAACACCTAAAGATTTTGCTATAGGAACCATCGCCCTTCAAGCAACATTAACAATGCTTTTAGCTCCTCTTGAACTTCTTAAAAAAGAGGGGATTTCTTTTGATGAAAAAAATACTGTAGTTTCAAACAATTTAGAGTTTGGTAAAAAATATACGTATAGAATACTTGCTATTTTAAAAAGTCGTTGTAAATAGAATTCGTGCTATTTTGAACAGACTATCAATTTGTTTTCTCCCTAGCAGCAACCCAAATATCATTGTAAATTATCCTTTAACAGAATATTTTCTCTCAAAAATAGAATAACTAAAACAAATAAATTGAGGATTTACCCCCAGAGCCAGAGGCATCCAATACCGGAAATGATAACAGCATTGAAGGGTTAATTGCTTCTATTTCTGCTAGATCAAAACTAACAGATCTTTTAAGAAAATATAATTTCTCACCTAAAGATTATGTTATTGGTCTCATGGCCCTTCAAACAACTTTAGCTGCAATAATAGCCTTTGAAGATAAAAAATTCTCTTCAAAAATACTATACCTTCAGATAATTTTAATTTCAGTCAAAAATATGTAGATAGAATTCGTGCTATTTTAGATAATTAATTAGTTTTGCAAACGCCGGCAAATATCATCTAATTGTTCTAGTGAAGAGTAGCGTATTTTTAAATCACCACCTTTTTTGCCATGCCGAATAGTCACTTTCATTCCGATCACGTCTGCAAGTAATTTTTCTAAAGATTTTGTTTCTGTATCTTTCTCAACAGCAGTTCGTTTTTTGACTTTTGGATTTGCCTGTTCATACGCAAGTATTTCTGTTTGGCGCACAGAAAGCCCTTCGCGAATAATTTTTTCAGCTAAATCCTGTGGATTCTCAACAGTGATAAGACAGCGTGCATGACCAGCGGAGAGTTGCCCATCGGTTAAGAATTGTTGTACTTTTGGTGGAAGTTTTAACAAACGAAGCGTATTAGCAACATGACTGCGACTTTTTCCAATAACTTGCGCTAAATCTGCCTGCGTATATCCATGTTCATTCAGCAAAATTTCATATCCCATTGCTTCTTCGATAGGATTAAGATCAGCACGTTGAACATTTTCAATAATTGCCAATTCCAAAGCCGTTTTATCATCTACATCGCGAACAATAACCGGTAATTTATTTAAATTGGCTCGCTGTGCAGCACGCCAGCGCCGTTCGCCAGCAATTAATTCAAACCGATGAGGATGATCACGTGATGGTCTTACAATAACAGGTTGAACAACACCGTGCTGGCGAATTGATTGTGCTAAATTATCAAGTTCTGAATCGGTAAAATGGCGTCGCGGATTATGTGGATTGCACGAAATAGATTCAAGTGGAACAAATCGTTCAGAAACAGAAGAAACTGTATTGGACTCTGTAAATTTGTCAGTATTTGATGAACGTGTAAGATCGCTGTTTAAACTGATATCCCCAATTAATGCCGCTAATCCACGACCCAGTCTTTTTTTTGATTGATCATCATTCATAATTTTGCTCTTTAAATTTTTAGTTTATTTTTTTAAGCAGCAGCACGTGCTTGTTTTTCACGTTGAATCATTTCTGATGCTAGACGCAAATAAGCTTGGCTCCCAGCACATTTGAGATCATAAAGCAATACAGGTTTTCCAAAAGAGGGCGCTTCTGATACTCTTACATTTCGTGGAATAACAGTGCGATAAACCTTATCTCCCATAAAAGAACGTACATCTTCAACAACTTGATTTGAAAGATTATTACGTCCATCATACATTGTTAGAACAATACCTTGGATTTCTAAAGATGGATTAAGTACGGATCGCACTTGTTTTACTGTTTCAAGTAATTGACTTAAACCTTCAAGTGCTAAAAATTCACACTGCATAGGCACTAAAACAGAATCCGCAGCCCCCATAGCATTAAGTGTTAAAAGATTAAGGGAGGGGGGACAATCAATTAAAATATAATTGAATTTTTTTTCCATTTCCGGATCATCATAGAGTGCTTTACGTAAGCGTTGTATGCGATCTTGTGATGAAGAAATTTCCATTTCCACACCTAAAAGATCAAGTGTAGAGGGAACTATATAAAGATTGGGTACTGCTGTTTTTAAAGCCGCCTGTGTAATTGAAACTCCCGAAACTAAAACATCATAAGAAGACAAAGGACGGTTATTACGATCAATCCCTAAACCTGTACTAGCATTACCTTGTGGATCAACATCCATAATAAGGACATTTTCACCTATAGCCGCTAAAGCTGTTGCAAGATTAATTGCTGTGGTTGTTTTTCCGACTCCACCCTTTTGGTTTGCAATAGCGATAATTCGTGTTTCGCTCATTTTGCTCTACCCTCTATATGATCGAATATGAGAAATTTCCAAAATAACAGAATTTTCATCAACTTTACTTTTATGTTTTAACAGATCAAAGTGCCAATTGGCAGAGGCATTTTTTATTTCTGTAGCGTAATCCCGACCTTTTTGCAAAAGAGCGATTGTTTTTTCTGTTAATAAAGGAAAAATAAGTTGTAGAAGACTATTGAGCGGCGCTAATCCCCGTGCCGTTATAATATCAGATACGGGAATTTTTTGATATACATCTTCAATTCTAGCGTGATAAACCGTTGCTGGAAGATTAAGTTGAGAAATAACTGTTCGCAAAAAAGCAACTTTTTTCCCATTACTTTCAACAAGATTAATATGTCCTACTTTTTTTTCTTTCAAAAAGATAGCAATCACAATTGCAGGAAAACCTCCTCCTGATCCTAAATCACACCAATGTAAAGAATGAGCATACAAAGGAAAAATTTGTGCTGAATCTAGAATATGCCGTGTCCATAGATCTGGTATTGTTGTAGCAGATATCAAATTAATATGTGCATTCCATTGAAGTATTAAAGACTCAAACTGAATTAAATTTTCCATCGTTTCACGTGAAACAGAAGGAACAATATTTAATAATTGTTGATATTTTTTTTCTGTAGAAAAATCCATTAAGCTGTTTTAGCCTTTTCACGTCGTTGACGTTGAATACATGTAATAATAAGCGATAACGCGGCGGGTGTCATGCCATCAATTTTTTGTGCATCAGCAATTGAACGCGGCGACACTTCTTGAATTTTTGATTTAAGTTCATTTGAAAGACCTGAAATTGCCTGAATATCAAGAGAAGAAGGAATTTCTAAACGCTCATCTCTCTGAAGAGAAGCAATATCTTGTGCTTGTTTATCTAAATAAACCGCATATTGTGCCTCAATTTCTAAAGATTCTGCTGTTTTAGAATCAACCGTTTGTAATTGTGGCCAAAAATCTGAAAGACGCTCTAAAGTCATATGAGGATACGCAAGAAAATCATAAGCGGAACGCCGAATTCCATCATGATTAACGTGTAATCCATGAGCAGAAGCTTCATTGGGTGTTAAAAAAAGATTTTGACATATTGATCGTGCTTGATCAAGGCGTTCTTGTTTTTTCTGATAACATTCCCAACGTATTTCACTCACAATACCCCATTTTTGTGCCAAAGGTGTTAAACGCGTATCAGCATTATCAGATCGTAAAGATAAACGAAATTCAGCACGTGATGTAAACATCCTATAAGGTTCACAAACACCACGTGAAACCAAATCATCAACCATAACACCAATATAAGCGGTAGAACGACTTATAAGTATTTCATCTAATTTACCTACTTTACGTGCCGCATTTAACCCAGCTAAAAGTCCTTGTGCTGCTGCTTCCTCATATCCTGTTGTACCATTAATTTGGCCTGCTAAAAACAAACCCGGTAAAGAACGTAATTCTAAGCTTCTCGTTAATTGTTGTGGATTAACAAAATCATATTCAATAGCATAACCAGGTTGCAAAACTACAGCATTTTCCAACCCTTCAATGGTTTTCAATAGAGAAATTTGTACATCTTCAGGAAGAGAAGTAGAAAGACCATTTGGATAAACAGTATCATCATTTAATCCTTCTGGTTCTAGAAAGATCTGATGTCCATCACGTTCTCCAAATTTCACAATTTTATCTTCAACAGAAGGACAATAACGTGGTCCTAACCCTTCAATATTTCCAGAATATAAAGCAGAACGATAAATATTCTCGCGAATAATTTGATGTGTTTTCTCATTTGTACGTGTTATTGCACATTCAATTTGTGGTTGTTCAATTTTCTCTGTTAAAAGAGAAAAGGGAATGGGATTTTCATCTGCTTGTTGTTTTGGAAGATGATCCCAAGCAATTGTTTTTTTACTCAAACGAGCAGGGGTTCCTGTTTTTAATCGACCAAATTTTATATGATAATTTTTTAAACGTTTAGCAAGTTGCACACTTGACTGATCTCCCATACGTCCAGCAGCCCATGTTTTATCACCAATATGAATAAAGCCATTTAAAAATGTCCCTGTTGTTAAAACAACAGCACCAGATAAAATTGTTCCTTGTTTTTTTAAAATAACACCTGATACACAATTATCTTTAACGACCAGATCAATAACTTCATCCTCAATAAGAGTAAGATTTTCTTGTTCTTTTAATAATTTTTGAATTGCTTTTTTATAAAGTTGTCGATCCGCTTGCGTCCGTGGTCCTCTTACTGCCGGTCCTTTACGTCTATTAAGTAGTCTAAACTGAATTCCAGCAGCATCTGCTGCTCTTCCCATGAGACCATCTAATGCATCTATTTCACGAACTAGATGCCCTTTTCCAAGACCACCAATAGCAGGATTACACGACATTGTTCCCAGTGCTGATATTTTATGTGTAACAAGCGCTGTTTTGGCTCCTACACGCGCTGAAGCTGAAGCCGCTTCACAGCCAGCATGACCACCACCAACAATAACAACATCATATGATTGCATTTAATTCATTCCGTAGAAAATATTCTAAGGTTTCACGTGAAACAGTATATAAATTACATAATCTTTATAATCTGTCTATTAAATAATCAATGTTTCACGTGAATCATTATTTACCAACACAAAACTCTGAAAAAATAATATCAAGCAAATCTTCAACATCAATATCTCCTGTAATTTTTCCAATAAAATCACTTGCACAACGGAGATGTTCTGCACGTAAACTGAGATCAAGAGAATGATAATTAAGAGAATATTCAATCTCTTTAACAGCCTCCTTTAATAATTGAAGTTGTCTTTTACGCGCCGGAACAATATTTCCAATTTCAGAAGCACGATGATGACAAAATGATTCAAGTTCTTTGATAAAATAATCAAAATTAAAACCAGTTAATGCGGAAAATTGTATAGACCAATGCTGATCATTTTTTTCATAAAGATCAAGCTTATTGCCAACACACCATATTTCAGCCGATGTTTCTGGTAAATCAACTTGCTCAGGATTTCCTATATCATAAACCAAAATAACTAAATCAGCTTCCCTAACATGCTGTTTAGCAACTTCTATTCCCATTTGTTCTATTTTATTTTCTGTTTTTCTAAAACCAGCAGTATCCGTTAAAAAAATAGGTAAACCACCAAGAATAATTCTCATTTCTAAAGCATCACGGGTTGTTCCTGCTTCTTCCGTTACAATAGCAACAGATCTTCCTGAAAGACGATTCATAATGCTTGATTTTCCAGAATTTGGAGCACCAGCAATAACAATTTTTAATCCATCACGTAAAATACTCGCACGCTCTCCTTCAATAATATATTCACGAATAGAAGTACAAAGATCCTCAACATCTTTCCAAACTTTATCAGATATTGCGTTGGGAATATCTGCTTCATCAACAAAATCAAGTTCTGCCTCAATAAAAGCACGCGCCTTCATAAGCTTATGACGCCAATCACGATAAAGCGTCGTTAAATGTCCACTTGTACCCATAACAGCTAAACGCCGTTGGCTTTCCGTTTCTGCTTCTATTAAATCAGCAAGACCTTCTGCTTGAACAAGATCTAATTTTCCTTCCATAAAAGCACGACGTGAAAATTCACCTGCTTCTGCAATACGGCATCCAGAAAATGTCGACAATTCATCGAGAAAACGACTAACAACGGCTTTTCCTCCATGTAAATGGAATTCTGCACAATCTTCCCCCGTAAAACTATGAGGAGCAGGAAAAAAAACAGTTAAACCAGAATCTAAAAAGCTCCCATCACGAGCAGTAAGATTTCCATAATGCATAAAACGTGCTTTAGGTAAACGACCACAAAGCGTTTTAACTATATCCACAACATGAGGACCAGAAAGCCTAATGACTGCAACCCCTGAAGGTAACAATCCACTCGAAACAGCAAAGATTGTATCCACAGGTTTTATCCTAATAAAAACTTTAATGACTCTACGTATTCATTGAATCAAAAAATTCACTATTGTTTTTTGTTTGCTTTAATTTATCAATCAAAAATTCAATTGCATCTGTTACATTCATAGATGCTAAAATACGACGAAGAACAAAAATTTTGTGTAAATCTTGTCGTTCTACCAAAAGTTCTTCCTTACGCGTTCCTGACTTTAAAATATCCATAGCAGGGAAAATACGCTTATCAGCAACTTTTCTATCAAGAACAATTTCAGAATTACCTGTTCCTTTAAATTCTTCAAAAATAACCTCATCCATACGACTTCCTGTATCAATCAAAGCCGTTGCAATAATGGTTAAAGATCCACCTTCTTCAATATTACGTGCTGCACCAAAAAAACGTTTTGGACGCTGGAGAGCATTTGCATCCACACCACCTGTTAAAACTTTCCCCGAAGAAGGAACAACTGTATTATATGCACGTCCAAGACGTGTAATAGAATCAAGAAGAATAACAACATCGCGTCCATATTCAACGAGGCGTTTGGCTTTTTCAATGACCATTTCTGCTACTTGTACGTGACGTATTGCAGGTTCATCAAAAGTAGAAGAAACCACTTCTCCTTTTACTGAACGCTGCATATCTGTAACTTCTTCTGGTCGTTCATCAATTAAAAGAACAATGAGATAACATTCAGGATGATTAGTGGTAATAGAATGAGCAATATTTTGAAGTAAAACTGTTTTTCCTGTCCGAGGAGGAGCAACAATTAACCCTCTTTGTCCTTTTCCCAATGGAGATATCAAATCAATCACGCGTGATGACATATCTTTCTCTGTAGGATCTTGTATTTCCATTTGGAAACGCTCATTTGAATAAAGAGGAGTAAGATTATCAAAGTGAATTTTATAACGAATCTTTTCAGTTTTTTCAAAATTAATTGTATTAATTTTAAGGAGAGCAAAATAACGTTCTCCCTCTTTTGGACTACGTATAGGACCTTCAATGGTATCGCCTGTTTTTAAAGAAAATGACTGTATTTGTGCTGGTGAAAGATAAATATCATCGGGACCAGGAAGATAATTAGCGTCAGCAGATCTCAAAAAACCAAATCCGTCTTGTAAAACTTCAACAACACCCTCTCCTATAATTTCTACATCTTGTAGAGCAAGTTTTTTCAAGATAGCAAACATTAATTCTTGTTTGCGCATAAGAGAGGCATTCTCAACTTCTAATGTTTCAGCAAAAGAAACAAGTTCAACGGGATTTTTGCTTTTAAGTTCTTGTAGTTTCATTTTTTGCATGAAATATGCTCTTTGTAATTAAGGAGAAGATTATCTTAAATAATTTATGAAAATTTATGAACGAAATATTCTTAAGAAGAAAAATATTTTACACTCAATTTTTTTAATCTGCAAGTACCATTTATATGAAATTTATCCCTGTAATATTAAGTAATTATATGAAAAAATTGAAAAAATATAAATAGTGTTTAATTTATTTTATAACAAAAATATGAGTTAGAGTTATAGCATTAATTAAATGCTATTCAAAAGTATTTTTTACAGAAATTTATATTAATAAATTTATATTAAAGAAGGGATTCTTCTTATTTATAACTGTGTTTAGTGTGGATTATTATTTATCCCCAATTTTATCCACAAAAGGGACTAAAAAAAAGAATAAAAATAACACTATCTTAAAGATATTATCCCCTCTTTTTTATAAGAGGTATAAAATTATCACAAGCATTTAATTTGTGTATAAAAACGAAGAATTTTTCCTAAATTTTAGTTTTATAAAAAACGGTAAGGATATATACACATATCTTAACAAGGAGTTAAAATTTCTGTGACAAAAGAAAAAAAAATCTTTCATTTACACATGCTTTCTGATGCAACGGGAGAAACGTTAATCTCTGTTGGGAGAGCTGTAGCATCGCAGTATACAATGAGTCAGGTAACAGAGCATATCTATCCTATGATTCGTAATGAAATACAGTTACAAAAAGCTCTTGATGAAATACAACAAGAGCCAGGTATTGTTCTCTACACAATGATTGATGAAGAATTTAAACTTCTCCTTCAAAAAAAGTGTAAAAAAATAAAAGTTCCCTGTATTGATATATTGCATCCTGTTTTAAATGCTTTTCAGTCTTACCTTGGAATGCCAACACATTTACGTGCGAGCGCACAACATGATCTTAATGCAGATTATTTTCGCCGTATTGAAGCACTGGATTTTACAATAGAGCATGATGATGGACAGTCTTCCAGTAGCTTATCCGAAGCAGATGTGATCCTTGTTGGAATTTCAAGAACTTCTAAAACGCCAACAAGTATCTATTTAGCAAATCGCGGAATAAAAACGGCTAATGTTCCTCTTATTCCTAATATTGATTTGCCAGAATCCCTTTTAGAGGCAAAAAATTCTTTAATTATTGGTTTAATTGCTTCAGCTGAAAGAATCTCACATATTCGTCAAAATCGAGATTTGGGAGAAGGTTTTGCTCTTGATAGTTATACAAATCGTATCAACATAGCTGAAGAATTAATCTATGCAAAACGCATTTGCGAACGTTTTGGTTGGCCTATTATTGATGTCACAAGACGCTCTATTGAAGAAACTGCTGCTGCAATATTTGAACTTTTATCACGATTTCGTGAAGGAAAATGAGAGAAAATTCTCATGAACGCAGATACGTTAATATTAGCATCTCTTAGTTTTTATCGTGCAAAATTATTAAAAAAAGCAGGTTTAAATTTTTTCATTGAAGGAGCTTCTTTTGATGAAAGAGAAGTAGAAAAAAAAGCAAAAGAAAAAACACCTAAAGAACTCAGCTGTTTTCTTGCGGGTGCAAAAGCAAAAAATGTTTCAGATCGTTTTCCTGATGCTTTCGTTATTGGTTGTGATCAAGTGCTTGATTTGGAAGGTAAAGTTTTTCACAAAGCAACAAATATTAAGGAAGCACATCAACGTTTATGTGAGTTATCAGGAAAAACCCATTCTCTTCATAGTGCGGTAGCTTTATTTAAAAATGGTCAAAAAATTTGGGTTGAAGCTTTTAGTGCACATATGTCCGTCCGTTTGCTCTCGTCAGAATTTATTGAACATTATTTAGCACGCGTAGGAAAAGATGTTCTAAACAGCGTGGGAGTATATCAAATTGAAGGGGAAGGGATTCATCTCTTTGAAAAAATTGAAGGAGATTTTTTTACCATTGTTGGTTTACCTTTGCTGCCTCTACTCATAAAACTGCGTCATTTAGGAATTATTGATGGTTGACTTAACAATAAAAAAAATAAATTATCCGCGTGCTTTTGTTGTTGGTTCTCCAATTCATCATTCAAAATCGCCTAAAATTCACAATTTTTGGCTTAAACAATATGGTTTACAAGGAGAATATCTTGCACAAGAAGTAACATCTGAAGAATTCAGTCATTTTATTGCGTCTTTACAAAAAATAGGCTTTTGTGGAGGAAATGTTACTTTGCCTTACAAACAGGAAGCTTTTCGTTTAGCAGATTATAAAGATGAGAGAGCAACAATGATTGGTGCTGTTAATACACTTTGGTATGAAGGAAATAAGCTTTGTGCCACGAATAGCGATGCCTATGGTTTTAGCGCTAATCTTGATGATTTTGCATCTGATTGGGGAGGGGAAACAGCTCTTGTTTTTGGAGCAGGTGGTGCCGCACGCGCTATCATATATGCCTTAAAAAAACGCGGATTTGAACAGATTTATTTGGTTAACCGTACAAAACAACGCGCTGATAATTTAGCTCAGCATTTTGGAAAATACATTAAAGTTTACGATTGGCATAAAATCCATGAAATACTTCATCAAGCTGATTTGATTGTTAATACAACCTCTATTGGCATAAAAAATCCAGAAGAAAAAAGTGATTCTTTTTTTTGTGATTTTCATAAAGCAAAAAAAACGGCGTTAGTAACAGATATTATTTATACACCATTAATAACTCCTTTTTTACAACAGGCAAAAGCTTGTGATCTCAAGACGGTTGATGGACTTGGGATGCTTCTACATCAGGCTGTTATAGGGTTTGAACAGTGGTTTGGAATAAGACCACAGGTAACAAAAACATTACGGACAGCTATTTTAGAGGATATGAGTGAAAAGAAAGAATGAAGATCATAGGATTAACGGGATCAATTGCTATGGGAAAATCAACAGTTGCTGATTTTTTCAAGCAAGCGGGTATATCTGTTTTTAGTGCTGATGAAGCAGTACAACGGCTTTATAAAAGTGAGCCAGTTTTGTCATTCATAGAGAGTATTTTTCCTGGTGTTGTTGAAAAAGGTGAAGTTAACCGTTTGAAACTCTCTGAAATTTTGATTGATGATAAGGAAAAATTACAAACATTAGAAAAAATAATTCATCCTTTGGTGCAAGAAAAAGAAAGGGAATTTATTGATATAGCGCGTAAACAAGGGAAAAAATTAGTTATTCTTGATATTCCACTTCTGTTTGAAAAAAATGGTGAAAGTCGTGTGGATAGCGTTATTGTTGTTTCTGCTCCACCAGAAATACAAAAAGAACGTGTAATGATTCGCCAAGGTATGAATGAGAAAAAATTTGCCTTTATCAATGCTCGACAAATGCCGGATGAAAAAAAACGAGAACGTGCTGATTTTATTATTTATACAGGGAAAGATTTAGAGAATACACGTCAACAGGTTTTTGATGTGATAAAAAAACTAAAGAATTGAAGTCATGCGGGAAATTATTTTTGATACAGAAACAACAGGTTTAGATAAAGAAAAAGATCGCATAATCGAAATTGGTTGTGTAGAAATGGTTGATCGTTATCTTACGGGGCGACAATTTCATGTTTATTTAAACCCTGAAGGCGTTATTATTCCTGATGAAGTTGTAGCAATTCACGGATTAACCAATGAACGCCTAAAAAACGAGAAAAGTTTTAGTGATATTGTTGATGAATTTCTGGAATTTATCAAAGGTGCGACAATGATTGCGCATAATGCGAGTTTTGATATTGGTTTTATTAACGCAGAATTAAAACGCGTCAACAAACCGCTTATCAGTGTTGATAATATTCTTGATACATTGGCTATGGCACGGCGTAAATTCCCTATGGGTCCTAATTCTCTTGATATTTTATGCAAACGTTTTGGAATTGATAACAGCCATCGTGTTCTTCATGGTGCTTTGCTTGATGCAGAGATTTTAGCCGATGTTTATATTGAACTGATCGGTGGAAAGCAAGGTGTATTGGGTTTTGATAACAGAAGGGGACTTGAACATATCCAGAATGATAAAGATACATCTTATGCAGTTAAAATTCGCCCACAGGCTTTACCTTCAAGATTGAGTCCGCAAGAAAAAAGGTTGCACGCTGATTTTATCAACAAGATAGGTGAAAAAGCTCTGTGGAATAACTTTAAAATTCATGAATAACATCATTTTTTCTCTAAAAAAATCACTATTTAAATTAAAGAATATGGATGTCAAAAAAATGGTCGTTGTGGGGAGGGGAACACCACAACGACCCTGTCGCTACATCGTACCTCAGCTATCATAGGAGGAGCAAAATGAAAGCTATTAATCCTGTAACAGCAAAGAAAAGCTCTAGGTACTTAATATAAAGTGCAACGACTTCATGTGTTATGAAAAGAAAAAATGGCTTTTTAGAGGCAAAATGAAAAAATAAAAATAAAAGTGAAAAAAAATATATACAGGTAATTTGTTTTTTAGCTGAAATGGAGAAATAGAATTGTCATGAAAGCAACAGATCATCTTTTTTTGGTTGACGGATCAGGCTATGTTTTTCGTGCTTATTATGCTTTGCCGCCTTTAAAACGTAAAAAGGATGGACTTCCTGTAGGAGCAGTAGCTGGTTTTTGCAATATGTTATGGAAATTACTTTGTGATGCTCGTAATACAGCTACTGGTATTGTTCCAACACATTTTGCTGTTATTTTTGATTATTCATCTGATACTTTTCGGAAACAAATTTATCCTGAATATAAAGCGAATCGCGCTGAACCTCCTGAAGATCTAATTCCTCAATTTGCGCTAATACGCCAAGCAACGAAGGCTTTTAATTTGCCTTGTATTGAAAAGGAAGGCTTTGAAGCGGATGATTTGATTGCTACCTATGCAAAATTGGCAACAAAGGTTGGGGCAAAAACAACCATTATTTCTTCTGATAAGGATCTTATGCAACTCGTAAATACGCATGTATCTTTGTATGATGGAATGAAAGACAAACATATAGGTATCTCAGAAGTTGTAGAAAAATGGGGTGTTGCGCCTGAAAAAATGATTGATTTACAAGCATTAATTGGAGATTCAACAGATAATGTACCAGGTATTCCAGGTATTGGTCCCAAAACTGCAGCTCAGTTGTTAGATCAGTTTGATTCTCTTGATCTTTTATTGCAAAACGTAACAGAAATTAAACAAACAAAACGACGCGAAAACATTCAAGCTTATAGAGAACAAGTTAAAATTTCTCGTGAACTTGTTAGGCTTAAAACAGATGTTCCTATAGATAATGATTTAGATGATTTTGTTTTGGAGCCACAAGATGGTCCACGTTTAATTGCTTTTTTGAAAGCGATGGAATTTTCAACATTAACGCGTCGCGTGGCAGAGGCAACGTCATGCGATGCAGCTGTTATTGATGCCCTTGATATAGATGTTGAATGGGAAAAACTGAGCCACAGGCATGATTCTGATATCAATAATACTGAGCGCGCATCTCTTCATAATTTTTCTGAAAATTCTCCACAAGTTTTTGCACAAAAACGTAAAGATCAAGCGCTGACTCAAAAAATTACAAGAGATGCTTATACAACAATTCTTGATGAGGAAATTTTAAAAGATTGGTTATCACAAACACAAGAGCAGGGTTTTTTCGCTTTTAATACTGAAACAACATCTCTTGATCCGATGCAAGCAAAGCTTGTTGGTTTTTCACTCGCATTACAGCCAGAAAAAGCAGCTTATATACCTCTTGAACATTTTGATGAAGGAGAAGAGGACCTTTTGAGGGGCGGGCGCATTGCCTCGCAGATTGAGACCCGAAAAGCTTTAGCACTTTTAAAACCGATATTAGAAGATTCATCGGTGTTAAAAATTGGCCAGAATATAAAATATGATTGGTTGGTGATGAAGCAATACGACATTATGATAAGCTCTTTTGATGATACCATGCTTTTATCATATGCTTTTGATGCTGGAACATTAACCCATAATATGGATGATTTATCTGAACGTTGGCTTGAGCATAAACCAATTTCCTATAAAGATTTAACGCATAACGGAAAAAAAATTACTTCTTTTGCACAAGTAGATTTAAAACAAGCAACCCTTTATGCGGCGGAACATGCTGATATAACGCTACGCCTTTGGCAAGTATTAAAACCGCAACTTGTTGCTCGTGGAATGACAAAAATTTATGAGCGTCTTGATCGACCCCTTGTAGAAGTTCTTGCAAAAATGGAAGAACGTGGGATTCTTATTGATCGGCAGATTTTATTGCGTCTTTCAGGAGAATTGGCACAAGCTGCTTTGATTTTAGAAGAGGAAATTTACAAACAAGCTGATGAAAAGTTTAATCTTTCTTCGCCAAAGCAATTAGGGGATATCCTTTTTGGCAAAATGGGATTACCTGGAGGCGCTAAAACTAAGGGTGGACAATGGTCAACTTCTGCACAGACCTTAGAAGAGTTGGCTGCTGAAGGTCATGTTTTGCCGCGTAAAATTATTGAGTGGCGTCAACTTGCAAAGCTAAAATCTACCTATACAGATGCCTTGCCTTCTTATATTTTTTCAAAAACAGGGCGAGTTCACACGAATTATTCTTTGGCAATAACATCAACAGGGCGGTTATCATCATCAGAGCCAAATTTGCAAAATATTCCAGTGCGGACTGCTGAAGGGCGTAAAATTCGAACAGCTTTTATTGCTCCCAAAGGACATGTGTTACTTTCTGCTGATTATAGTCAGATTGAATTGCGCATTCTTGCACATATTGCGGATATAAAAGCATTAAAAGAAGCTTTTGCTAAAGGGCATGATATTCACGCTATAACGGCATCACAAATGTTTGGCGTTGCGATAGAAGGAATGCATTCAGATATACGACGGCGTGCAAAAGCGATTAATTTTGGTATTATTTATGGTATTTCAGCTTTTGGATTAGCCAATCAATTGGGAATTTCACGCCAAGAAGCGGGTCGTTATATTCAACTGTATTTTGAAAGATTTCCAGGAATTAAAGATTATATGGAGAAGACCAAAATCTTTGCACGTGAAAATGGTTATGTAGAAACAATTTTTGGACGTCGTATCCATTATCCAGAAATAAAAGCAAAGAATGTAAAAATTCGTTCTCTTAATGAGCGAGCAGCTATCAATGCTCCAATTCAAGGTTCTGCAGCTGATATTATTCGCCGCGCTATGATACATATGGAAGATGCTTTAAAAGAAGAAAAACTATCAGCAAAAATGTTGCTGCAAGTGCATGATGAACTGATTTTTGAAGTAACAGAAGAAGAAAGTAAAAGAACCATGGCTGTTGTTAAAAATGTTATGGAAAATGCTACAATGCCGGTTTTATCTTTATCTGTACCGCTTGAAGTAAAAGTCATGACGGCTCAAAATTGGGATGAAGCACATT
The DNA here is from genome assembly GCF_042193585.1 of Bartonella sp. PS7NMGDW. NCBI lineage: Bacteria > Pseudomonadati > Pseudomonadota > Alphaproteobacteria > Hyphomicrobiales > Bartonellaceae > Bartonella > Bartonella sp. PS7NMGDW. The sequence goes on from NZ_JBHILX010000001.1 coordinate 124,783, forward strand.
AATTTTTTTATTTATTTTTAAGAATGTTGATTGCGTTGGAAAGATTAAGATAGGCTTTGATAGGCAAATGATCTGAAGCAATGCGTGCAAGCGGTGAATGATGATTTTCAATACTTGTTACCAATTGGTGTGGAAAAGAAAAAACTCTATCAAGGGCTAAAAAAGGAAAGCGAGAGGGAAAACTTGGTACAACTTCAAAAGTGCTATCAAAATAGGGGAAAAAATGATTTAAAGATGAGCCTTTTCCCATCCGCCATTCATTAAAATCTCCTATGAGGAGTGTAGGCATAAGGGAGCGTTTTTGGAAAATTTCAAGGAGCATTTTTGTTTGTTGTTTACGAGAGTAACGTAATAAGCCAAAATGAGCCGCAATAATACGAATAGGGCCTGCTGCCATTTCCAACTCTACAATTACAGCCCCACGTGGTTCAATACCAGGAAGAGTGACTTGTAAAGTATCACGTACATATCCCTTTCGCAAAAAGAGAGCATTCCCATGCCAACCATGTCCATGAGGTGACATAGTATTAAGAGGTACAGGAATCAAACCGGTTTCAGCTTTTAATAGCTGAAGATTAATCAAACCGATGCGTTCTCCAAAACGTCTATCTGCTTCTTGAAGAGCAAGGATATCAACTTGTAATTCAGTAATAACACGGACAATTCTTGTAGGATTAAAAATTTTATCAACACCTACACATTTATGCACATTATAGGAAGCAACGGTCAGATCATAATTACTATTTTTATTGATGATGTTTGATTGATGATGAGAACGGCTGTGAATTGCATTTAAAAAGGAGCTATGGAGTTTTTGTTGGATAAAACCGGTAAACCAAGGAAATTTTTGCTTATAGGGTATTTTTGTCATTTTGCGAAAAGAATAGTCCCTAAGAAACAAAGGGTAAAGACTTACACTAAAAACAAAAGAACCTTGTCTCTTTTAGAAACAAGGTTCTTTAATTAAGTTATGATTTTTGCAATCAATCACGGTTTGAGCCAAGAAATTGTAGCAAGAAGACAAACATATTGATGAAATCAAGATAAAGATTCAACGCGCCCATAATAACTTTACGTCCTCTGGTGTCGCTTTCATCTCCTTCATAATACATCAACTTAATGCTTTGGGTATCGTAGGCTGTCAAACCAGCAAAGATAAAAACACCAATTACAGAGATAGCAAATTGCAAAGCGCTTGATCCAAGAAAAATGTTCACAATCATGGAAAGAAACAAGCCGATCAATCCGATGAATAGGAATGAACCGATTGCTGTGAGATCACGCTTTGTTGTGTATCCATAAAGTGAAAGAGCTCCAAAAGTTGCGGCGGAAATGACAAAGGTTTGCACAACACTTTCTGTCGTATAGCGCAAAACGATTGAAGACAGTGAAAGACCAACCAGAGCAGCATAACCAAAAAAGAGGCTACGAGCAGCGTTTGTACTCAATGTATTAATTTTAAAACTGAGGAATAAAACTGCTATGAGTGGTGCAAACATAACAATGTAAGAGAATGGCGATGTATAAAATGTTACTCCAAATGATGTTAGATAAACACTGCTATTGATCTGAGCTGCTGCTTGGCCCATATCCGTTGTCGTTGCTAATGATACAATTGCATAAGCGGCAGCAGCTGTAATAAGCAAACCAATGGCCATTGTATTGTAGACACCCAACATATAGTCGCGTAATCCCTGATCAATTGATGCATCGGCATGAGAAGCAGGTGCCGAACGTAAATCTTTAAAATTAGCCATAATATAAAATCCTTTAGCATATGTTCCGTCAGGTACAGGGCTTTAAAAGTATCTCTGTCATTATACAGATAAGCTTGGCATAAGCTTTAATTTGGCAAATACAAAAAACCCTTAAGAATCACTGACAGAATTCCAGTATACCTACTCTTATTATGGCGATTTATTTAAAAATTACAAGAGATTTATATAAGCAAGGAACCTTACAAATTGGTAAGGAAATGGTTCATTTTAATAAAAAATGTTTCCATTTTTCGCCATATTTTTACAAGATAATAAAGACTACACTCAAAAATTTTTATTATTCACAGAAACTATGTAATACAATCCTTTATAAAATATCCACTATTTTTGCGTTTATGAGAAGAGCGGCAACTATCATAACGCTATTTTTCAATCTTCAATATTGCACCTGTTTTGCACGGTTAGAAGAGCTATTGAATTGGATTTATATAACATATTGAGATATAATGATAAACTGTCTTTTTGTATGCTAGATAATATTCCGAATATCGTAAGATTCTCTGGTTGCAAATCTGTTTATATTACATAAATCAAGATTATTGACTTGCTTGTGTCTTGCAAGAGACATGGTTTTAATAAATTCAGCATGAACAGATTTCAAATAAAAGAGATTTAGGCTATTAAGGGCTTTTATTCAATATGAAAAACGGTAATTTATATTTATAATCAATAGGTTGATTTAAGAAGACACCATTGAAGATAGTTGAAAAAATGTTTTTTATTAAACAATATATAAACCAAAAAAGGAGAGTTTTTTAACGAAGCGCTTAAGAAGGGCTCTGTAAAAAACAATACCTGTAAAAACTAAAAACATATGAAAAGCAAATGTTCTAAGCAAATAATAGAACTTTAAATGCTGTAAAATATTTTCTCTCTGAATTTGATAGAGGACATATGGATAAAAAATATTGATTTCTATTTGAGTTCATTTCTTTTGCATTGACCAAGTGTAGAAGTGTAAAGTTGAAAAATAAGATTTTATAATCTTATGAAAAGAAACACGAAAAACAATTAGCTGCAAGAATTATCCAAGAAAAATCAATTTATAATCAGGCTTATGATGGTCAATGATCTCTGTTTTCTAAGACAATGAGCATATCAATGAGAAGATGTATTGTTAGAATGATTTTTTGCTTTCATCCAAGCGCGCAATTCTTCAATAAGGATGGCAATAACACCGAGAGTGATAAAACTATCTGCAAGGTTGAAAATAGCAAAATAAAAAATATCATCAATATGAAAGAGTATATAATCAGTGACATGATGAAAGCGAATACGATCAATGAGATTGCCAATTGCTCCCCCAATAATAAGGATAAGGCCAAAGCGCATTAAAGACTTATTATATTCAGTATTTTTCCATAGCCATAGAAGGAAGATAATCACAATGATTGTGATGGCGATGATTACCCAGTGAGAAAAGGAAGAAAAAAACGAAAATGCAATGCCAGAATTACGCACATGATAAAGGGAAAGAAAAGGAATAAGCGAAATTTCTGTTCCTAAAGGCATATTGTGCATAACCCAGTATTTGACAGCTTGATCAAGTAGTACTGTAAAAGCCAAACCCAAGAGAAGAAAAGGGAGTGATTTAGGCGTCATATTTTTCCTCACATGGTTCCAGTATTAAATAGGGGCGACGGATTTCATAAAGCATAACAGCTGTTGCTACAGCTAGATTAAGCGAGTCTGCGCGTCCGCTTTGTGGAATACGCGCAAGTTTATCACACCGATTTGTAAGAAGATCTGATAATCCCTGTTTTTCATTCCCCATTAAAAGGATAATAGGGCCATTTTTGAAATCAAGTGTGCGATAATCCAGAGATCCTTTGAGATGTGTTCCAACGATCATACCTTTAAAGTGAGCAGACCAGTTTAAAAAGGCGCTTTCATCAAGACGATAAAGTGGCACAGAGAAAATAGATCCCATGGTTGCACGGACCGTTTCAGGCGAGAAAGGGTCTGTTGTTTCGCCAATTAAAATAACACCTTTAGCACCTACAGCATCAGCAGTTCGAATAATGGTACCAAGATTTCCAGGATCACGTACACGATCAAGCGCGATGTAAACATCTTTAATCTGTCCTTTTATCATTTCAAGAGAGTGCCATTTTTGCTTGAAAATACCAATAACTGTTTGTGGATTATCGCGTCGGGTAAGTGATTCCATAACCTTTTGTGAGGCTTTAATAACAAAACCACCGTTGGCTACAGCATGTGCGGCAGTATTTTCGATAGCAGCATTACCGATTTTACTTTTAGAAAAAATAAGCGTCTGTATTGTCCAGCCGAGATTGAGAGCATCAATGACCAATTTCAATCCTTCTGCCATGAAAAGACCTTCTCTATTACGGTTTTTCTTTTGGCTAAGTGCTTTAAGATCTTTTATGATGGGGTTGCTAAGAGAGGTAATTTCTTTCACTCTACCAGTTTTGGGTCTACACATATTCAAGCAATCCAACGGCTAAAAAGAGAAGTAGAAAGAGCACGTCCTGCAACTTCTTCACGCAAAATGAGTTCTCCTGATTCGACCGTACCACCAAGATTTACAAATGCATCACGCATTAAAGCATGAAGTGCAAAGAAGGAAGCACGAATAGAATAAGCTGTAAGGACAACAGAGAGCGGTTTATCAGAGAGAAGTTTACGACAATTTGTGATCATAGCGGGTAAATGATCAAACAGTTGCCAAATTTCACCATGGGGTCCACGCCCATAAGCAGGGGGATCAAGAAGAATCATATCATAGCTTTTCTTACGACGCAGTTCACGCTCGACAAATTTCATAGCATCATCGCAAATCCAGCGAATAGAATGATCTGGTAATCCTGCTTTTTCTTGATTAGCTTTTGCCCACGCAATGGCTTTTTTAGAAGCATCAACATGGGTAACATTCGCACCCGCTCGTGCCCCAATCAAAGAGGCAATACCTGTATAGCCAAAAAGATTCAACAATTTTATAGGACGTTCGGCTTTAACAATTTGTTTTTCCATAGAGCGCCAATGGGCATCTTGTTCAGGAAAAACCCCCACATGACGAAAGGAAGTAAAACGGCCTAGAAAAGGCAATCCATTCCAAGAAAGAGTCCATGTTTCATCAAGTGGCTTTTTAGGAAAATGCCAACGACCAACCCCTTCTTCATCACGGTTTCCTGTGAAAATAGCATCAACATCAGCCCATTGTTTTTGTGGTAAAGCGGGTTTCCATAGTGCTTGACCTTCTGGTCGAATAATGCGGTAAGCTCCATAACGTTCTAATTTTTGTCCATGACCAGAATCAATGAGAGCATAGTTTTCACTTACACCTGTTTCTAAAATAAGGGGCAACTTTTCCTGCGGATATCTATTGTTATGGGAGGAGGATTGAAAGCATTGTGCGGGCATGTTTTGTATCACGGTATATGAGGTATGAAAATATATTATAAAGTTCTTAAGTGTTTCGTAAAAGTGCAAAAGAGCTAAAGCCAATTAAAATATGTATAAAAAAGAAAAGAGCACCTTTAACTCTGTACTGAATATAAAATACAGAGAGAAGAGAAAAGATTTAATTAAAATACCATTACACCAGATTTGTGATAGACGTTTTCAATTTCTCTATCTCGGCGTTACTTTTTTTGAGAGCTTTTTTGTATTTGTGATAGGAAAACCAACTGATCAGATTCCCTAATAAAATACCAAAACCAAAGAAAATAAAGAGCCATATAAAGAGGGGAGCATGATAAGTAAAACTTTCAGAATCTGCTCGAAAAGGATCAAGGGTTAACGGAACCATTTGACGATTAGCAACGATAAAAACAATCAAAAAAGCTGCAAGAATCACACCGATACTTGTTAGAAGAATACGTTTAATTATCATAAGTTTCTCACTGATTAAGACGGTCGCGTAAATCCTTGCCAGTTTTAAAAAAAGGAATCCACTTTTCTTCAACAGAAACAGCTTCACCTGTTCGTGGATTACGTCCATTACGGGCTGAACGGCTTTTTACAGAAAAAGCTCCAAATCCACGAAGTTCAACACGATTGCCATTTGCAAGTGCTGTTGAAATTTCCTCAAAAATAGCGTTTACAATATTCTCCACATCCCGTTGAAAAAGATGCGGGTTATGACGAGCGATAATTTGCACAAGCTCTGATTTTACCACAATAGCCTCACTTTCACACAAAAATTTTTTTGTAATTGTGCACTTCATACATATTACAATATATAAACGGATAAAAGCAAAATAAAACGAAGAAAAAACAAATTGCAAGAAACAAAATTTGAAAATACCTTCTATAAAGGTTATACAGATTAAAAATGCGGAGTATTTAAGAGATTAGGAGAGTATGTCCGTACACAATCATTATGAAGCCTTTTCGACGCAATCATCTTTCGGAGATGTTTTTAAAAAAGCATCCCGTCATTCGCGTCGCGTTAGCATATTAAAATTTTTTTTACCTCTCTTAGCGTTGATTTCAGCGCTGGTTTTTTGTTGGTTTACGTTTTTCTTGGTTCCCGTTACTTCTGATTCTATGCCTTTGAATAATGAAGAAAGTGGCGTGGTGAATTTGACGATGCTCAATCCAAAGTTAGAAGGGTATACGCGTGCTCATGAACCTTATTGGCTTAAAGCAGAAAAGGCATTTCAAGACCATACACACTCTGGAATGATTGGATTACAAAACATTACAGCTAAAGCATTTATGGGTCAACAAAGACAGGTTTTTCTTGCAGCACAAGGGGGGGTTTACGATAATATTAATGGTTTTTTACAGTTGGACAAGCCATTCACCATTACGACGAATGATGGGATGATGGCACAATTTATGTCAGCGAGTATTAATTTATCCGAGGGACAGTTAAAAACAGACCAACGTGTTAATATTCAGCAAGCCGGTTTGCATCTTGCCGCAAATGCATTACAAATTCGAGAAAAAGGAAAAAACATGTATTTCCATGGTGGTGTGCATTTAGTGCTTCAAAAGCAATGACGTAATATCAATTTGAATCTTCAAAGGATATTTATAAAGAGAAGTATGTGTATATACAAACAGAAGAATTGAAATAATGAAATCGTACAAAAGATGGATAGGTGTGACGTTAGCTTTTAGCATGGGAATGTTAGGAGGAGGAGCAATTTTAGGATATGCTGAAGTGGCTCATTTTGGAATAAGTTTATCAAGCGACAAAGAACCGGTAGAACTTCATGCAGATTCTTTGGAAATACGTGATAAAGAAGGGATAGCGCTTTTTAAAGGTGATGTTTCAGTGGTGCAAGGTGAACGTCTTTTAAGAACGGCAAAATTAGTTGTTTACTACGATAAAGCACATAAAGAAATTGATAAAAACAAGGAAGATACAAAGGCATCATCTGTTTCTTTATTTGGTTCGTCGAGTATACAAAAAATGGAAGCTTTAGGAAAAGTTTATATAAAAATTGCTACGCAAATTGCTACGGGTGATAAAGGCGTTTTTGATGGAAAGTCAAAAATAATGAGTTTGACAGGGAGTCATGTTGTGTTAACTGATGGTGACAATGTGGCCACGGGGTGCAAACTAACGGCAAATATGGAAAGCGGAAAGGCTTTTTTAGAAGGTTGTGAGACGCCTAAGAAAAAAGGTCGTGTTTCTATTATTTTAAAACAAAATCAAAAGAATGGCCATTAAGATTTCATGTTTGGAATCAAAAGAAAAAGACAGACCGATAGGTATAATCTTGAAAGTGAAGCTTCAAAAAATCCCTTAAAAGGGACCTTGATTGCCAGTAACTTGATTAAAATTTATCGAGGAAGACGAACTGTTAATGGTGTTTCTTTTGGCATTCGTACGGGAGAAGCCGTTGGCATTTTAGGTCCTAATGGGGCAGGTAAAACAACTTGTTTTTATATGGTTATGGGGCTCATAAAATCTGATGGAGGATCCATTAAAATTGATGGATTTGATATTACACATCTTCCGATGTATCGACGTGCACGTTTAGGTATTGGATATCTTCCACAGGAGGCTTCGATTTTTCGTGGTCTTTCAGTAGAAAATAACATTAAAGCTGTTTTAGAGGTCGTTGAAAAAGATCGCCTTAAACAACGTGAAGAATTAGATAGCCTTTTACATGAATTTAAAATTGATCATTTGCGTAAAATGTCTGCACTTTCGTTATCTGGAGGCGAACGTCGGCGACTTGAAATTGCGCGCGCTTTAGCTTCTCGTCCCCATTTTATGTTACTTGATGAACCATTTGCAGGAATTGATCCTATCGCTATTTTCGATATTCAACAACTTATTCGTCATTTAACTAGGCGTGGTATTGGTGTTTTAATAACGGATCATAATGTGCGTGAGACATTAGGGCTTGTCGATCGCGCTTATATTATTCATACAGGGCGGGTGTTAGTTCATGGTTGTCCTAATGATATTATCAACAACGTTGATGTACGCAGAATTTATTTGGGAAATCAATTTTCTCTTTGATTTTACAGCTTTCACGAGTTTCCATTTAAATTTAACCAAACATTATTACTGAAAATCTCCTTATTTATGCCAAAACTTCTTTTATGACTATAACCTTAATGTTGTTATTGAGCGGTGAAAAAGGCTTCATCATTAGAGGTTAATTTGTTGTTTTATAAGTTTAGCTTGCTCATGATTGTATTATAGAAAGATATCACTAGATTAACTTGATAATGAGTGATAAACGAAGCTCTTAATAAATGCGTGCATTATTGAAAGGTAAAAGATATTTATCATATTTTTTTCTGTCGAATCAAATAATATATCGATGATGCTGTTTTAGGTATTTTGATGGGAGCACCGGTTATATATTGCGGTTATTCAATAGGAGTTGTCGTATTTTATTGGTTTATATGGCCTATTTGAAAATAGGAGCTGGGCTACAGATATCAGGATAAATCTATAAATCTTTTAAACTAATCATTAAATCTCTAAAAACCTTTATATTCTTGTTATAAGGCGATGTTCAAGCTATACAATAATTTTCAAAGTAAAGGTCCATTTTGCTCAGTATGCTTTTCATCTTAATTTAAGGGCTCATTTTTAAAGAAAGAAAAACTCTGATGGCGAATTATACATCAACTCTTATGACAAGTTTAATAAATTTATGAATAATGACCTTTTCTAGAGTCGTAAGGAAATTAACTTTATGAACAACTTCATTTCTTTGGTTTCTCATGCCGTTAATGATGATCCGAATACTATTTATTGTTGTGATAGAAGTGATATGAGATGTATTGAGCCATCATCCATTATAAATTGAAAAGTAAAAACACATGCGATGTTGCGAAAAGTGAAAGAACATTAAGTATCTATACTGTTTATAGGTTTATTGATGAGCATTTTAGCGTGTAAGAGGAAAATTAAAGTATGAATTTGAGTGAGTTAATAGCACCGGAAGCGATCATTCCGGCTCTTAAGGCTAATTCGAAAAAACAGGTTCTGCAAATTTTAGCCGAAAAAGCTTCCAAGCTAACAGGTCTTAGTGAGCATGTGATTTTTGATGTTGTTTTACAGCGCGAGAAGCTTGGTTCAACGGGTTTGGGCGGAGGTATTGCAATTCCTCATGGAAAATTACCTGATATTAATCGGATCATTGGTATATTTGCACGTCTTGAAAGTCCTGTTGATTTTGAAGCTCTCGATGACGAACCTATAGATCTCGTTTTTCTCCTTTTAGCACCTGAAAATGCTGGTGCGGATCACTTAAAAGCTTTATCACAGATCGCACGTGTTTTGCGTCACACTGATGTTGTGCAAAAGTTGCGCAATACGCATAATGCTAATGCGCTTTATGCTTTACTGATTCAAACTTCAGAATCAAATGCAGCTTAGAAGATATTATGAGTGCATAAGTTGCAAGGTATACACCACGGAACGTAGAAAATAATATAATTTTTATCTTAAAAGACTGATAGCAAAAGGTTATGTCATGCAATTTATGAGAAATCGTTTCTAAGCGAACTTTCTTTTTAAAGAGCAAGTAACAAAACGAAGTACTTGTTTTTTCTTGTTCTTGTATATTAAAGCATCTAAACATTATGCTTCATGGATTCTTTTATCCTGTTATACTGTAAAAAGCCATCATTTGAGGTGTGGAGAGATAAATCCTTTAAGTCTTCTTAATATATTAAGTGCTTTTAGAGTGCGTGGTAAATATTCTTAAGCAGGACTTGTCTGTAGAGCCTTTAGTTAAGTGAATCACATGAGTAGGAAGACAAGAGTAGACTGCTCGACAAGAATCCAAACTTTTTCAGTCCAGATTGGATTAAGAATCTTCGTCCTTTGAAAGCGGGAAAGAAATCAACAGAAAAGTTTATTTATGCATCGAATTTTTCGTAAGTTGAGTTTGAGTGTTTAGGGATAATATTTTAATGCTCAAGAAAAAATAAGAGTGTATGCTCAGTATAGCAAGATATTGATTTATAAATATAATTAACTATTTTGCATGTTGGATGAGAGATGCGAATACTGTAAGATTCTCTCACTTCAAACCTGCTTATGTTGAATCAATCAAAACCATTTTCTTGCATGTTGTAAACGGAATTAGCGTGTGGATAAAAACTGTACAAGAAAGGGGTAAAAATGAAAGTTATAGCTTTAGGTTGGGTGAAACAGCTTTGTGCATGGGAAGATTTATTAAGATCCACTTTAATTGATTAAAATGTTGTTAAAAAATGATAAGGTTAGAATTGCTGTAGAAAAGGTTTTATATTTTTGTTGATAAATTACTTAGAAATAAGAGAAGGAAACTTTTCAAAAGAATTCTTAGGAAGTTTTTTATAACAGAAAGGAAAATGTCGTCTAACATATTAAAATAATATGATTAAGCTATTATAAGCTACTAAAATCATTTTAGAAATTAATAATTGGAGATAAAATATATAGGGAAATAAGATCAAAAGAAACAAAGTGGTATGTGATTATTGAGATAGAATCTGAATTCTTTATGTTTTATTATTAATATCTTGATAATATTTTATTATTTTTACAAGATATTTTGAAGATTGAGAAAAAGTGTTATCGGGACGATATTGAATACGAAGTATGAATGCACTATAATGGGTGAAAGATGGAGTATTTTGCGAACATAAATGTATTGAATGCATAAAGTCGAGGAGTGATATCCGTAAGGCGATTAAGCTTTTTTGCGGGGAGTACGGTGTGTATTTTCAAAATTTTGCATCAGATTGCTTGTGACATAAAGAGTATGGTTTATTTCTTAACAGAGTGATGGTATATTTTCATCTCGTTTTGAAGTTCTATAGCTTAAAGAAATCTTTTTTTATACAAAAACGAAATGAGTAGCGTAAAATGAAGATGTTATTTTTTAATGTGATTATTGAATAAGAAGTTTATGTTTTGGTAACGATTAAAAGGTCACAATGAAACGTAGAAATCTATTCTGGTTAGTGTGAAAATATTTCGCTTATTGAAGGAATTAAGACAATAACACATGAATATCGAGGAGTTTTTGTTGAATTTTTCCAATGAAGAGAATCTTGTTAGAGACTAAAGAAGTGAGCTAAATGAAGATGTTTGAAAAGACTGTTATTGCTGCATCTGTAATGGTTCTTGTTACAGCGGGCGTGGCATGTGCACAAACGCCAAGCCGTTTAAATCAATTTGAAGCGTGGGGAGCCTATTCTTATAAATCGCCCAAAAATACGATTTGCTATGTGTTATCGGTACCTTTGAAGGCTCTTCCAACGACAGTTAATCATGGTGATAATTTTTTCTTGGTTACCAAGCGTTCTCATTCACCTATTTCGTTTGAACCGCAGTTTATGGCTGGTTATACCCTTCAAGAAGGGTCGAGAGTGACAGTGACCATTGGAGGTAAGGACTTTGATTTTTTCACGAAAGATTCCTCAGCTTGGTTGGCTTCATCAGAGCTAGAAAAGCAGCTTGTTTCTGCTATGCGTGCAGGAAGCAATATGACAGTGAAAGCGATATCAAAACGAGGAACGCATACCACTTATACTTATTCCTTAAAAGGGATCACTGCTGCATTAAATGCAGCTCAAAAGTGCCATTAAGGTTTTGATAATTTCTAAAATAGTGATGTGAATTGGAAAGCAATGGCCATTTCCTATGACCTTAGACCAGTTGGTTCATGTTTTGCGCGAGAAACAGATAATGTGATCGTGAAGGAGAGTTCTAAGCTCTCTTTAATTGGTTTGTCGCAAAATGAGATGGTGCAGGCTTTAAAGACAGTTGGTGTACCAGAGCATCAAACGCGTATGCGTGTGCGTCAGCTTTGGCATTGGCTTTATGTGCGTGGCGTTTCAAATTTTGATGAGATGCTGAATATTTCTAAAGCAATGCAAGAAACACTTAAGTGTCATTTCTCCATTGCGCGCCCAGAAATTGTTGGAGAACAAATATCAAAAGATGGTACGCGTAAATGGCTCTTACGTTTTCCTGCACGTGGAGCTGGAAGGCCTGTTGAAATTGAAACGGTTTATATCCCTGAAGAAGGACGTGGTACTTTATGTCTTTCATCGCAAGTAGGGTGTACGTTAACTTGCTCTTTTTGCCATACGGGAACGCAGATGCTTGTTCGCAATCTGACTGCGGAAGAAATTTTGGCACAATTATTGGTTGCACGTGATTGTTTGGGTGATTTTCCTGATAAAAATAACCCTGATGGGGCAATAGTTCCCATTGAAGGTCGCAAAATTACCAATATTGTTATGATGGGGATGGGAGAACCTCTTTATAATTTTGAAGCTGTTAAAAAAGCTTTATTGATTGCTTCTGATGGTGACGGGCTTTCTTTATCAAAACGTCGGATTACGCTTTCAACCAGTGGGGTTGTTCCTGGAATTATCCGAACCGGAGAAGAAATTGGTGTTATGTTGGCGATTTCACTCCACGCAGTACACGATACATTAAGGGATATGCTTGTTCCCATTAATAAAAAATATCCGCTTGCTTTATTAATGGAGGCTTGCCGTAATTATCCTGGTCTTTCCAATGCAAAACGAATCACTTTTGAATATGTTATGCTGAAAGATATCAATGATAGTTTAGATGATGCTAAGGGATTGATTAAGTTATTGAAAGGGATTCCTGCTAAGATCAATTTAATCCCTTTTAATCCGTGGCCAGGGAGCAATTATCAGTGTTCTGATTGGGAGCAAATCGAGCGTTTTGCTGATGTTGTTAATCAAGCGGGCTATGCTTCTCCTATTCGGATACCGCGTGGACGCGATATTTTAGCGGCATGTGGACAACTTAAATCAGCTTCAGAGCGTTTACGGAAATCTGAACGTTTGCGACTTGAAAATGCCATTGGTCATTAGTTAATACAACTTTCTGCGATATTAAAGCCTATGCTTTTTTTCAGTAAATCAGCATATAATAGCATGTGTGAGACAAAGATTAAGATGGATAAGTGCTAGACGAACAGTTTCAGCTTTTATATGCTCAATGGGGGAAAATATTGTATATAGTAGTCTGTTTGCGTAATCTCTAAAATGAGGAGGAAACCTCATTTAGAGGCAATATGAAGTCTTAAGGGTCTTAACTAATTTCCATATTATTACCATACCTTTTAATTCTATTTTATGACTTTTAAAAGCATCTACGGTAATATCTTTTAAAAAGTGGAGATTGTATATTGCCTCACTCTTTTGTTTATTACGTTCTTTAAAAAGATTTCGCTTTACACACGAAAACTCCCGATTCGCTTATAACGTACAAGGGAAAGATATTGTTTGATTCAAAATAAACAGGTTTAAAATGAGAGAATCCTACAATATTTTTGTTCTCATTTAAATTAAAAACGATAAATTACATTTATAAATCAATGTTTTGTAACTATAAGGAGATGGAGGGCAAAGATAGTAAAAGTACCAGCAATAAGCCAGTCGAGAAAGCGAATATAAAGAGGATTTTTATTGAGAATTTTGGTAAATTTATGCGCTGTAAAAACGATAGAAATTGTAATGGGAAAAGAAATAGGAATATAAGAGAGTCCTAAAAAGAGTAGCTTTTGTGTTGCCATAGGATCATCCGCATTGATAAATTGTGGTAAAAATGTGGCGTTAAAGAGTATAACTTTAGGATTTAAAAGATTGATTCCAATACCAGCAAGATAGTTACGTTTAGCGCTTTGAGATTTAGAAGATGTCTGTTCAAAGGAAAATGTCGGATTTCTCCGTAACGCTTGAAAGGAAAACCATAAAAGGTAAAAGGCGCCAACAATTTTTAGAAGAATAAAAGTGTGTGGTGCAGCAAAAATAAGCGCTGATAAGCCAAGTGCTACAGCGGTAACTTGAATGGCAAACCCTGTTGCACTACCCAAGGCGCACATAATTCCAGCTTTTTTGCTTTGTGTAATGGTTCGTCCTACAGAAAGCATCATATCAGGTCCTGGAATAAGTGCTAAAATCAACGATGCTAAAGCAAATTGTACAACAATAGACCACTCCGGTAGAAATGACACGTAAATCTCCTTTTATTTTTAAGCAGTATTCATTATTTACACTCTAAAGCGTTTTTATTTACCTTTTTTGCGTCTTTTTAATGTTGCTTAAAGAGAATTTATTTTTATACTTGTTGCATTGTTTTGATTTCTAGGTAGAAATAAAAGAGCAGCTCATATAGAACTTTGAAATGAAGAAGTGGCAAAATATTAGAAAAGTTGTTTTGGCTTATTCGGGGGGATTGGATACGTCAATTATTCTCAAATGGTTGCAAAGTACGCTAGGCGTTGAAGTTGTAACTTTTACAGCGGATTTGGGGCAGGGGGAAGAGCTAGAATTTGCTCGTCGTAAAGCTGAAATGTTAGGTGTTAAAGAAATCTATATTGAAGATTTGCGTGAAGAATTTGTGCGTGATTTTGTTTTTCCGATGTTTCGAGCCAATACCGTTTATGAGGGGACTTACCTTTTAGGAACATCAATTGCACGCCCACTTATTTCAAAACGCCTTATTGAAATTGCTAAGGAAACGGGAGCAGATGCAATTGCTCATGGGGCAACGGGCAAAGGCAATGATCAGGTGCGCTTTGAGCTTTCCGCTTATGCTCTTAACCCTGATATAAAGATTATTGCTCCATGGCGTGATTGGGATTTTAAGAGTCGGACAGATCTGTTTGAATTTGCTCGTACACATCAAATTCCTGTAGAAAAGGATAAGCAAGGCGAAGCACCTTTTTCAGTGGATGCAAATTTATTGCATTCTTCATCAGAAGGAAAGATTTTAGAAGATCCAGCACTTCCTGCTCCTGAATATGTCCATATGCGTACTCTTTCGGTAGAAGATGCTCCAGATCAAGCAACAAGAATCACTCTTGGCTTTAAAAAAGGTGATGCTGTTTCAATCAATGGAAAAAATTTATCTCCTGCAACTTTACTTGCAGAATTAAATCATTATGGGCGCGATAATGGTATTGGTCGGTTAGATTTGGTGGAAAATCGCTTTGTGGGTATGAAGTCGCGGGGTATTTATGAAACCCCAGGGGGGACCATTCTTTTAACGGCTCACAGAGCTATAGAATCTTTAACGCTAGATCGTGGTGCAGCTCATTTGAAAGATGAATTGATGCCACGTTATGCAGAACTCATTTATTATGGATTTTGGTTTTCGCCGGAACGTAAGATGCTGCAGGCAGCTATTGATTTATCTCAAGAACATGTTGAAGGTGAAGTCACGTTAAAACTCTATAAAGGAAACGTGATTGTTGAAGGGCGCCAAAGTAAAAAATCACTTTATTCGAGTGAGTTGGTAACTTTCGAGGATGATCAAGGTACTTATGATCAAAGAGATGCAACTGGTTTTATTAAATTAAATGCTTTACGTTTGCGTACATTAGCAATGCGTCATCAAGGCGATAAAGAAAAGAAATAGAAAATTACGGTGACAAGTGTAATGTGGATTAGTGCTTTTGTATGGAATGCCTAGTTGAAGCATTTTTTCTGTTGGTTTTTACCGTTCTTTCGTTCAATATTAGAAGCTTATCTTTTGCGCTAATAAATATAATAAGCAAAACCCATGATAATAATAGCAATGAAGGCTTCGATAATCAAAACAAGTCAATTTTGCTTTATAATATTGAATGTTTTTGATTTTTATCAGAACAAAATATGTTTATAGCGAGGGCGGTTTTTGTATTGTGACTTAAGAGTATAAAGAAATTTTCATCTTTTTGCTTGCTATTATTGACGAATAAATTCAAGAACCATACACCCTATTTTGAAAGAGTGTAATTTTTAGGACAAATAATGATGCGTGATCAGTGTGATACCCTTAACCTTACGCCTGAATTAAAAGATGCAGCTTCTCAATCGAGAACTTGGCCATTTGAAGAAGCACGTAAGATTATCAAACGGTATGAAAAGACGGGTTATCCAGACAGTGTGATATTTGAAACAGGTTATGGCCCTTCTGGTTTACCGCATATTGGAACTTTTGGGGAAGTTGCACGTACAACCATGGTGCGTCATGCATTTCATATTCTTACGGAGAATAAAGTAAAAACAAAATTGCTTTGTTTTTCTGATGATATGGATGGTTTGCGCAAGATTCCTGAGAATGTGCCTGATCGCGAAAGGATGGAACATTATCTTGGTCAACCGTTGAGCCGTGTACCCGACCCTTTTGGAGATGATTATCCTTCTTTTGGGGCAGCGAATAATGCCCGGTTACGGGCTTTCCTTGATCGTTTTGGTTTTGATTATGAATTTGCAAGTGCTACGGATTATTACAGTTCCAGTCGTTTTGATGAAACGCTTTTGAAAATTCTTGCCTGTTATGACAAGGTTATGGCAATTATTTTACCAACATTAGGTGAAGAGCGGCAAGCGACCTATTCACTCTTTCTACCGATTTCTCCCTTTTCTGGAAAAGTATTACAGGTACCGATGATTGCGCGTAATGTTGAAAAAGGTACAGTTACTTATATTGAGCCAGAAACAGGAGAAACCATAGAAACAGAGGTTACAGGGGGCAAGGTTAAGTGTCAGTGGAAGGTAGATTGGGCAATGCGTTGGACAGCGCTTGGCATTGATTATGAAATGGCAGGAAAAGACCTTATTGATTCCACAAATCTTTCTTCTAAAATTTGTAAAGTATTAGGTGGAAAGCCCCCAGAAGGATTCAACTATGAGCTCTTTTTAGATGAGAAAGGGCAGAAAATTTCCAAATCCAAGGGAAATGGCTTAACCATTGATGAATGGCTTACTTATGCTCCAACAGAGAGTTTAGGGCTTTATATGTTTTCAAAGCCTAAAACAGCAAAAAGGCTTTATTTTGATGTCATTCCTAAAGCGGTTGATGAATACTATGCGCATCTTTCAGCCTATGGTCGCCAAGAATGGAAAGAGCGTCTGAATAATCCTGTATGGCATATTCATAATGGTTGTCCACCGCAGGTTGATTTGCCTGTATCCTTTGCGATGCTCCTAAATTTGGTAAGTGCTTCAAATGCGGAGAATGCAGAAGTTCTTTGGGGTTTTATTTCTCGTTACGCTAAAGGAGCAAATGCACAAACTTATCCAGAACTTGATCAATTGGTGAAGTTTGCTATTAAATATTTTGATGTTTTTGTTAAACCAAACAAGAAATTTCGTATACCAGATGATAGCGAACGAGCAACATTAGCACAAATTGAGGAAAAATTAGCTAATTTACCTGAAACTATTGATGGCAACATGTTACAAAATATGCTTCTTGATGTTGCACGATTAACGGAACGTTATCAAGATCATAGCAAAAAAAGCCCTGAAGGTGGGCCTGGTGTTTCCAATGTTTTTTTTCAAATGTTGTATGAAGTCCTTCTTGGACAAGAGCGAGGTCCACGATGGGGATCATTTATAGCGCTTTATGGGATTAATGAAATGCGTGCACTGATTGCTGAAACACTTGCACGGCCGACGGAGGAATAATGGAACGAAGAGTGCAGGAAGTAAAGCGACGCCGTACATTTGCAATTATTGCTCACCCAGATGCGGGGAAAACAACATTAACAGAAAAGCTTTTATTGTTTGGTGGTGCTATTCAACTTGCAGGAGAAGTAAAAGCCAAAAAAGATCGTATTCAAACCCGTTCTGATTGGATGAATATTGAGCGTGATCGTGGTATTTCCGTTGTGACTTCGGTGATGACGTTTGAATATGAAAATCATATTTTTAATCTCCTAGATACCCCAGGACATGAGGACTTTGCGGACGATACCTATCGCACTCTCACAGCTGTTGATAGTGCTATCATGGTATTGGATGGGGCACGCGGAATTGAGCCAAGAACACTGAAATTGTTTGAAGTATGTCGGATGCGGGATATTCCTATTGTTACGTTTATCAATAAAATGGATCGTGAGGCACGTGATCCTATAGAGCTTTTAGATGAAATTGAAGAAAAGCTTGCTCTTGATACTGCGCCTATAACATGGCCAATTGGTACGGGTAAAGATTTTGTTGGTACCTATGACCTTCATCATAATCGTTTTCGTCAAAAAGATGATGAGATAACACAGCGGATAGTTTCAAATCCCAGAGAGGTTGTCCATTTACTCCCTGAATATCAACGTTCCACTTTTATTGAAGGGGTAGAACTCGCTCAAAGTGTTTGCAAGAATTTTGATCTTCAAGCTTTCCGTGAAGGTCATATGACTCCGGTTTATTTTGGTTCAGCTTTGCGAAATTTTGGTGTTCGTGATTTGATCAATGCGCTTATTGATTTTGGTCAAAGTCCTCGTGATCAAAGTGCAGATCAGCGCAATGTCATAGCCATGGAACCTAAAATGACGGGATTTGTTTTTAAAATTCAAGCGAATATGGACCCTAATCATCGTGATCGTATTGCATTTTTTCGGGTATGTTCGGGAACACTTGAACGTGGTATGAAAACAAAGTTGGTTCGAACAGGAAAACCGATGACACTTTCGGCTCCACAATTTTTCTTTGCGCGTTCACGCCAAATTGCTGACCAAGCCTATGCCGGTGATATCGTAGGGATTCCTAATCATGGAACATTGCGTATTGGCGATACTTTGACTGAAGGAGAAGATATCCTCTTTAAGGGAGTACCAAATTTTGCACCAGAGATTTTGCGTCGTGTTTGTTTGGGCGATCCAATGAAAGCAAAAAAGCTCAAGGAAGCTTTGCAACAAATGGCTGAAGAAGGGGTTGTACAATTGTTTATTCCTGATGATGGGTCGCCTTCTCTCATTGGTGTTATTGGTGCTTTGCAAATTGATGTTTTAACGGAACGACTTAAGGTGGAATATTCTCTGCCGGTAAGTTTTGAATCAGCGCGCTTTAATTTATGTCGTTGGATTTCAGCGCAGAGCAAAGATGAGTTGCAAAAGTTTCTTAGCAATCACCGCTCTGCTATTGCGTATGATTTAGAAGGTGATCCAGTTTTTTTAGCGGAGAACCATTTTTCATTGAATTATGAGGCAGAAAGAGCTCCTAAAATAAAATTTTCTGCTTTTAAAGATTATCAAGTACGCTCTTAAAATAAAGAAAAATATTTTCTACAATAATTTGATTTATAATGATAATTTATCGTTTTTCATATTGAAACAATCAAAATCATTTGTTTTCACGTCATAAGTAGGATTGGTGTGTGCGTAAAAACACTTGAAGCAAGAAATACAAAGCCTCTTATAAATTTTCTCTATAGCCAAGAGCTTTCAAAATATTGGGCGAGGGTAAAAAAGTGATTATGGTGGTTTGTAGCGTTATGATGTAGCGATGGCGGTGTGTGATGTATCTTATCCCATTCACGGAAGTTTACATTATACTATTCATTTATATTATTATGGGACGACATTACGAGGTAAGCTCAAGTACAATGAAAGATGTCTATTTAAAAACAAACATATAAAATTGCAACATAATGATATTTTTGGGCATTCTATTTTGCATAAGGGATGTGATCCTAGCAAGATAGAGGCTTGCACGATAAACTTTTGCAAAACTCTCTCCATAAAAGTAATCTATTTTCGCTGTTAAAGGTAGACATATTATTTTTTTCTGAAAATGGTGGGGTATGTAAAGGATATTTTCAGATTGCACTGTATAAAGAATACGGTAAATTTATTATATTCAAAGAGCTGCAATGCATTGGTACCCCTAGCACCTTTTAAAACTTTAATATTTATTTTTATATTACCTATTTGAGTTAGAGAATAAACTGTAGCCAATTCTACGTTGAAAAATATCAGAAAAATTTTATATATTTTTTCGCGATGATTTAAGACATATAATTTACTTCAATATTTTTTTAAATTTAAACTAAAAAATCTGCTGTATAAATATAGCTTTTCAGTTTTTCCTTGTATAAATATTGTATACAGTCAAAATAATACAAATAATCAATAAGCTGAAATTTGTTATCCCAAATATGAGATCATATGACCTATAAACCGCGTGTCTTTTCTATTTCTCCGGGAACTGCTTTTTTGCCTCACTTTGTTGATGCACTACTTTCTGGTAGCCTTATTGATAATTTCGCTTCCAGTGGAGATATTCAAACTGCCCTTGCTGATAGCCTTATTTATGTTCCAACACGTCGTGCTGCTCGCGCTTTGCGTTTAGCTTTTGTTGAAAGAAGTGATACACAATCAACATTTTTGCCAACCATTCGTGCTCTAGGAGATGTAGATGAAGACAGTTTCCTTTTTGTTGAAAATCATACCAGCGCTCTCGATCCACCTATTGGAGAAAGCGAACGTCTTTTACTTTTAGCGCGCCTTATCCGTCCATGGCGTGAAAATTTGCCTGCGCATCTGCGTGCCATGTTTGGTACAGAAGATGTGCTTATTCCGGCTCATAGTGCTGATGCTATTTGGCTCGCGCAAGATTTAGCACATTTGATGGACGAAATTGAAACAGAAGGAGCAGACTGGTCAAAACTTAAAAATATTGCATCTGATATGGTCGCTGAATGGTGGCAAATAACGCTCGATTTCTTGACTATTGTTACGCAAAATTGGCCAAAAATCTTGACAGAAAGACAACGAAGTAATCCCGCGGAATGGCGTAATCAAGCACTCACAATGCATGCAGAAACTTTACGACGTATGCCGCCTGATAAACCGATCATTGCAGCTGGTGTATCAGGTTCTATGCCCGCAGTTTCTCATCTTTTAAAGGTTATCGCTTCTCTACCAAAGGGGGCTGTTGTTCTTCCTGGCCTTGATCTTCATATGGATGAAGAACAATGGAATGCACTAAGCACAAGCAATGAAGAAAAAACAGCTTGTGATTTTTTTGATCTTGCAGAAAATGTTTTTAGCCATCCTCAATATCATTTAAAAAAACTTCTAACTCTCATGGAGTGTCAACGTCATCATGTTTGCGAAATTGGCCAACAAAGTATAACAAAGAAAAAACGAATTGCTCTTTTATCAGAAGCACTCCGACCAGCTTCTACAACAGATAAATGGGTACAAATTGTTCGTAATGATTATGAAAATCTTTGTGCAGATTGGTCATTTATTGAAGCTATAAATGAACGTGAAGAAGCTCTCGCGATTGCTGTTACCTTACGCAAAGCTATTGAAGAACCTCAAAAAACTGCAGCCCTTATTACAAATGACCGTAATTTAGCACGCCGTGTTGCTGTGGAATTACAGCGATTTGGAATTGAAGCAAATGATTCAGGCGGAATACCACTTGCACAAACATTGCCTGTAACTCTCTTACGACTTATCTTAGAAAATGTGTTGCAACCCGATGATCCCATTGCTTTTCTTTCTCTTCTTAAACATCCACTGACAACACTCCAACAAAACCGTCATCGTTTACGGGAAATGGCAGAAAATTTTGAACTTTTTGTTCTTCGAGGGAATACAGGACGCATCAATCTTTGCGAATGTGATCAATTTCTTGAAAAATGGATTGAAACGCACTTTCATAATAGTTCTGAAATCAACGCTCTTGATCAGCAGAAATGTGAAGAAGCACGTTTCCTTTGTCATCTTTTGAGGAAAGCTGTTGAACCTTTAATATCTCTTATGAAACAAGAGAAAGAATGCACCATCAACGAAGCTGCAATAGCAACTGTTGAAGTTTTTGAAAATTTTGGGCGCAATGAGGATAATTCTCTTGCACATCTTTATCAACACGAAGCAGGACAAACCCTATCAAAATTTTTGCGTGAATTGGTCAGTGATCAATCCGGATTAACATTTCATCTTTGCGAATGGCCCGCTATGTTTTCTGCCATAATAGCAACCCGTTCTGTCACACCTTCGCCTGGAGGACATCCACGTTTATTCATCTGGGGTACGTTGGAATCACGTTTGCAAACGGTTGATACAGTGGTCATCGGCGGTCTTAATGAAGGGTCATGGCCGATATCAACCCGAAATGATGCTTTTTTATCGCGACCGATGAAAATGATGTTAACTCTGGAACCACCAGAGCAGCGTATTGGTCTTTCTGCGCATGATTTTCAATGGGCGATGGGAATGGATAAAGTGGTGATGAGTCGCGCATTGCGCGTTAATCATACGCCTTCTATTCCTTCACGCTGGCTACAACGCATGGAAACAGTTGTAGGAAAACAGGTTTGGGAACAAATCCGTGAACGAGGTGAAATACTACGCCATTGGGCAAAGATGCTTGATCATACAAGCATAACTTCTGAGGTGGAACGTCCTTGCCCTGCTCCGCCTCTTGATATACGCCCGCGTCATTTTTCAGTTACTGAAATAGAAACATTACGATATGATCCCTATGCTATTTATGCTAAAAAAATCTTACGGCTCAAACCACTTAAAGAACTTATTCATGATCCTAGCGCTTCAGAACGTGGAACACTTTATCACGCTATTCTTGCAGCCTTTTGCACACAAATAAAAAATCCAAATGATGCAAATGCACTCAATGTACTGCTTTCTATTGGACGTAAAGAGTTTGATAAATTCAATTTTCCACCCGATATTGAAGTAATTTGGTGGAATAGTTTTGAAAATCTTGCTCCACGCTTTATTCAATGGGAACAAAGTTTAGGACTGCGAGAGCGATATTCGGAAGTGGTATCACAAAAAATTCCTATAGGAACAACAGGAGTAACCCTTTCAGGACGTGCTGATCGTCTTGATGTTTTGCCAGATAAAACGGTTGAAATTCTAGATTTCAAAACCGGAACCCCTCCTTCATCAAAACAAGTTCGTGAATTATTATTTCCGCAATTGGCTTTAGAAACAGCTTTACTCATACAAGGGGGCTTCCCAGATTTTCAAGATTTTACCCCCTCAAATTTATTTTACATTCCTCTTAACAAAAAAGGTGAAATTAAATCCCAATCAATTCTTTTAAAGAAAAAAGACGGAAAAACTCATCTAAGTGCTGTTGATCTTGCTGACAATGCATGGGAAAATCTTATCGCACTCATAACTTATTATAAAAATCCACAACAAGGTTATCTTTCACATGCTGTCCCCATGTCAAAACGATATGAAGGTGACTACGACCATTTGGCTCGGTTGTGGGAATGGTCAAGTGGTTTTCATAAAGAAGAGTAATCATGACGTTTTTTTCTATTCCTGAAGCCGCTCTTGATGCACAAGCAACAGCAACACATCCCCAAAAAAACGTGTGGGTTTCTGCAAATGCTGGATCTGGAAAAACCCACGTTTTAAGTGAACGTGTTATCCGTTTGCTTTTAAACGGTACGCCTCCAGCACGTATTTTATGCCTTACTTATACAAGAGCTGCTGCTGCTGTTATGCAATCACGAATTTTTCGCACGCTTTCCAGTTGGAATGAACTCGATGATGCACAGCTGCAAGAAACCTTAACACGGTTTGAAAAAAAACCTGTTAATGCGCAAAAACTAACTTATGCACGACAACTCTTCGCGCGTGCTCTCGAAACGCCTGGTGGCTTAAAAATCCAAACGATTCATGCTTTTTGTGAATCTCTCTTGCATCAATTTATGTTAGAAGCCAATATTGCAGGGCATTTTGAACTTCCCGATGATATCAGTCGAAAAAAATTACGACAAGAATCTCGTCGTCAACTTTTAGCCCGTCGTGATGTACAACCTGCTTTGCAACAGTTACTTCAAGTTATTAGCGAACATACTTTTAACCAATTGCTTTATGAGGCAGTTGAAAAGCAACATAAATTGTCTGATTTTTTATCTTCTCTTTTATCTGAAAATGGAGAAGAAAAATTGCGCGCGCTTTTTAACTTAGCGCCCAATGAAACAAATCAATATCTGCTGGAACAAATTAAACAAACAGCGCGCCTTCCTCTTTATGCTCTTAAGCATTGTGAAATCAATGGTAGTCAAAGCTTTAAGGATATGGTGGAAAAACTTTCCCAATTAGAAAAGGTGCATGATGAGACAAATATTCTCAATATTATTTCTGATATTTATTTTACAACAAAAGGTGAGCCGCGTAATTTTTCACATTTATCTCGTAAAAAATCAGATGAAATTTGGCCTTTTATTCAACAAATGCTTGAAGATAAACAAAAAAAGCTTTCTATTCTTTTAGAGAAATATCAATGCGCAAAAGTTGCTACTCTCAATATGGCTGCTTTTCAGTTATGTGCTGTTTATCTCAAAATCTATACGAATCTAAAAAAGGCCAATGGCTTCTTAGACTTTGACGACCTTATTGAGCGTACACTTCATTTGTTACAGCGTAAAGGTGCAAGCCAATGGGTTCATTATAAACTTGATCGTGGGCTTGATCACATTCTACTTGATGAAGCACAAGACACTAATCCTGAGCAATGGCAAATTATTCAACTGTTGGCACAAGAGTTTTTCTCAGGTTATAGCCAACGAACAAATATACGGACTCTTTTTGCTGTTGGAGATGAAAAGCAATCTATTTATTCTTTTCAAGGCGCAGCTCCAGAAAATTTTGCTGAAAATGGACGAATCATTCAAAAAAAAGTGCAGCAAACCAATCAACAATTTGAAAAAATACAACTGCATTACTCTTTTCGCTCTACAGCGGATGTTCTTAAAAGCGTTGATATTGTTTTTGAAACACCAGAAAACTATAAAGGACTTTCGGCAGAAAATACAAAAACGGTGCATGAAGCTATTCGTGTTCATAGTCCCGGTGAAGTTGTTATATGGGATGCAATTTCTAGAGAGACGAGTGAATTTCCTCATGATTGGCATTTAAGCGTTGATCATTTAGATACCCCTGAAGTTCGTTTAGCAGAAAAAATTGCTGAAACTATTGCCAACTGGTTACAAAAAGGTGAAATGCTTCCAGCAAAAGGACGCTTAATACGGGCAAGTGATATTATGATATTGGTTCGTAAACGTGATCAATTTGTCTCAGCTCTTACCCGTGCTTTTAAACACCGCAATATTCCCGTAGCAGGGGCTGATCGTTTACAGCTTACCAAACATATTAGTATCCGTGATTTAATGGCGCTTGCACGTTTTGTTTTGCAGCCACAAGATGATCTTTCTCTTGCTTGTGTTTTAAAAAGCCCCCTTTTTGCTCTTAGTGAAGAGGAACTCTATCAGCTTGCTGCACACCGCACCGGCTCTCTTTGGCAAAGCTTATGTACGCACGCATCATCGCAGATATCTTTTAAAGATGCTTTTGAAAAGCTAAACCATTATCGCGCTTTAGTGGATAAAATACCGGTTTTCGAGTTTTATAGCCATATTTTGAATAATGATAAGGGAAGACAAAAAATTCTGTCTCGTTTAGGATCTGAAGCAAATGATGTGCTCGATGCTTTTATGGATTATACGCTCACTATTCAAAAAACAGGATTACCAGGATTACAAGCTTTTTTAGAAACATTAAGTGCAAGTGAACCAGAAATTAAACGTGAATTTGAACAAAATAATGAAGAAATCCGCATTATGACTGTTCATGCTGCAAAAGGACTAGAGGCTGCTATTGTGTTTTTAGTTGATCCTGGTAGTGCGATTTGGCATCCTCAGCATGCGCCTCACTTGCTTAAAGTTCCTTTAAACAATGCACAATGGAACGGAAAACAAACCTTTATTTGGCGTCCCAATGAAAAGTTTGATACAAAACTCTCTAAACAAGCAATTTCACACTTAAAAGAGCGTGCAGAAGAAGAATATAGGCGCCTTCTTTATGTAGGAATGACCCGCGCTGAGGATCGCTTGTTTATTTGTGGATATAAAGGACAGAAAACGCCATCTCATACATGGTTACAACTGGTAAAAAAAGCCCTTGAACCGCATGCTCTTGCTATAAAAGATTCTGCGGAAGATATTGCAGCTTGGCGTTATTGTATTACACCTCCTTCTTCTGCTTCTATAAACCCAAAAGTCCTTTGCGCTGAATGCCAAACCTTACCACCTTTGCCTGCTTTTTTCTCCCATAAAGTACCAGAAGAGCCAGTGCTACCAAAACCGTTAAAACCCTCAGTCGCGAGCCTTGCCATTGAAGCTGATACAGAGCTGTCCTCAAGTCCAAAACAGCTTACCATCTCCCCTGTTTTAGGAGAAACAAACACTAACAGAGCTTTTTTCATTGAATATGGTAATATCGTTCACCGATTATTACAATATTTACCCGATTACCCCCCCAAAAAACGTCGAGACTATGCTCGAAACTATCTCAATATCAAAGCCTCTCATTGGTATAAGAGCCAAAGAGAAGATGCTCTTCGCCATGTTTGGAAAATATTAGATCATGTTTACCTCAAGCCCCTTTTTTCTGAGCATTCACGTGCTGAGGTTTCCTTAATGGGTATTGTAAAAATTCGTGGAAAAGAACACGCAATTTCTGGTCAAATTGACCGTCTCTACATCACGCAAAACAGCATCATCTTTGCCGATTTTAAAACAGGAACCCCGCCAGAAAATGAAGCTGCTATTGCTTCCCATCACTGGTTGCAAATGGCTCTTTACCGAAAATTATTACAAGCTATTCATCCTGATAAAGATATCCAAGCTCTGCTTATCTACAGTAAAGAAGCCAAAATTTTTAAGCTTTCTCCAGAAAAACTCGAGGCATTTCTTGGTGAAGTTGCCTTATAAGTTATTCCTTTCCTTCAAAGTATCCTTACGCTTTTTGACTTTCATAAAATCGCCCAAACAAACACAATGCACAATCTCTGGTGTAAAAAAGTCCTTTAATAATTTATCTTTGCAATAACTTGATATGAATTGTTATCATACCAATCTATAAAGAGTGAATATAAAGGATAAATCAATGACGTGTATAAAAGTTGATAAGGACAATTTCGAAAGTGAAGTTCTAACCTCTTCCACCCCTGTTGTAGTTGATTTTTGGGCAGAATGGTGCGCCCCTTGCAAAATGATTGCTCCAATTTTGGATGAAATTTCAATGGAAATGCAAAATCAAGTTAAAATTGCTAAGGTAAATATTGATGAAAATCCGGAACTGGCTACCCAATACGGAGTACGTTCTATCCCTACATTATTAATGTTTAAAAATGGAAATATTTCATCGAATATGGTTGGTGCTACCTCTAAAGGACGTCTTTCTGAATGGATAAAAGATGGGCTTAGTTAATTCCACATATAATCACTATAAAGGAGAGAAGCTTTGTCTCTCCTTTTGATTTTTTAAACATTCTTTTTTGCATTATATTATAATAAAAAGATAATAAAATCAAAATGTTAAATGAATTTAAGAATTCGTACTTTTATGCATGATTCAATTGACTATTTTTTATAAAAAATTGCCCTGTATGAAGAATATAGGCAATTCTTTCCTTATATGCGCGTCAAAAATATTGGGTGAATGATAATTTCATAAAGGTATTTTCTTCTTGAATAAGACTATAGAGATAGATAGTGCTTTCAACACATAAAAAGGCAATATCAATCTAGAAATAAGGAGATTTTTGTTTGGAGTCCTTTGCAATCATGAAAGGAGATTTTAAGAAAAAACTTTGCAAATTACTTTTCTGAAGTTCACAATTTTTAAGCAGAAAGAAGCAAGCAATTCACTATAGGTTATATAATGCTCTTCTAAAGGGTTACCACTTCAATTTAAAATTCTCTTACGCTATTCTCTAGAATCAAAAGACTTTTTTTGAAGCCTTTACTAAAAGTATGAAAGGCAAAAAACATTCTCTAAAATAAATTGATAAATTGCTATAAATTAACGGATGTCCTTTGCAATTTATGTCATTGTTATATAAAAGAGCCAGTATTTCATCTCATCTTCATAGTTGATTACATCCATGAGGGACTTCTTTATGTTGTTCATCATCTCAAATTTCGGTACGTATTGAGGTATTATCAATTAAAAAATGATGATGTTCATGCTCATGTCGATGTTTTTTTAAAATGTACGAATTGCAAAAGACTGTTGCAAACGTTCAATGGAATGTTGTGCTGATCTGAGTGTTACATGACGCCCATGTTCTTTATAGTGTAAGGTGAGTGCAAAAGTGGCGAGTTCTAAAAGAGCTGTATTTCTTTCTGGCCATTCAACAAGTAAAATATTTTTCTCACGAGCTTCATGAAGCCCTAATTCATCAATTTCTTCTGCCATAGAAAGGCGGTAAAGATCAGCATGAATAATTTCAAACTGTGGAAGTTGATAGCTTTGCACAAGAGTAAAAGTAGGGCTTGGAACATCCATAGTATTATCGTTCGCAAGTGTTTGGATGATTGTACGTGCAATAGTTGATTTTCCAGTCCCAAGATCTCCTTGCAGCGTTACAAGATCCCCCGGCTTTAAAGAAAGGGTTAAATGTTGTGCAAAAAGCTTTGTTGCCTCTTCATTTTCAAGAAAAAAACTAAAGTTCATTAAGGGTTCCATGAAATGGATGAAAAATTTTTGTTATAATAAAGATTGAAATTAAAAAATCTTATCTCCTTTGGGAAGTGGGAAAAAACATTTAACTGTTGTTCCTTTTCCAGAACCGGTAAGAATCTCAACATGTCCACCGTGTAGTTCAACGAAACTCTTCACAAGGGAAAGGCCAAGACCCGCTCCTGCACGCCCGCCATGGTGTGAATGAGAAGAAAAACGTTTAAAAATACGATCAAGGACGTCTTTTGGAATATCAGAGCCTTCATTGTGAACGCTAAAGACAATATTATCATCTTGTTCATCAACGCAAAATTCAATAGTGCTCGCCTCCGTTGCAAAATTAATAGCATTACTCAGCACATTCACAAAAATTTGATGCAAGCGTTTTTCGTCAGCAGAAATGGAATTTAAGGAAGGAGAAATTTGTTGTAAAAGCGTAATATGGCGTCCATTAAGGCGATCTTCTATACGTGCTACTGCTTGTATCATAGCATCTGCAATATTAACCGATTTTATGTCCAACTCCATAATGCCTGCATCAAGGGTAGCAAGATCAAGAATATCGTTAACAATATTTAAAAGAGTTCCTGATTCTGAATGAATATGCCCAAGATATTCTTGTTGACGTTTATTGATAGAGCCGAAAATTTGATCACGTAAAATATCCGAAAATCCAATAATATTGGTGAGAGGTGTACGCAATTCATAGGAAACATGTTGGACAAATTCATTACGCAAACGATCAGCACTTTCTAATGCTTCATTTCTTTCTTGAAGAGCACGCGCAACATGGACAGTGTCTGTAACATTCACAAAAGTAAGCATTGTTTGTCCATCGGGAAGAGGAACCAGAGTATAGTCAATAATCATATCATTTTTAAGATCTATACGACCTGAATATGTTTCACGTTTTTCAGCAAAACCGGTAATGAATTTGGTAAATTGATCCCATTCTTGTCCTAAGGTTAAGGCTGAACAATGGCTTTGTAACTGTGTAATATGGGTCCCTTCTACCAGTAAATTATAAGGAAGCGACCACAATTTCGACAAGGCAGGATTCGATAAACGAAGGCGTCCATCGGTACCAAAAACAACCACGCCTTCGGAAAGTTTATCAAGTGTTTCACCTTGTATTTTAATAAGTGTATTATAACGGCGTTCAAGATCAATTTTTTCTGTAAGGTTTTCGTAAAGCCAAGTGACACCTCCTTGTGGATGAGGGTTCGAGATAACACGCACCGTACGCCCATCTGGAAGATTCCAAATTTGTTGGTTCGATTCTGTTTGTCGATAGGCTTTAAAAAGTTCTTCTTTCCATGCGCGCCAATCGGGGTGTTCAGCAATGAGCCCTTTTTCACGTAGACGTTCAAGAAATAATGTATGGCTTGGTTCACTTTCTAAAAAGGAAGTCTCCAACGGCCATAAAACTTTAAAAGCATGATTACAGAATTTTAATTTTTGGTTTGTATCAAAAATAGCTACAGCTGTTGAAATTTGGTCAAGTGTTTCACAATGGCTTTGAAGAACATAACGTAATTCATGAGCAAGATTTTCATATGCGCTGTCATCACGCGCAAAAGCTGCCATCCCTTCGGCTGTTGTAATACGTGTGAGATGAAAACGATGTCGTTCTCCATCAATAACTGTGTGAACATGTTCTTGAAAAATTGTTTCTATTTCATCTGTTTTGCGTTGTGTATTTTCATTGAAAAGATCCCCCACTTCATCACTGCCTTCACGAAAGTCTGTCATTTCTCTAAAGGCGCGATTGATAAAACAAACTTTTCCTTCACAATCTTTTATCCATACGGGCTCTTGAATAAGATCAAGAAGATTACGCTGCATTCTCAGTTCAGTAAGAAGGCGGGCGATATCTTTCTGTAAACGAGCATTTTCACTCTGTTGTTTTGAGATATCTTGAAAACGAGCAATAGCGACTGTTCCTGCGATGACGCCTGTAACTTGTAGCAGTACATTGTTTGTGGTGGTGATAGAAAGATCAAAAGGGTGACATTTACAACGTAGTTGAGTCAATGCATAATCAAGTTCTCGCAGAGAATTTTCTTCAACCCAGAGCTCAAAACGCTGAAAATCTTTCTGATCGATTCCTATTTTTTGCAATGCAGAAAGGGCACCAACGACACGGGGTAAGGTTGTTGGATTTTCCCAAATAAGAAGGAATTGCTCGGTTTCTTCCAGAAGCCATTCATAATATTTAAGTTTTTCAGAAAAATTTGCCTGAATTATCTTCAATGGCTTCTGTGCAGTTTTTTTTGCACACATAATAACAGCTAGACACGTGAGAAGTGAAGCACAAGAAATTCCTCCACACAGCGCTAAAAGCAGCCATGGACCATCTAGTAAAGTGAAGAAAAATGGTAAATAACCTTCCAATGACTGAGCAACAGCGCATGTTGGAGAAAAAAAGAAAAAAAGGCAAAATATATACGCATAGATTCGAATCATTTTTTGAGCTTTTTCTTTGGGGTTATAGTCACCAAAGCTGCGCACGACATCTTACCCTTTTTTAACCCAAGGAAATGTTTAGTAACGGTAATGGTTTGGTTTATAAGGTCCTTGTGGTGTGACTCCAATATAAGCGGCTTGTTCTTCTGATAAAACACTTAATTTTATTCCTAACCGATCAAGATGTAGACGTGCAACTTTTTCATCAAGATGTTTAGGCAAAACAGTGACTTCATTTGTATAGTGTTCTGCACGGGTAAAAAGTTCAATTTGCGCTAAAACTTGATTAGTAAACGAGGCTGACATGACAAAAGAGGGATGCCCAGTCGCATTCCCGAGGTTTAACAAACGCCCTTCAGAGAGCAAAATGATGCGTTTTCCATCGGGAAAGGTGATCATATCAACTTGTGGTTTAATATTTGTCCATGGCAAATTTCTAAGGGCTGCGACTTGGATTTCGTTATCAAAATGACCAATATTGCCAAGAATACACATATCCTTTACTTGTCGCATATGGTCTAAACGAACAACATCTTTATTGCCTGTTGTCGTGATGATAATATCAGCACTGGAAGCAGCATCATCCAAATTAACAACTTCATAGCCATCCATAGCTGCTTGAAGAGCGCAAATAGGATCAATTTCTGTTACTTTAACACGAGCCCCAGCACCAGAAAGAGATGCTGCTGAACCTTTTCCTACGTCACCATAACCACAGACAATGGCAGTTTTACCAGCGATCATCACGTCTGTTCCACGTCGAATACCATCGACCAATGATTCTTTACATCCATATTTATTATCAAACTTTGATTTAGTGACGCTATCATTGACATTAATAGCAGGAAAAGGCAAAAGCCCTTCTTTTTGTAACTGATAAAGACGGTTTACACCTGTTGTGGTTTCTTCGCTTACACCTTTAATTGCTGCGCGCTGTCGTGTAAAAAATCCTGGCGTTGCATCCATACGCTTTTGTATTTGTTTGAAAAAAATTTCTTCTTCTTCTGTTTTGGGATGCGATAGGATATCTTTATTTTGTTCTGCACGACTTCCCATTAAAATATAGTTTGTGGCATCAGCGCCATCATCTAAAATAAGATTGGAAGGATTACCATCTGGCCATTGGAAAATTGCATCTATATAAGTCCAATATTCTTCCAATGTTTCACCCTTAACGGCGAATACAGGAATACCAGTTGCGGCGATAGCTGCTGCTGCATGGTCTTGCGTAGAAAAAATATTGCTAGAGCTCCACCGTATATCGGCGCCAATTGCTTTTAATGTTTCAATTAAAACAGCTGTTTGAATTGTCATGTGCAATGAGCCAGAAATACGCGCTCCACGCAAAGGTTGATTAGAGGAAAACTCCTTGCGACAAGCCATCAAACCAGGCATTTCAGTTTCAGCAATATCAAGTTCTTTACGACCATAAGCGGCAAGTGCAATATCTTTGACAACAAAATCTTGAGCTGCCATTCTTTATTCCTTTAAAATAAGTTTTTCCAAGACGGTAGGAGAAATTAAAAAAAAATGCAAGACAAGAAGAGGACTTCTTTATGTGAAAAAGCTCTTTTAAAATCTCCATAAATTTGTGCAACAAATATGCATTTATGAATCTGAGTAATGATGTTACTGAAAGAATAAGAGATCTTCATGATAAGTCTTATTATATAAACAAAACTCTATCCTTTTCACGTAACTTTAAAGCTTTTAAAAATCTCCAGAGAGAATACCTTTTAAATAATAAAAATTGTGCATTGCTTCACAGTTTTTATATCGATTTTTTATGGGATAATATCGAAAGTAGAATACTTATATTCTACGCGCTTATGCGGTTGTTGAAAAAGGAAGTATTACCCTACTTTAATCTCATTATTAAGCTTTCTACCAAAATAATATAATGCAAAGTCATAGGTTATCATATTTATGAATAGGCAATTCAGAATCGGTTCTTTAGGATTCCAATGTTGCATCTGCTCTTGGATAAAGACAGTTTATAAGAAGTGCTTTTCTCTTGTTTTCAACGATTTTTATCAAAATACTATAGGTATACGATTAAACATTTTTTGTGATACTGAATAGAGCATTTAAAACGCAAAAACATTACTCTATTGAGCATTCTGATTTCAGAATCGCTAACAACGAGCTATAAATTATAAATCAAATAATTAACTCAGTTTTGAAAAAATTTATTCTAGACGAATAAGTTTTGCGAAAATTGACCATGTGGACGAAATCGCCAAAGATAACTTGGCAAGAATGCAGCCATTGCTCTGGGAGTAATTCCCACACCTTCTAGAGTATATCCATTCTCTATAGCCTCTTTAGAAACAATGTTATCCATTTGCAAAAAACGTATCTGATTGGCTGTTACGAGTGTTGGTACAAAAGGCAATTTACCGATAGTTCCCAAAATTCCTCCAATCAATAGACCAGCAGAAAGGGGCATGGATAGGATTGTTTTTTTACGGTGAATAATTTTGAGTATATTTTCAAGAGTATTTTGAAAGGTGATAATCTGGGGACCACCAAGATCATAATTTTTTCCCCAAGCAACCTGTCCATCTAAAGTGCGCGCGATAAACTCAGCAACGTCACCAACATACACGGGTTGCAATTTGCTTTGCCCACCCCCAAAAAGAGGCATAATTGGTAAAAAACGTGACAAATCTGCTAAGGTGTTAAAGAAACAATCCTCTGGTCCAAAGATAACGGATGGACGGATAATAATTGCTTGAGGATGCTTGTTATGAACGATTTGTTCACCCATAAACTTAACACGTGCATAAAGACATGAAGCATTCTCGTTAGCCACAAGTGCTGACATATAGATGAGTGGAATAGCAGCTTGTGCTGTTAATTCAGCAACATTGTAAGCACCATCAATTTGTGTGTTTTTAAAATTCGATTGATTTGCTTGTTTTAAGCTACCAGGTAAAAACACTGCCGCATCAGCTCCAAGCAACGCGCGTGCAACAGAAGCACGATGCTTGATATCCGTTTTAAGCATTTGGGTTTGTCCTACTTCTCCTATTTGGAGCATGTAATAAGCTTTTTGTGGACAACGAACAGCGATACGAACGCGATATCCCCGCTTAGTCAAAGTTTCAACGACATGTCGTCCTACAAAACCAGATCCGCCAAAAACAGTAACAAGTTTAGGATGTTGATAAAGTGCACAATCAAGTTGCATGATTAAAAAGTCTATCTTTCAACGCTTTTAAAATAATCGATTTTTAGCACGGAGGTGTTTTATTGTCACGCAAAATATCGCCCGCAAGATAAAGGGAACCACTAATAAGGACAATTGCCTCTTTATATTCGGCTCTAATCTTATGCAAAGCATCTTGTAGATGCGCTTGTGGAGTAGCAAAGATTCCTGCTTTTTGCGCTGATTCAGCTAATTTTATTGGAGAGATACCGGCATTATTGTTAATCAGCGGTATCGTATATATTTTATCGACAAGGTTCGCTAAGGAACGAAAATAACCAACAGCATCTTTGGTATTGAGCATACCAGCAATCATAATAATGGGACGATCTGTTTTTTTTCTCCATTGTGTAAGTTCTGCCGCAATAACTTTTCCAGCAGCAGGATTGTGACCACCGTCTAACCATAAATCAATATTAGGAGACAGTTGATCAACCAAATGTCCTTGGATAAGATGTTGCATCCGTGCGGGCCAATAGATATTTTTCAAAGCGTCATTTATGGTTTGTTCTGAAAGTTGAAAACCCGCTTGACAAACTGCTTCAAGAGATGCGCCAGCATTGGCAACTTGGTGGTCTCCAATAAGGTTAGGAAGTGAAAGATCCATGAGACCTTGATTGTTTTGAAAAACCATACGTCCATGTTCTTTATAACTTTGATAATCTTGATCAAATAGAGAATAAGGTGCTTTATTTTTATCGGCAAGGGGTATTAAAGTAGCAAGAGTTTCTTCATAATTTTGCTTCCCGATGACTACTGGAACATTTGGTTTGATAATCCCTCCTTTTTGAAAAGCGATTTGAGCAATTGTATTTCCAAGAAAGGTTTCATGATCATAATCAATGGGCATAATAAGCGATACAGCTGGTTTGTTA
Source organism: Bartonella sp. PS7NMGDW (assembly GCF_042193585.1). Taxonomy (NCBI): domain Bacteria; kingdom Pseudomonadati; phylum Pseudomonadota; class Alphaproteobacteria; order Hyphomicrobiales; family Bartonellaceae; genus Bartonella; species Bartonella sp. PS7NMGDW. The sequence goes on from NZ_JBHILX010000001.1 coordinate 159,821, forward strand.
ATGACATTGGTAGCATCAAAACGTCCTCCCAAACCAACTTCTAAAATGACAACATCAGCTGGATGTATACTAAACAGCATAAAGGCAGCGGCTGTAAAAATTTCAAAAATAGTAATCGGCTCTTGACGATTTACTTTTATAATTTCACGGATTATCTCAGCCAATTGGTTTTCTGTAACAAGTTGACCACCTCCTTTTTGACCTAACCGGCAGCGTTCATTCCAGTTGACGAGATGAGGTGAGCTATAGACATGAACGCAGTATCCTGCACTTTCTAAAAGAGCACGGCAAATTGCTGAGGCAGATCCTTTGCCATTTGTTCCAGCGATGTGAATAATAGGGGCAAGTTTTAAATGCGGATTACCAAGACGCTCTAAAAGGTGAATAATACGCTCTAAAGAAAGATCAAATTTTTTCGGATAATTTTTTAGTAAATCATCCACCACCCTTTGTATTTGGCTTTGTTGCATAAACTTAAGCTGCTTTTGTCCTAGAAAGCGATGTTTGAAAGTCTGTTGGGGATGGATCGGAAGGGTTAAAAACAGCAGGGCGTTTCATCATCAAGCGTAAAAGACGCGCAATTGTTGTTTTCATTTCTAAACGCGATACAACCATATCAATCATACCATGTTCGAGCAGATATTCACTACTTTGAAAGCCTTCTGGTAGGGTTTCACGTATAGTTTGTTGAATCACACGTGGACCAGCAAAACCAATCATAGCGCCAGGTTCGGCAATGTGAATATCACCAAGCATGGCGTAAGAAGCAGTAACACCACCGGTGGTTGGATTAGTCAGCACAACAATATAGGGAAGTTTTGCTTCTTTCAACATTTCAATCGCTACAGTTGTACGAGGCATTTGCATCAACGAGAGCGTTCCTTCTTGCATGCGTGCGCCACCAGAAGCAGAAAAAAGAACTAACGGGCGCCTTTCGGCAATGGCAGTGTCAAAAGCTTTAATAATAGCTTCTCCTGAAGCCATACCGAGTGATCCACCCATAAAGGCGAAATCTTGAACAGTTGCAATAATTGGTAAGCCTTCAATCGTACCACGTGCACTTAAAATATTATCATCAACACCAAGTTTAGAACGATAATCTTTTAACCGGTCAATATAACGTTTTTCGTCACGAAATTTTAAAGGATCTGTTACAACCTTTGGATTTTCAAGAGCTGTATAAACACCATCATCAAAAAAATGCATGAGACGATTTTTAGCGCTGATACGCATATGATGGCCAGAATTGGGAGCGACAAATTGATTAGCTTCCAGATCTTTATGGAAGATCATTTCACCACTGGTAGGATCTTTAATCCATAGATTTTCTGGAATTTCACGGCGCCCCAATATAGAATTAATTTTAGGACGAACATAATTTGTAATCCAGTTCATCTTTATAACCTTCCTTTAAATATTACACATCTTTCGCATAATTTGAAAGAATATGAACCTAAGCAGTCACATTTGCTTTACCGGTGTAACAAAGAAGCCTATTTAATACTTTTATCAGTGTACGTATAGCTTGTTTTTTAATTTTTTAATTTTCCAATATCATAACAATCATATCTATGAAGAGTATTCCCTATAACAAATTTCTCATAAGTTTAAGAACTTACATGTTTTTATTTTTTTACTTTGGTATTAAAATTCACTCCTTGCGATGGTTAACAACCCCCTTATTTTTCAATAAAAATGAATATCCAATTAATCATTCGTATCAACAGTTTTGAAGAAAAGAAACCTTATAATATAAGGCGTTAACAAGGCTAAAATAATCCATTTAAGATAATGTATATGATAACACCATATTAGCGAAACGCTAACATCAGAGCAAGATTTTTTTCAAAAGGTTTTTTTAAAGCGCGCGCTTTTCACAATTAAAATAGAATACCCTCAAAAATGCTATCATATTACTCATTCATGTGCTTGTTTTACACAGATATTTTTCAATAATCCCCAAAACTCTCTTATGACGGTGCTCAGAAGAGTGTACACTCTCCATGAATGGTATAAAATACATTATGCTCTTCATTTTTACTGAAATAGAAGGTACAAATCGATACCATCATACTCTTTTCCAGTTTTAATGTGACGATAATGTTTGTATTGAGAGGATTCATAAAAGATATTTTACGCCTTTTTGAAAGTACTTTTATCCACACACCACCTTCGTTTATGACATATTAACAAACGATTTCAATTGATCCAATATGGATAGGATTAAAATGAGAAAGCCTCATGATATTTAGGTTTTTCACTCATGTTATGAAACGATAAATTATCTTTATAAATCAATATATTGCTTTAATAAAAGATAAAGCATAAGATTTTAATATTATGCTTTCTTTGGCTGGCAAGTTTTATTAGCCTTAAAGTCAAGTAACATTATTTTTGTGTAATGCGTGCCATGGTCTTTTGGGAAAGCATTTTGTGTAAATATGTCATAAAGGCGGCTGCAAAAAGCGGTGTTGATAAATTAAGAATTGGAATCGAAACAAAAAGCGCTATCAATAATCCTGCACCAAAAACCGTTGTATAATGAGTATGTAAAAAAGCACGTGCATCTTGCTCTGTTCGAAAACGATAAGCAGCAAACAAGAAATATTCATGACCAAGCAAATAACCATTAATAACATAAAAAGCGATTAAATTAATACCTGGTATGAAGAATAAAATAAAAGCAATTCCATTACCAAGAAGGCTTAAAATAACAAATTTAAAGGAAATGATAAGAGAACGCTGAAACGGCAAAGCTTGTCCAATAGGCTCGTTTGGGTAATCCTCTTTTTCAATGATTTCAGCAACAGAGTCAATGAAAAAACCACCAATCATAGCTGCGATTGGTGCAATCAAAAAAGCCAACAAAAGAGCCAAACCAAGATTAAAAATGATAAGCACGCTAAAACCAATCCATCCCGCCCAACTAGGGAGTCCAGGAAGAAACTGAGCAATCCAGGGCCAAAAGTAAGACACAAAAAGTTGGTGCACACATAACCATAAAATGGCGAGAATGAAAAAAGTAATCCCCAATGCTTTCAGTATCATAATACTATATTGCGAGGTCAGAAGACGTTGTAAAGCACGATAGGCAGCAGTAAAAATCATAGATTAATAAACTAAGGAAAGAAGCAAAAAAACAAGAAATATATTTAAAGAATGCACAGTGTAATTTTTTATTTTTTGAATTACAAGATTTCTTTTCAAGAACATTATAAAAAACGGCTAAGGCTTCTTTGTTTAAAATAAAATTTGAATAAATAGAAATTTTGATTTTTAAAAATCAAGAAGAATTTAAAAAGCAGCTGTTGTAGAAGAAATTTTTAATATTTTTCTACAGAGTGCAGGTTATTGCGTTTATATGATATATGTGAAAAATTAAGGAATAAGAACTATTTGGGAGGAAAGTTGTTGACTTCTATTTATTCAGTAGTGTTGTCTAACTTCGTTTATCTACGTGCTTAATTGTTTTGTACAATTCCTAATGCTCTGTACTTTTATACTATTTGGCGGCATGCTTTTGCCTCTCGCTTTTATTCAAAACATATTGAGTTCAATGGAATCGGAGTAACGTAGTAGCTTGTAGATATTCTGATTTGGGCAACAGAATGATTAATATGATAGAAGTGGAAAATAAGCTTAGGCGATTGATCGTCCATATCCCATGGAAGGGTAATTTCTTGAGAAGAAGCAAAGAGTGGGAGACACCACTGATGATTAAAAATGATGAGATTTTGAATTTTAAAAGCTATAAGTGCAATGAAGTAAGAATTCATTGAAGCACTTTTCATACAAGTGGTGCAATGTATCAAATAATTTTTAGATAATAACACCACTAATTTATGAAGAGAATTGATCATTTTCAACTTGAATAAGAATCCAAAATATAGAAATATTCTTTAATTTCAAAGCCTTTATTCAACATCAAAAAATTATTTACTTGCACATTATAGGCGAGACCAATGTATGGATACAAAGCTTTCGATAAAGGACTAAAAATGCTTCTCATGAAACATCACAATGTGAGGATATCATGGATCAAATTCTAGTCTTTGTGGTCTTGGTATGCTGGAGAGAGGACACACACATTTAATTTTAAAGACCGATCACTGAGGAAAATAATAAAGGCATCAGTTTCATAAACTTATAGACAGTGGTGCAATGAATTTTATCTACACTCTTTATGAGCATCAGTGTAAGATATGCTTCAAATTGTATTGAGATGTTACAATACATTGATTTATTACATTATTTTTCATAGTGAATAAGAGCTTCAAATAAAGTTGTCATATTTTCTCATTAGCTGCTCTCATCATGAAATAATCAAAATCATTTATTTGCACATCATAAATAGGAGCAATATCGGGATAAAAACATTGAAGAAAGAAAATGCTTTTATAAATTTTATTCAGTGCAAGAGCTTTCTCAAAATTGATGATAGGCAAAGTGAATGATAGCTTGTTTTTTTATAAGCTGGGGAGACAGTGGTGCAATAGATCCTACTTTTGTATGAAGACTATGGCAATTTTTTAAAGAAACATTTCCCAACAGTGCCTGTGAATGGTATAAGGGTAAAGCTCTCGTGAATAATATAAAACTTATAGGGCACCACTATCTTTACACTTAATAAAAGAGCACGGCGGGCACCATCATTCTCTCAGTATTGCTCGACAGCTCTGTTCTTGAGACGGTCCATTATAAGCGTTTTTAGTTCTTTCTTAAACGTTTTGTATTCATACGGCTATCCTTCTTTGCAACGTGCAAGAAAATGGTTTTTATTGATTCAACATGAGAGAGATTTGAAATGAGAGAATCTTACGATATTCGGGATTCTAATTTAATATGAACAACGCTAGATTATCACTATAAATCAAAATATTGTATACTAATCGAGATAGATAGACACCTATTGTTAGTTCTATTTTATAAGGTGTTTTAATATGAATGCATTTGAAGGGTTATTATTTGAAATGGGGTATATTTTCCTCATGAGGAGTAGGTGTTTGGGGGGCAAAAAATGATACAATCATGTTTGCTAATTTTTGCGCTACGTGTTGTTTACTCATATGGGGCCATTGTTCAACTTTTTCCTTACTCACGAGATAAACTTGATTTGTATCAGCACCCATGACACTTGTGCCATCTAGTTGAAGAGAAATATCATTAGCAAGAATGAAATCAGCTCCTTTTTCAACACATTTTTTTTGCGCATTGGCAATGATATCACATGTTTCAGCAGCAAAACCAATGACCAATGAGGGGCGATTTGGAGCGTGTCCAATCGTTGCTAAAATGTCAGGATTTTCGACCATATGAAGGGATGGTGGTATTTTATGAGCATTCTTTTTAATTTTGTGTAAAGACTGCGTTTGACTGCGCCAATCACAAACAGCGGCAACGAAGATGGCACCATCAGCAGGCAATGCGGTTTGAACGGCTTGTAACATCTGTTGTGCTGTTTCAACATGAATGGTTTTTACTTCTTGTGGGTCTGCAAGATTAACAGGTCCACAAATAAGTGTTATTTTTGCACCCAAATGCGCAAGAGCGGTTGCGATGGCATGACCTTGTTTTCCTGAAGATCGATTAGCAAGATAACGCACCGGATCAATTGGTTCATGGGTAGGGCCAGAGGTAACGATGAAATGGCGGTCAGAGAGAGGTTTTTCATGCACATTCAAAAGAGCCTCTATGGTAGCGACAATCGTTAAAGGTTCACTCATGCGCCCATATCCTATCTCGTCACGTTCAGCCATATTTCCGATTTCTGGTCCAATGATATGAACGCCATCTGCGCGCAGTTGTGCAACATTGCGAATAGTGGCCGGATGCGCCCACATGGACGGATTCATAGCAGGTGCAATTAAGAGTGGACAGCGTGCCGCTAAAAGGATGCAATCAGCCAGATCATCTCCTATGCCATTGGCTATTTTTGCAATGCGATTGGCTGTAGCAGGGGCTAAAATAATAAGGTCAGCATTACGTGCTAATCGGATATGTCCAATATCGTGTTCTTCTTCGCGTGAAAATAAATCAGTATATACAGTACTACCGCTTAAAGCTTCAGCGGCTAAAGGCGTAATAAATTTTTGTGCTGCTTTTGTCATCACAACTTTTAAGTGTGCTCCGCGTTCTTGTAAACGGCGCATCAAATCAAGTGCTTTATAGGATGCAATACTTCCTCCAATGATAAGAAGGAGAGATTTTGATTTCAATGATTGCACTTCAACAGCACTAGTATGAGAGAGTTGTGTGGTGTAAGGAGTGGGATTGCTTAAAAGGCGTCGGACTTCTTCTTCCATAGAAATACCATTTTTCGCGGCGCGTATGCGCAAAGCTTCTTTGGTTTCAGGAGACAGGTTACGAATAGTAATACTGGCCATAAAATACCTCCAAGAAATAAAATGATTGCAATGATTTCATTATTGATATTTTTAGCATATTAAGGAAATTAGAAAAGATGAAAAAAGTAAAAAGTGAGACAAACGCAACAAAGCGCAATGATGAAAAGGCTATAACGACCATAACGGTTTCTGCGACTTTGTTCGACAGCAAGTTGTTTGAGGGTGGCAGGAGAAAGATTAAAACCTGTTTTTCTCATTTGATCTAAATCTTCTTCTATCCGTTGGAAATTTTGAACCAATTGTGGTGTTTTGCGTGCCAGCGAAAGGAGAGCTTGCGCTCCTTCACTAAAGTCTTTTGCAACGCCTACGGGCCCTAAATTTTTACTAATCCATTCTTTGACAACAGGTTCAGAAGCTTTCCACATATTAAAAGTGGGGTCTAATGTGCGGGCAACACCTTCCACGACAACCATCGTTTTTTGCAGCAATAAAAGTTCAGGTCGCGTTTGCATGTCAAATAATTCAGTGACTTCAAACAATAAAGTGAGCAATTTAGCCATGGAAATGCTTTGTGCTGATTGTCCGTGTATTGGTTCACCAATAGCGCGGTTGGCTTGCGCAAAGCTTTCAATATTATGGTATGAAGGAACATAACCTGCTTCAAAATGGGCGCGTGCAACCCGATGGTAATCGCGGGTAATAAAGCCGTAAAGAATTTCAGCAAGGAAATGCTTTTCTTTTTTGCCAAGTCTTCCTGTAATGCCTAGATCAACAGCAACAATACATCCTTTTGCATCTACAAATAAATTACCAGGATGCATATCGGCGTGAAAAAAACCATCACGCAATGTATGACGAAGAAAAGATTGAATAAGCGTAATGGCAAGCGCCTGCAAATCAAATCCTGCTTCTTTGAGTTTGGAAATTTCGGATATTCTGATACCATCAATCCATTCCATTGTGAGAACATTACGTCCTGTCCGTTCCCAGTCAATACGCGGAACCCGAAAGCCTGTATCATGTTGAATATTTTCAGCCATTTCAGATATAGCTGCTGCTTCTAACCGTAAATCCATTTCAAGGCGTGTTGTTTGTGCTAAAGTATCCACCACACGAACAGGACGAAGCCTTCGAGAGGCAGGGATATAGCGCTCTTGTAAGTGAGCAATGAGATAGAATCCTCTAAGATCTTTAGAAAAACGCGCTCTGATATTAGGACGAATAACTTTTACAGCACATTTTTTCTTATGACCAGTTTCATCACTGTATTCAGCTGGGTGAACTTGAGCAATAGAAGCGGCAGCAATGGGGGGATAAAAATTTATGAATAAATCATCGATAGAGCGACCAAGAGAACTTTCAATTTGAGCGACAGCGGCAGTGCAAGAAAATGTTTGGACACGATCTTGTAGTTGTGACAAATCTTCCGCAATATCACGCCCAACAATATCAGGTCTTGTGGCAAGAAATTGACCAAGTTTTATGTAAGAGGGTCCAAGCTTATTAATGGCATACGAAATATTTTCAGAACGCTGTTTTTTTTTTGTTTTGCGTCGTGCTAATGCACTCGCTATACGATGACATAGCGCTGGAAATCCTTGAAGGTCATCATGAGGAAGAGCACTTAAAACACCTTCACGTGTTAAAACCCATCCTGCACGCATCAATTGAAAGTAAGGGGAAATTTGCACCATTTTTAAATTTTCCAACCTGAATGCAGTGCTGCAATCGCACCGGTGAGATTACGGTACGATACCCGCGAAAATCCCGCATGCTTGATCATATGGGCAAAATCATCTTGCTTAGGAAATTTGCGGATAGATTCAACCAAATAACGATAAGCATCACCATCATTTGCAATAAATTGACCCAGCTTAGGGATAGCATGGAAAGACCAAAGATCATAAATTTTATCGAGCCAAGGCATCTCGACATTTGAAAATTCTAAACATAAAAAACGTCCACCGGGCTTTAAAACACGAAAAGCTTCTCTAAGAGCTTGATCAATATGAGGAACATTGCGAATTCCAAAAGCAATAGTGTAAGCGTCAAAGCTTTGATCTTCAAAAGGTAGATTTTCTGCATTGGCTTCAACAAAATCAATCAGAGGAGCAAGACCATTTTTTTGTGCGCGTTTTTTGCCAACGTTGAGCATTGAGCCATTAATATCAAGCACTGTAGCATGGGCTTTTTGGCGTGAAGCATTAAGAATACGAAAAGCAATATCACCTGTACCGCCAGCGACATCAAGAACTTTCCAATGAGAAAGTGTTGGTGGGGAAAGCCAAGAAATCATGGAATTTTTCCACACACGGTGTAGCCCTAAGGATAAGATATCATTCATCTTGTCATAATTTTCAGCAACAGAATGAAACACACCATCCACCATGGATTGTTTTTGTGTTTCATCTACTCTTGTAAAACCAAAAGAGTGCTCCATGCCACCCTTGGCTCCTACACGTTCTGTTTCAACTGCCATGTGTATGACCTTCCTTATTTTTCTTTTATCGTAAATGAAATAAAGAGGGAATGTTCAAATACGAAAAAACAACGTATAAAACTGCGACATTTACACAGCTAAAAACAGAAGAGTACCTTTAGATATCAAGATTGGCAACGCTTAAGGCATTGTCTTGAATAAAAATACGTCTAGGTTCAACTTCATCACCCATGAGACGAGAAAAGAGTGAATCTGCATCGGTTGCATCATTAATTTTTACTTGCAAAAGAGAACGTGCATTAGGATCAAGCGTTGTTTCCCAAAGCTGTTCAGCATTCATTTCCCCAAGGCCTTTATAACGTTGAAGAGTAACACCTTTTTTACCATTTGTAAAAATGCTTTCTAAAAGGCTCATAGGACCAAAAATACGCTCTGTTTTATCTTTGCGACGTAACAGAACAGGAGGATGATATATGTCGATAAAATTTTGAGAAATGCGATCAATTTGGCGTGCGTCAGTTGAATTTATAAGTCCCACATCAAGCGTAACAACATCTTTAACACCACGCAAAATACGCTCAAAACATAAGTTTCCATCTGCTGTATATTGTCCACTCCAACCTTGTTCCATATCATCAGCAATCAGATTAAGGCGGTGTGCTATAGTATCTGCTATTTTTTGCGCTTTTTCTTGTGTTGCAAAGACTTCAAGATTAAAAGCGCCAACAATTGCTGCTTGTTCAACAATATTACGATCATAACGGGTATGAAGACCATTTAAAAGTTGACGTAATATACGAGCATCTTTAGCGAGTTGATACAAATCAGCCCCTGCACGAACTTCTCCCGTTGAAAGCTCAAGCGTTGTTTCTTCTAATCCAGTATCGATCAAGAATTCTTCAAACGCTGCTTCATTTTTAATATATTGGGAAGATTTTCCACGCGATACTTTATAAAGAGGAGGCTGAGCAATATAAAGATGTCCACGTTCAATCAATTCGGGCATTTGTCTAAAAAAGAAAGTGAGCAGCAAAGTTCGAATATGGGCTCCATCAACGTCCGCATCTGTCATGATAATAATCTTATGATAACGTAACTTATCCGGTGAAAATTCATCTTTACCGATAGACGTTCCAAGAGCTGTAATAAGTGTTCCAATCATATCAGATGAGAGCATGCGGTCGAAACGCGCTCGTTCAACATTGAGAATTTTACCACGAAGGGGTAAAATTGCTTGATTTTGACGTGAGCGCCCACTTTTTGCTGAACCGCCAGCCGAATCCCCCTCGACAATAAAGATTTCTGATTTTGCAGGATCACGTTCTTGGCAATCGGCAAGCTTTCCTGGCAGAGAAGTGATATCAAGCGCCCCTTTTCGTCTTGTGAGCTCACGTGCTTTACGTGCTGCTTCACGTGCTGTTGCAGCTTCTACCACTTTACTAATAAGAAGTTTTGCTTCATGAGGATGTTCTTCCAGCCACACTGAAAGACCTTCATTGACCAAACTTTCAACAATAGGGCGCACTTCAGAAGAGACTAACTTATCCTTTGTTTGTGAAGAAAATTTTGGATCAGGAACTTTGACAGAAAGAATAGCTGTTAATCCTTCACGGCAGTCATCACCGGTTAAGTTCACTTTTTCTTTTTTAGCAATACCTGAAGATTCAGCATAGCCATTAATTTGACGCGTAAGGGCACTTCTAAAACCTATCAAATGAGTTCCACCGTCACGCTGAGGAATATTATTGGTAAAACACAAGACTTTCTCATGATAAGAATCATTCCACCATAGGGCAACATCAACGCTCATACCATCCTTTTCACTTGCAATGTAAATAGGATTATCAAGCAGGGCTTTTTTTGATTGATCAATATATTTGACAAACTCCGTTAATCCACCTTCATAATGTAATTCAACTGATTTAGTATCAGCATGACGCTCGTCAACAAGGAGAATATAAACCCCAGAATTTAGAAAGGCTAATTCCCGTAAACGGCGCTCCAAAGTTTCAAAATCAAACTCAACCATAGTAAAAGTTTCAGAACTTGGTAAAAATCTGATTTCTGTTCCACTTTCTTTATCGCAATCGCCAATAATTTTTAATGGAGCATCAGCCACTCCGTGGGTAAATGATATTTCATGAATTTTACCATTCCGTCTGATTTGCAATTTAAGCCAAACGGATAATGCATTCACAACTGAGACGCCAACACCGTGTAATCCACCTGAAACTTTATAAGAATTTTGATCAAACTTTCCGCCGGCATGAAGCTGTGTCATAATAACTTCAGCTGCAGAAACACCCTCTGTTGGGTGGATATCTGTTGGAATCCCACGTCCATTATCACGAACAGAACAAGAACCATCAGCATGGAGTGTGACGTTTACAAGAGTAGCATGACCAGCTAAAGCTTCATCGATAGCATTGTCTACAACTTCATAGACCATATGGTGTAAACCTGATCCATCATCAGTATCACCAATATACATACCAGGACGTTTGCGTACAGCATCAAGACCTTTGAGGACTTTGATAGAAGAAGCGCCATAATCATCACTTTGTGCCGCTGAGGTTATTTCATCACTCATAAGTTAGTCCATTCCTGTGTTCAATTTACAATATTCTATCTGCTTTTTTAAAGCTTAATGTTCTGATCAGTTATTTATGGAATAACCACATTAAACATTTACCGTATATCAGAACTAGATTCAATATCTGTCGATATATAATGAAGAGAATGATGAAATGAGATTGTACTGTTATGTCGTAAAACTCCGTCATTTAGGGCGGTGATATAAGGAAAGTAAGCACTACCTTGATACATTAAGTATTTTTAAAGTGCGTGGTGAATATTCGGAGCAGGGTTTATTTGTATAATCTTTAGTTAAATGAAGCGCATGAGTGGATAGCCCCGAGGAATTAGTCGAGAGAAGCAGGATTGTCTAGACGTCAACGCTAATAGGAATCCTTTTCCTTTGAGAGTGGGGATGAGGTCAATTAAGCTTTACAATAATGATGCTATTTATTTTGTTTATTTTTGCATATGCGTGATGTTTCAAAATTAGTTATACATTTTTGTGTTAAACTAACAAAGGTCTTACTTGTTTTATCCATAAATCAATTTTCAATTCTAATGCTGCCGTATATTTAAAACAAAGGTTACGAGCTCTCTAAGCAGCTCAAATTTTTGTATATTAGATTGAGGCGAAAATATTGGGTATATTAGACTGTGTATATTAGTTTATGTTATCTTTAAAATGTGGAAAATATAAAGGCGTAAATGTAAAAGCACGTTTCCACTATCGTTCTTTTATTCAGTTTTACAACTTTTAAAAACGTTTACGGCGATGTTTTTAAAGAATGGGGGTGATGACGCATTGTCTTACGCTTTTGTTTTTCTCATTTCTGTAATGGAGGTTACGTCCCTTATTTAAAACAAAGCCCATTGCACTGTTATTCACGCGCTTTTTTAAGAAACATCTCTCAATGTTCCTAAACTCATTTTACAACGATGTTTGAATAGTATAACGCAAAATACCCTGTGAATACTACAAGATTCATGTCCCTCATTTTGCCCATATTGACAATAAGGCACAAACCAGCATCATCATTTTATTTTCCGGTTCTTAAATGTTGATGCAACCTTAATGTTGAGAAAACCCTCGGCATTTGAAGGGTATTTTTACTCTTTTCTTTAATAGTGTCTATATACTCCCTCTGGTTGTGATACGCAAGAAAATGGTTTTGATAAAATGGAGTGTGCCACTAAAGTATGTACAGCTTATTTCTTATATTTAAAAAATCAAATCGCCTTTCTCTCAAATTACTTTTTATAAATAGCAAGAATTTTATTTATTAAACGCCAGATATTTTGGTGAAGTGCGTTAGATAATAATTGAGAAGGGTTGCATCTTAGCTTTAAAAATGGGGGAGAGATTTTGAAAATAAAAAAATCTATATATATAAAACATCTTCAATTGCGTTTATGGTACTTTTTATTCAATAATCCATACAATATTTTTATTCGTATTTTATTTGTAGCAGGGGGGGTTCTATTTTCCTCTTACGGAGAAGCTGAAAGGTTGCCTTCTTTTTTTGATTCGCATGAACATTTGGTACAACCTGATACGACGGATATTCTTCGTTTGCGTTTTGTAACAACTTTTGATTTTCCTCCTTTTAATTTCCTTGATCAAACGGGGCATCTTGCAGGTTATAATATCGATTTATTGCGCGCTATTTGCTCAAAATTAAAATTAGAGAAGCTTTGTGAAGTAGAAGTAATTCCTTGGAAAGAGCTTGTAGAATATGTTAAAAATGGTGGTGCAGAAGTCATTATTGCGGGTTTAAAAGAAACAAGTAAAACCCAGCAAGATCTTGTTTTTACAAAGTCATATTTGCGCTTTCCAGCGCGATTTGTTGCTTCTCGACTTTTAGATCTCGATGAGCCAATAAGCGATCAATTGGTGCATTTAACCAGTGGTGTTTTGTCTAAAAGTATTCACGAAAAGCTCTTTCATCATTATTTTCCTAAAGCAAAATGGCAAGAATTTAAAAAGAGAGAAGAGCTCTATAAAGCATTACAGGAGCGTAAAATTGACCTTATTTTTGATGATGGATTTGCTTTATCGTTATGGTTCAAAAAACAAAAATCTGTTGATTGCTGTCATTTTGTTGGGGGGGCATATATGGCGCCACAGTTATTGGGACAAGGAATGCAGCTTGCTGTTGGAAAAAAGAATGAAAAATTGGTTGATATACTCAATTATGCGCTGAAATCTCTAGAAGAGGATGGTAAACTTACAGAACTTTATTTGCGGTATTTTCCAATAAGTTTTTATTGATGAATAGTTTTTTAATTAAGAGCTGTTAATCTTTCTGTGCCTAGTCGATAGGAAATAGCTTCTGCGAGATGATAGCGTGAAAGATTATCTGATTCGTCAAGATCAGCAATTGTGCGTGCAACTTTGAGAATGCGATGATAAGCGCGTGCAGAGAGGTGCATTTTTTCACTCACATCTCGTAAGAGTGTGGTCGCACTTTTATCAGGAATGGCAATCTGTTCTATAATTTTGGCAGGGCAATCGCCATTGGTGCGAATATGATCAAACCCCATTGTTGCAAAACGTTTAGCTTGAATGGTACGGCATCGTGCGACGCGTTTGGCAACATCGCAGCTTTTTTCTGATTGTTCTGGTTGCATAAGGTCCATAGCTGTCAAAGCAGGGACATCAATCCGTAAATCAATTCGGTCAAGCAGAGGACCAGAAATACGGGACTGATAATCGATTTGGCAGCGTATTCCTTTAGCGCAAACATGGTCTTTTTCGCCTGCCATACCACAACGGCAAGGATTCATTGCGGCAATGAGTTGGAAGCGAGCAGGATAGCTAATATGGTGATTAGCGCGGGCGATAACCGATTCCCCACTTTCTAAGGGTTGACGAAGAGAATCAAGAACCTGCGGAGAAAATTCAGGCAATTCATCAAGAAATAACACACCATTATGGGCAAGGGAGACCTCTCCCGGTCGTCCTTTAAGTCCCCCACCAATCATTGCGGCCATGGAAGCAGAATGATGTGGGGAACGAAAGGGGCAATGAAGTGAAATGGTATTATGAACCGCTTCTCCTGTAATAGAAGCAATCAGAGAGACATCTAAAAGCTCACGGCTATCAAGAGGTGGCAAAATGGAAGGTAAGCGTTGCGCTAACATAGATTTCCCAGCACCAGGAGGTCCTACAAACAAGAGGTTATGGCGTCCAGCAGCACAAACTTCTAAGGCACGTTTGGCTGTTTTCTGTCCTTTGATTTCGCAAAGATCTGGAAGTTCAGTTTCGATAGTATATTGGCGCGGTTGTGGACGTTTTTGAATTTGGGTTCCTTTGAAATGGTTGACTATAGTGAGCAGAGTCTCTGGGGCAAGAATATTTATTTCTGCATTTGCCCAAGCAGCTTCAGGTCCACATTGGAAAGGACAAATCAGTCCTTTATCGAGTGATAAAGCTGTCATGGCAGCTGGTAAAACACCATTAACAGCGGTAAGTGAACCATCCAGTGATAATTCTCCTAAAATGATATAGTCTTGTGCTACTTCGGGAGGGAGGATTCCCATAGCAAGCATTAAGCCTACGGCGATTGGCAAATCATAATGCGAGCCCTCTTTAGGCAAATCAGCTGGTGCAAGATTAATCGTAATCCGTTTAGTAGGCATAGAAAGTCCACAAGCGTGGAGGGCTGCTTGTACACGTTCACGGCTTTCTGCAACTGCTTTATCAGCTAATCCAACAATAGCCATTCCTATTTTACCAGATGAAATCATAACCTGTACATCCACAGGGACTGCTTCTAGACCGCGAAAAGCGACAGTTGTAACACGTGCGATCATTTGTTTATTTCCCCCTTTAGACTTTGTAGAGACAATCATATCTATGCATAAAAATCAAGAAGCATCTCTATGGTTTTTTTTATAGAGAGATCTATATACGTAGGCAGTTTTTTAGCGTTCTCATGGAAAGTCATTTGTACAAATTTAACCATGATAGTATGGAACGCAATAAAACGTTTATAATAAGCTAAATAAATATGTTAAGGAAAAAGAATGAGGCTGTTCGTGTTATGCAACAGTGCAGAATTTTATGAAAATATAAGGGGAGGGTGACGTCATGTATCGCAGAATGTTATTTGATGTGATAAAACGTGTAAAATGTGCAAAGTAATTATATTTACCTTTCCCATTTTTATATTATTTAAAGTGTAGTAGATGCAAAGTGTATTATAAGGTATCTGATTTTATGGTATACCAGGCAAGAATTTTGTTAAAATCAGGGACTGTGCGCTGTGTATTTATAGGCTTGTGTTTCGCTTTTGCTTTTCCACAGCCACTTGCTGCATTTGATTTTTTCGGCATACCTTTTTTTGGTCAAAAGAAAACAAATTCTCCTTCAAATTATGCCAAAAGTACAGAGAGATTTTATAAAGTTGATGTTGTTGCTCCGCCAGGCGCGCCATTAGAAGGTATAAAAATAGTTAAATCTGTTTCTTCTCTTGTTGCTGATAAAGAGAAAGCGTCCGCCAGTTCTTCTGGTTTGCTAGCCAAGGCGCGTTCAGATTATCGAGCAATTCTTTCTGCTCTTTATGCTGATGGACGCTACGGTGGTGTTATTAGTATTAAAATTAATGGCTTAGAAGTCGCTGATTTAAGTCCGGTAACTCAACTTCCAGCACAATCCAATATTGTTATTACAATTAATGCCGGTCCACAATATGTTTTTAGTATTGCAGATATTGATAAAGTAGCTCCGTTTGAAAAACGTAAAGCGCATAAAATGCCCACAATTGAAGAATTGGGCTATAAAGTTGGGGCTATTGCTAAATCTGAAACCATTTTGAAAGCAGAAAAATGGGCGATAGAAGGATGGCGTCAACAAGGTTATGCCAAAGCTAAAATTATGAAAAGTGAGGTCGTGGCTGATCATGCTGCGTTGCGTGTTGAAGGACGGATTGTTGTTGATCTTGGACAAAAGGCTCATTATGGTCCTTTAAGTGTGCGTAATATAAGTAATAAACCACGTGTAGATTCAGCTTATATCGCATGGATGACCGGATTGAAGCAAGGTCAGAAATACGATTCCGATGCGTTAGCGAAGGCAAATGAACGTCTTGCGCGCCTTGGTGTTTTTCGTGCTATCAATATACGTGAGGCTGATACCATTAATCTAGATGGCAGTTTACCGCTTTCACTTGTTGTACAAGAACGTAAACCGCGTCGTTTTGGTGTAGGCGGTAGCTATTCAACATTAGATGGTGCTGGTTTTGAAGCTTATTGGATGCATAACAATCTTTTTGGTCATGCAGAGGTTCTTAAAATTGAAACAAAAATAAGTGGTGTTGGTAGCAATAAAAAGCAATCGTATAATTTTAAAAATTTTGATTATCTTTTCGGTGGTACGTTTATAAAGCCTGGTGTACTCACGCCAGATACAGATCTCAGATCAGAATTAAAAATACAACAAGATGTTCTAGAAAATTATACGACAAAGGCCATCAAAGGAAGATTAGGAATTACACATATTTTCAATGGTAATCTATCGGGACAGGCTGCTGTAGAAGTTTCAAATGGTTATTCACGTGATATTTATTTTGGGAGCCGTAATTTTACAACAATAGGTTTCCCTAGCGGTTTGATTTACGATAGTCGTAATAATAAGCTTAATGCAACAAAAGGTTTATATGGTGAAGTTTTCATTGAGCCTTTTTATGAGATGCGTTTTAGCAACTTTGTTGCAAAAGTAACAGCAGAAGGTCGTTCTTATTGGGCGTTGGATGAAGGGAATCGTTTTGTTTTTGCTACGCGGGCAAAGCTTGGTACAATTCTTGGGAATGATACAGCACAAATCCCCGCGAATACGCTTTTTTTTGCTGGTGGTGGGGGCTCTGTTCGTGGTTATGCTTACCGTAATATTGGTATCAAAACAGAAAATGATGCGGTTGTTGGTGGACGGGCAGTTGTTGAGGGATCGGCAGAATTGCGTGTTTCTTTAAATGATAAAATAGGGTTTGTCGGTTTTCTTGATGGAGGTGCCGTAGGGGAAAAGGCGAATTTTGATTTTTCTCAAAAAATTAAATGGGGAGCCGGTATAGGAGGTCGTTATATGACGGGTCTTGGTCCTTTACGCGTTGATTTAGCCTTTCCTTTAAAGAGAGAGAAGGGTGATCCTCGCATTGGTTTTTATGTGGGTATAGGGCAAGCATTTTAATGAAAAAAGGTGTACATTTATCAGCTTTCTTCTTTGTATTTTTGTTTTTTGGGGTGGGTGGTTTTGTTTTTGCGCAAAGAGGAGATACTCTTCCCTCTAGCGAAATGAAAACAGATGATCGCTCATGGTTTGTTTCTTTAATTGAACGAAAGCTTTCAACGCCCAATCGTCAAGTTCGTTTACATAATATACAAGGGACACTGTCTTCTCAAACATCAATTGATGCTATTACTGTCAGTGATAAAAAAGGGGTTTGGCTTAAAATTACCAATGCTAAAATGGATTGGAATCGTCTAGCGTTGCTGAGAGGGCGGATGGACATTAACCAGCTTTCGGCAGAACAGGTTACATTTTTACGAAAACCGCAAGGCAATTCTTCTTTTGTTTCTTCCCTTGGGACGGGCAAGTTCTCTTTACCAAAATTGCCGCTTGCTCTTTCTATCAATACGCTTATAGCTCAACATGTGACATTTGAACAGAATCTTTTTGGTTTTTCTGCTGATATGTCATTAAAAGGTAATCTCACTTTGGCTAGTGGTAATTTTGATGTCGATATAGCGGCGCATCGTTTAGATGCACCAGGTTCTTTTTCTGTTGTCACCAAGATATCTGATAGTAATCGTACAGCTCAAATTGATATTTCTGCTAACGAACCACAAAATGGTATTTTGGCGAATATTTTTAACATTGAACAACGTCCAGCATTAAATCTCGTCGTGAAAGGTGATGGTACTTTTGATGATTTGGTTATCAAACTTTCTTTAGAGTCCGATCATCATTCTATTTTAGATGGTAATGTTATTCTTGCAAGTGTTCCAGAAGGACACAGTTTTTCTACGAAACTAGAGGGAACACTGAGCCCTTTAATACCTTCTCAATATCGTAGTCTCTTCGAATCTGATATAACATTAAAAGCAAAGACAAGAAGAACAAAAGAAGGTGTGACACACCTTGATCAGATGGTTATTCAGAGCAAAGCAATGAATGTTATAGCCAATGCTGAAATAACCGCTGATGGATTTTTGCGGCGGCTTTTTGTTGATGGTAAAATGGCTCTTGATAACGAACAGGAGTCTATTCATTTACCTGTATCGGAAGTATCAAAACCTGCGAATACTCTTGCTTTGAACATTGACTATGGTCGCGAAGGGCAACAATCTTGGAATGGGCGGTTGGTTGTAGGTCATTTAAGCAATAAAAATATTTATATTCGCGATGCAATTTTTGATATGGGAGGAGTAAGCGAAAATCTTGATAATGCAGCTTCTCGTCATGTTGGTGTTCAGGTTAAAGGAACGCTTCAAGGGGTTAAAAAAATTAAGGGAGCGTTAGTAGAAAATTTAAGCCAAGCGGTTCATGTGCATTTAGATACGGATATTGTTTCGAATAAACCAATTTTGATTCATGATCTGAGTGTTACGGCTCAGGGTTTTTCTTCTTGGTTAAAAGGGACAATGGAGGGTTTTGTTTTTAAAGGCGATCTCGGTTTAAAAGCTCAAACATTAACTCCTTTGGAAGTGTTCAGTAAACAATCACTTTCTGGTAGTGCAGATATTAAAGCCAAAGGAACGATCAATTTATTGAGTGGCATTTTTGATCTCCAATTATCAGGAATGGCTGACGATATGAAAATAGGCGTGCAGTCTTTTGATCGTTTATTCAAAGGAAACATCACTCTTTCAGGTGGTGCTACTCGAAATACGAAGGGTTTCATTTTTCGTCATTTTAATTTGAAAAATCAATATACAAACATAAAGGCTAATGGTTATTTTTCAGATGAAAGCGCTAAAATGGATCTATCTGCTGAAATATCTGATTTGTCCAAATTAGATCCAAAGATAAGCGGTGCGCTTACGATTGAAAGTACGGCGAGAGGGCGCAATAGCCATATAAAACTAAATACACGTGCTCATATTGCTGAAGCATTAATCGTAGGGAAGAAACTTCAAAACACAACATTTAACATAGATGCACTTATAGATAATACAGCACCAGTTACTGCTTTAACGGGGGTGGTAAAAGGTGAAGGGATTTTTGCTAAGAAACCTTTGCATTTATCGGCCTCTTTTAAAGATTCTCATAAAATTCGAAAACTTGAAAATATCGATATTAGAGGGGGAAGTGCAAAAATAACGGGTGCTCTTTCTCAACAACTTGGGGGGGGTTTGAAAGGAGCGTTGCATATTGATGCCGATGATATTTCCGTACTTTCAGCGTTATTTTTGCAGGATGGTAGTGGAAAAGTAAAAGGAGATTTTATTTTTGATGAACAAAATGGCAGACAAAAAACCAATGTGAAGGCGCATGTTAGCCATTTGAATTTTTCCAAGAATAAAATAAAAAAATTGGCAATAGATGCTGACATATTCGATCCTTTTGGCATGACACAGTTTGAAGGAGTTATCAATGCAGAACATATTCAAACACCTTTGATAATGGTCAATCGTTTAAATGCTCACGCCGATAGAAATAATGGACAAACGGTTTTTACTGTCCAAGCGATGTTGCATGATACTCTCAATGCACAGCTTTCTGGTCGTTTAATGGTTGAGGAACTTCCAGACAGTATAAAACGAGAAGTGCAAATTGAAACTGTGGATCTAAAACAACACATTTTTCATGCAACATTGCTGAAACCATCCATAATTGCTTTTGATAAAGATGGAATGACAATCAATGAATTAGGAATTGCAATAAATGGAGGCAACATCATCTTAGCAGGGAATATTCAAGATACCCTGAATTTGCAACTTACAATGAATGCGCTTCCTGCTACTTTAGTCAATCTGTGGAAAGCAGATCTTGGAGCAGCAGGGAGTGTAACAGGGCATGTTATGATTCGTGGTCATTTAAAAAAACCTGATATAACGTACGATATAAAAGGTGAGGGACTGACAACCGTTGCTTTTCAAGATAAAAAAATTATGCCTTTTTCTCTTTCTGCTACGGGAAACACTGTAGATCAAAATCTTACTTTAAATGCAAATTTAACAGGAGAAGGAGTACAAGCACAAGCTCAGGGGCATGTATCTCTAGAGAAAAATACGCTTGATCTTCATATTAATTTGCAAAATTTATCTGCACGTTTGGCGAATGGTTTTATTGCAGGACAAGCGCTTGATGGGACACTGATAGGCAAAATTGATATTGGTGGAATAATGAAGGATCCATCTGCTCATTTTGAGCTTTCTAGTCAAAATTTAACCGCTATGACGCATAAAGGACCAATGTCAATCAATATAAATGCTCGTGGTTCTTATAAAAAATCGACATTTCATATTGAAAATATGATAGCTACTGGAGATAAAGGATTAGATCTTTCCGTCCATGGGCCTGTATCTCTTAATGGTTCAGAGGCAAAATTAAACGTTAAAGGGATAATGCCTCTTGATTTTGTTAATCTCTTATTAGCTAAGCGTGGTGCACATATAACGGGTACAGCAAGAATTGATACAGTTCTTAATGGAACGTTATCAAAGCCACAATTGATAGGAAATATTTCTATAGGCGACGGTAGCTTTTTTGATTCACAAACAAATGTAGGATTGAATAATATAACGCTTGAAGGCAAATTGAATGGTGATCATATCCTTATAGAGAAAGCTTCAGCTTCTTCGTTTGAGGGGGGGAGAATTTCTGCTTCAGGTCGTATCTCTAATGGTCTAGAGACAGATTTGATATTTCATCTTGATAATGCCAATTATAATGATGGTTCTATGATTCTGGCAACATTGTCAGGTGAGATGACAATGAAAGGTCATTTTTTAAATGATCTTGTTGTTGGTGGTGATATCATCGTTGAAAAAGCTGAAGTTTTTGTTCCTGATCATTTTAAAAGTGCTAAGTTTCTTGATATTAGAAATAAGAATTTAACTAAATCGATTCAAACAACACTTGAACGTGCTGATGTTAAGAAAACGAACAAAAGCAAAAGCCGTATAGTTACACAAGAATCTTCATCTGTCGTGTTATCAAATATGAGTATTACAGCACGCAATCAATTTTTTGTACGCGGAAAAGGCTTAGATGCTGAACTTGGAGGACGCATTAATCTAGCAGGCCCATTGAATGATGTGCATCCAGTTGGTGAATTTAGAATGATTCGTGGACGTTTTGATATTCTTTCGCAACGTCTTAATTTTGATCAAGGGCAAGCGAGTTTTAGCGGTAATCTTAATCCTACGGTTTATTTTGTAACCAACAATAACAGTGGTGATATTCGCGTCACTGTAACGGTAAGTGGGACGATTGATAATCTTGATATTAATTTTTCTTCACAACCGAATTTGCCTCAGGATGAGATTTTGGCGCGTTTGATTTTTAATCGCTCTCTTAATGAATTATCACCATTTCAGATTGCTCAACTTGCAGCAGCAGCGGCTGATCTTGCAGGTGCTTCTAATACATCTTTGTTGAATACTTTACGAACTAAAATTGGGCTTGATGATCTTGATGTTATCGTTAATGAGAAGGGTAATACAGGCTTACGTATTGGACGCTACATACACAATAATATTTATTTGGGCTTTGAAGCAGGGTCCGATGGAACGACGAAAGGAACAATTAATTTAGATATTTCGCGTCATCTCAAAGCTAAAGGTGCCATAGGAAATGAACAAAATTCTAGCATTGGTCTCTTTTATGAAAGAGATTATTAAAGATTGAATTTAAAAAATAAATTCTTTGTCTTTTGTCTCTCATTTCTAAATCTGAGGAAGGATACATAGACTAGAAATCCTATAAAAGAAGAAGATTTTTTGAGGCGTGAAGAAATATATCTGAAATATTCGATTTTTGTTTATTGTGTTTTTGAATGAGATCACTTTTCTTATAATGAATAGCCCCCCAAACAGAACACTCCAAAATATAACACTATTGTGTTGCAAATTCATGTGCTTGTTTTAAAGAAACATTTCTCAATGTGGCTTGAGCCTATTTCATAAGATTGCTTGTGAAATGATATAAAGTACCTCTTATGAATGGTATAAAATCCATACTACCATTGTTAATAAAGGTATAAGTATTTATTAAAGATATAAGCCGGCATTATCATTCTATTTTCCAGCTTCTCATGTTGCCGACAATCTTTTCACTTGAAAATGTAGAGGTATTTTTATTGCTTATCTTAAGAGTTTTTATGCATACACCAATATCTCTTATGACGTACAACAAGTGCTTTTGATTAATTCATCATAAATATAGAGAAAATTTACAATAAGCAAATTACATTTTATCTTTTATTTAAGATGTAAAGTAATAAATTATGATTATAAATCAAAGTATTAAAATGCAGGTCAAAAGATATTTTTTGTAAAAATGTTTATCAGAGTTATATGCCGTATTTTTCTATTTAGGCGGTTAAAAGAAAGAGGAATGTCATTTTACTTTTCATCTGTTTTTTTTCATATTGAAATCATAGCCTTATATAAGCACTAACGTTGTGCATTTATAAACTCTTCAAGAAGTTAAGGTATTGGAGGAATATCACTTTAGTTTCGGATGTAGAAAAAACAGCAAAGCTTGCTTTAAAGCAATCTACAACAGTAAAAAAGTTTTATAATAAATCTTCTCTTATTTTTTAATGTTTTTCTTTTACGCTGAGTGTATCTATAATTTGCAGCACAATTTATAATTGTGAGCCTATCCTGCTGTACCATAAAAGACTGACATTTGAGGTTTGGTGATATAAGGCATGTAAGTCTTTTTGACAAAGTATTTTGAAAGCACAGGGTGAATATTTAGGGTAAGCCTTGTATAAGTGAATCACATGATTTGTTATCAAGTGGAACGAACTCAATAAAAATCTGGATTGTTTACAGATCAGATTGGGTAGAATCTTTGTCCTTTAAGGTGTGTGGAGAAAAAATTGTTAGTGCAGGGATAAACACGGATAAAGGTAGTATTAATCCAGATTCATCATCATAATCCGCGGCAATTTTTTCAGACCTTGATGCTCTCTCTTTTAGGATTCAAAACATTTATGAATGTTTCAACACTTATTTGAGGAAGGAAAGGGGTTTTTGAAGTTTCACTGTTAAAGTCAATTGCATTCAACAAAATAGCGAGTAAAGTTTTCATCTAAATCCAAGAAGTTTATTTTCAATAAACCATAAATTCTTTGCCAATTCTTGATTGAAGTAATACTTTTTTTGGTAACAAGCCTTTTTTATAAATGGAGCATTACCTTCTATCCATTTTTATTTCAAATCTTATTTAAGGATCTAGAAATTAGGAGGTATGTCTTTGAACTGGATATTATGAATTTTTTTATAAAACCCATGTTCTTTTGCTAGCAATTCTTTCTGAGTACCTTGTTCAATCAGTTGTCCATTTTGTATGACCACAATTTTATGAGCACGAGCAATCGTTGAAAGGCGATGAGCAATAATGATCGTTGTGCGTCCTTTGGTAAGGTGGTGAATGGCTTCATTAATTTGTGCTTCGGTGTGTGAATCAAGCGCACTCGTTGCTTCATCAAGAATCAGAATTTCGCTATCGTGAATCATTGCTCTAGCGATAGCGAGCCGTTGTTTTTGCCCCCCTGAAAGGTTACAGCCATTATCACCTATCTGTGTATCATAACCATTTGGCAAACTCATAATAAAGTCATGAGCATTTGCTGCTTTTGCTGCTTCGATAATTTCGTCATCACTAGCCCCTTCTTTTCCAAGTCCGATATTATATTTAACAGTTCCTTGAAAGAGAAAAGTATCCTGTCCTACATAGGCCATCAGGTTTCTCAGAGAGCGAAATGTTGTGTAGCGAATATCTTGATCATTAATCAATATGCGTCCTTTTGTGGGGTCATAGAGGCGCATAATAAGGTTGATAAGGGTTGACTTTCCCGAACCGGATGGTCCCACCAATGCTGTCATTTTTCCGGCTTCTATTTCTAGGTTGATATCTTTCAATATCATTTTGTTATTAGTGTATGCAAAAGAAACATGTTCGAAACGAATAGTTCCCTGCTTTTTACTCAGATCTTTAGCTTCTTTATGTTCTATAACTGTAAGGGGACAATCGAGTATTTCAAACATTGTACGGATATTGACCAAGCCAGATTCAATTTTGACACGTACATTTGCTAGTCTTTTTGCGGGTTCATAAGTTAAAAGTAAAGCAACAATAAAGGACATAAATTCACCTTGAACACCTGCGCGTTGGGTTGCAAGATAACCGGAAAAACAAATAATACCTGCAATGGCAACACCCGTGAGTGTTTCCATAATCGGATTGGTAATAGCTTCGAGTGTGGCAATATTGTTTGTTTGTTTTTCAACATCACAAATGGCTTTGTCCATCCGTTTTTTCATGACCTCTTCTAGTGAAAAGGCCTTGATGATTCGAATACCAACAGCCGTTTCCTGTACGATTTTAATAATTTCACCAAGTGAAAGGAGCTCTTTTTCCATCAGGCGGCGAACGCGTTTTAAAGCCATTCGAACGCCTAAAAAAGCTAGTGGTCCTACGATTAAAGTAATGGAGATTAACACAAAGTTTTGAATGAACATGACAAGCAACAGACCACTAACGGAAAGCAAATCACGTACAAAAGTTGTGATAATAGTATCAATTATATTACGTACAGCTGTCGCATTATGAGTTACACGAACAAGAAGATCAGATGAAGTGTTATTATGATAAAAAGAGACTCCTTGTTCCATAAGTCGTGCAAAAATTTTACGCTGTTGTTCCGCAATGATACTATTGCCTGCTTTGTTTAGAAAGTAAGTTTGGGAAAAAGTTGCGACTCCTTTGAGAATAAAGATAAAAGCAATGAAGCTAGAAATCAAAACAATCATAGGAAAATTTTGTGCATCAATAATCTGATTAACAACATCACGCATAATCCATGCACTGGTTGCTGTGGTACAAGAAATGATGATCATTGAGAAAATCGCAGCACTGTACCAACGCATATGTTTACGAAAATTTTCTCGCAAAAGGCGGATAATAAGATGTTTATCAAAAGAGGAAATTTGTTTTTTAGCCATGAAATGCTTCTATATTCTCTCATTATTTTATGCAAGATTGAAACATTCTTAATTAAAAAGCCCCTTAATCTTTTTTACAAAAATAGCCTTTTCTTTCAAGGTTCATCATATCAATTTCACGACGGTGAGAGTGAAAAATGTAGTGCAAAGTTTCTGTGAAAGGTATAACGAAAATTTGTTGTTCATCATTATTTTTAATTTTCAATAAAAGGTAACGGCGAGTTTCACCATTGTATTTACCAATTTCTATATTGTGATAGCCTTTGGCACTTGAAATAGCTCACAAAAAATATTTCGCTTTTTAATAATTTTTATGTATCATTTCCGTTTGTGATGTGTAAGCAAAAATTTTTGCCGCATTACATGATAAGAGAGCTTGAAATAAGAACACCTTACGATGTTTGAGCTTTTTCATTTAATATGCAAAATAACGAATTCTTCTTATAAATCGATAAAGCATTATTAAACTCTTAAAAGGATTTATACACATTTATAAAACCTTAGAAGCACCACAAAAACTCTATGTGGTGCTTCTAAATAATACCATACGCATCATTTTGATGAGTTGCACGCTGACGAGTTGCATGCAAATATTATTCCAATGCAAAACTATTTAGGTGCTATCACCATCATCATTTGCCGGCCTTCAAGCTTTGGCTCCAATTCAATTTTGGCAATTTCACTTGTATCTTCTTTCACACGCTGAAGAAGCTTTAATCCAAGATCTTGGTGAGCCATCTCACGACCACGAAAACGCAAAGTAATCTTTACTTTATCACCATGATCAATAAAGCGATGAACAGCCTTGAGTTTGACTCCATAATCATGGACATCAACATTTGGGCGCATCTTAATCTCTTTGATTTCGATGACTTTTTGCTTCTTACGTGTTTCAGCAGCTTTTTTTTGGGTTTGATATTTTAATTTGCCCAAATCGATGATTTTACATACGGGTGGCTCCGCATTTGGTACAATTTCAACCAAATCAAGCCCCGCATCTGCAGCCATAGCAAGAGCTTCTTGTATCGCAACAACTCCCTGATGTTGCCCCTCATCATTGATAAGCTGAACATGAGGTACTCGGATATCCTGATTTGAACGTGGTCCGTCTTTTTGGGTAGGTGTCATTTTAAACGGTTTACGAATGGTTTATGCTCCTTAATTTTGATTCAACTACAGTTAATTTAATATACAATTATGCGCCTAAAAACAACTATAATTCGCGCCTTTTTCATTATTTGATTTATTACTTTTTGAAATGATTTAGATTATAAAAGTTTTTCTTTTAATTTAAAGAAATCGTTTTATGGAGGATAAAGAATTATGGATCAAAATATTCCTTGTCAGTTTTTTTCGTTTGAGAACACCGCACTTGCAGTACGCTATCGCAAGGGGCGCCAATCTCCAGGTTTGGTTTGGCTTCATGGCTATCTATCCGATATGTCAGGGGATAAGGCGATGTTGGTTGATAGTTTTGCTCAGAAGAATGATTTGTCTTGTTTACGTTTTGATTACTCTGGACATGGAGAATCAGGTGGTGATTTTTTTCAAGGAACGATTTCACGCTGGGTTAAAGAAAGTTTAGCGGTTTTTGAAACTTATTGTGAGGGTCCACAAATTTTGATTGGCACCTCTATGGGCGGGTGGATTGCGCTCAAGCTTGCTATGATGTTAGCACAGAAAAATAAGAAGCTTGCTGGCATGATCTTGATTGCGCCAGCTCCTGATTTTACACAAACATTGATAGAATCAGGGTTGGGTCGAAAGGGGTGGAAAATTTTAGAAGAAACAGAGCATATTGAACGATCTGCGATTAGTTATACGGAGCCGGTTCCCTTTACAAAAGTATTTATTGAAGATGGCAGAGACAACTGCGTCATGAAGGGATGTATAGATGTTGGATGTCCAATCCATATTCTACAAGGGATGGAAGATGTGGAGATACCCTATCAGCATACTATGACTTTACTTGATCATTTGCCTCTCCATGATGTAACATTGACACTCGTTCGTGATGCTGATCATCGCTTTTCTCGTCCGCAAGATTTGGATTGCCTCGAAACGGTATTGAGGTCATTGATTGACCGGATTAATGCGGGAGAAGGGGCAAATTCATTGATGATGAAGATATAATGTATGAGCATTTCTAAACAGCATTTTATTTTTTCTGATCGCTCTGTACCTGTACAGGTGCGGGAAAATAAGTGCGCGCGCCGTCTTACCTTACGTATTGATGCGAGCGGACAGAGGATTTGTGTAACAACACCACCAGCGATAAGTCTCTGTACGATTCAAAGTTTTATTGAAAAGCATCGGTCTTGGATTGAGGCGCGTCTTGCTCGTGTACAAATCTCTCATGAAAATGCTTATCTCAAAGAGGGGGCAACGATTCCTTTGTTGGGTGTTTGCCATTCCATAAAGCATAGAGAAGGACGTGGGGTAACGGAAATTATTGCAGGAGATGCAGAACAAGAACCTCAAATTATCGTTTATGGTCAATTAGAATACCTTCCAAGACGCATTGCTGACGTTTTGAAAAAACAAGCAGCACGTATTATAACACCTTTGGTGGCACATTATGCCCATAAAGTAGAGCGTAAAGTCAAATCAATTTGTTATAAAGATACGAGAAGTCGTTGGGGGTCTTGTTCAATAGATAAGCGTCTTTCTTTTTCTTGGCGCCTTGTTATGGCACCAAAAGAAGTTGTGGAATATGTTGTTGCTCATGAGGTTGCTCATCTTGTTGAAATGAATCACGGTCCAAGATTTTGGGCTCTTTGTGAAGAACTATGTCCTGATAGTAAAACGTATCGTGCTTGGTTGAAGGAAAATGCTCATAGATTGCAAGCAATTAATTTTGATTCATATAATTTAGAGGCGTCAAAAACTTTCAAATGAAGGCAATATTTAACGGAACTTTTTGTTGAGTGTTTTGTTGTGTGTGTACTTGCTCATGCATAATGAGGAAGCCATTGAAGCTCTCAGCACGATTGTTTTCCCCTGCTTGGTTTGCTGAGTGTCTTCAATGTTTTTGCTTTATCTTTTTTGTAATTCAGCGTAATAACCTTAAGTTGCTATGACTTATAAAAAATGGGAAGGGACCTTATGCCTGTTCTTACAGATCCGCTTCAGCTATTACAGAGACTTATCCGTTGTCCTTCTGTTACACCTCATGAAGCAGGGGCTTTATCAACTTTGGAACAATTTTTGAAAAAAATGGGATTTCATGTCGAGCGCCCTATTTTTACGGATAAAAATACAGATAATGTTGAAAATCTTTATGCCAAAATGGGAAACGAAGGACCCCATCTTATGTTTGCGGGTCATACAGATGTTGTACCACCAGGTGCATTGGATGAATGGACCTATTCACCTTTTGAAGCTGTCATAGATCAGGGAAAATTATATGGGCGGGGTGCTGTTGATATGAAGGGCGGAATCGCTTGTTTTATTGCGGCGCTAGCGCGAGTTCTTGAGAAACGTACCATTAAAGGAATGGTAAGTTTTTTGATTACCGGTGATGAAGAGGGACCTGCTGTTAATGGTACTATAAAACTTCTCAAATGGGCGGAAAAAAAGGGCGAAAAATGGACTGCGGCTCTTGTGGGAGAACCAACAAGTGTAAAGACTGTTGGGGATGTCATCAAAATTGGTCGCCGCGGATCGATTTCTGGTATCATTACCGTGAAAGGTCGCCAAGGTCATGTTGCTTTTCCAGAGCGGGCTGCTAATCCCTTGCCTTTGGCAAATAAGCTTATTCAGGCATTGACACAAACTGCTTTAGATAAAGGGACAGAGAATTTTCAACCCAGTAATTTGGAGCTAACAAGCATCGATACCGGTAATTCAACAGTCAATATTATCCCAGCGCAGACAACAGTTCGTTTTAATATACGCTACAATGATCTTTGGACAAAAGAAACACTGGTGGAAGAAATTGAAAAGCGTCTTGCTTTGGTGCAATCAAAAAACAATAGTGATCAATATCCCTCTTATCAGCTTGAATGGATTCCAAGTTTAGGGGATGTTTTTTTGACCAAAAATGATAAACTCATTCAAACTTTATCCAATGCTATTAAAAGTGTAACAGGGAATATACCAGAATGCTCCACTTCAGGTGGGAGTTCGGATGCGCGATTTATTAAGGATTATTGCCCAGTGGTTGAATTTGGCTTACCAGGGCAAACGATGCATATGGTAGATGAGTGTGTAGCCCTTGATGCGGTGGAAGCTCTTACTACTATTTATGAGCGTTTTATTGTTGATTTTTTTGCATGAAGAAATGATTGCTGGTTCAAAAATACCTTTGTCTTGTTGTTCCATAAGATATTACCATTTAAGGTGTGGTGATATGAGACTCGTAAGACTTAATATATTAAGTGGTTTTAGAGTAAGTGGTGAATCTTCTTAAATTGGGCTTCTTGCCTGTAGCGTCTTTAGTTAAGTGAATTACATAATTTGAAAGCCAAGAGGGAGCTGCTTTAAGAAGCAGAACTGTTTACAGACTATATTGGATTAAAAATATTTGTTTTTTAAAGTTTGGAAAGGAAGTTAATACGCAATCATAATGGAAAACAATGAATATTATATCATAATTGTGTGATGACCGGTTGAAGCCATAAAGACACACAAAAACATGCTGCTATTGTAAAAAATTCATACAACATAAATGCGCTCATTCATAGCTCGTGTCTTAATATGGTTTCTGCACTCTCATAAAAGGTACCTCTTATTTCAATTAGCCTCTCTTAGAGTAAAGTCCATAGGAAACGCGTTTTAAGTTTGTTTGACTTCATATATTTTGCCCTGCCTTTTTGTTCCCAAGAACTTCTGTTGCAAAATCATTACGAGATAGAAGGTGAGCTCATTTAATCAGCTTTAATATTGGTTATGATAAAGATACACAGAAATTCTTTTGTAGCATCACGTTGACTTCTTTAGCCTAGTATTTTTCTCAATTTTTTAATAAAATAACCTTAAAGGACGCGTACAGACACTCATAAGCATGTATGCATACAAATAAAATCATATGGGATTAATGTCGTTTCGCTCGCTAACAAAATAATCTCGATTCATATCTGATATATTTGCCATTTGAGTGCATTATTTGTTTTAATAAAACTCATGATTTTGCTGTGACTTATAGATCAATACCAATCATACAGCCGCGTATCTCAAATAAATATTGGTTCAGTATTTTTTTGCGACAACAGCTTTTATATACCAGAATAGGATAAAAGTATTGTGTATATCTATTTTTTTGTAATCTCTGAAACAGACATACAACCACAACCTGATTGAGGGAAAATATAAAGGTATAAAGGTGAAAATCAGTGTGCTTTTTTACTCTCCTTTTTTATTCGGTTTTACGGTTTTCAAAATTATCTAGAGTAATACCTTTTTAAATAATTAGAGATTGATACATGGTTTCATGCTCATTTCTCTGGTTCTTTAAATGGTGCCACGATTTCATAAAAAACAATACATTATCGTATTATGCATTCACATACTTGTTTTAAAGAAATTTTCTCAATATTTGTCACATTCGTGCCATTACGGTGTTTGTGAATAGTGTAATATAAAATTTTCCGTGAAGTGTATAAAGTCTACAGTGCCCACCATCTTTACGTTTATGAAAAAAAAGTTAGACCACCACACACTTTCTAGCTCAAAATATTGCGATAGCTTTTAGCACTTAAGGGTGTTCATAAGAGTTATTTTTACTTCTTTTTATAGCTTTTTTATCCATACGTTTCTCTACTTTTAAGGTGTAAGCAAATGGTGGTAACTAATTTACTGTAAATAGTTTTGAAATGAGAGTATCTCACGATACTCTAATCTCGCCTTTTCTGTGAAAAATGATGATTATGATTAAAATAAGTATGTTGTTATAAAAACTTTAGTTTGCGAGTTGGCTGATGATGTGATCAAGAACAATACGTCCTTTGGTTGTCGCTTTTAAGCGTTGGTTATCCACCATTTCTATCAATTCTTGGTGTTGTAAATCGATCAGTTTTTCCATTGGGATGCGTTTAGGGCTTAAGGTTTCATAGCGTATAAGTTCTAAGCCTTCGCTAAGGCGTAATCCCATAAGGAGCATTTCATTTGCCTGTTGTTCAGTGGTTAAATGTTCCGTTTCAATACAGCCATGTCCTGTTGTTTCTACCAAATTAAGCCATTGTTCAGGATGCTTTTCATTTATTGTGACATAACGTTCGCGGTTTTCAAGGTGTGATGACAATGTTTTTGAACAGGCAGAGGAATGATTCGGTGCGTGCTCAATGAAACGTCCATGTGCTCCTGGACCAAAGCCTGCATATTGGTGATAACGCCAGTAAAGAAGATTGTGTGCTGATTCAGCACCGGGTATTGCGTGGTTTGAGATTTCATAGGCAGGAAGACCATGCAATGCTGTTATTTCTTGGGTAAGATTATACAGATCTGCTGCTAGCTCTGATGGGGGAAGGATAAGTCTTCCTGCATCATGAAGCCGTTTAAAGGCAGTTCCTTCTTCGATTGTCAATTGATAAAGAGAAAGATGGTCCGCTGCCAAATCAATTGCTTGTACAAGTTCAGATTTCCATTGTTCAAGGGTTTGTTCGGGGCGGGCATAAATGAGATCAAAGGATAAACGTGGAAAAATTTGCCGTGCTAAATCAATGGCACAAAGAGCTTGTTCCACATTATGGAGTCGACCAAGTTTGCGCAATGCTTTATCATTGAGCGCTTGTATCCCTAGAGATAAGCGGTTAACACCTGCTGCACGGTATCCACGAAAGCGCTCTGCCTCCACACTGGATGGATTAGCTTCTAATGTAATTTCAACTTTATCATCAACTACCCATTTTTTTGCAAGTGCTTGCAATAGGGCATCGACAGTTTGCGGCTCCATAAGAGAAGGAGTTCCTCCACCAATAAAAATACTTGTAATATGGCGTGGGCCTATTTTGTGGTATTGCGTTTCTATTTCGCGCTTAAAGGCGGCAACAAAACGTTGTTGATCAACACCATGGATGCGAACATGCGAATTAAAGTCACAATAAGGACATTTAGCTGCACAAAAGGGCCAATGAATGTAAATGCCAAAAGGTTCATTCATGAGAATGCTAAAAGGTTTTCTGCCAAAAGTTTGAAAGCACGTGCGCGATGTGAAAGAGGCGGAATATCATTACGTTTCCAGTTGTGTTTTTGCTCTGTTGACATTTCTCCAAAGGTATTTTCATATCCATCCGGTAAAAAAATAGGATCAAAACCAAAGCCTTTGTCTCCCCGTGGAGGCCAAATGAACGTTCCTTCAACGCATCCGCGGAAGTAATCTGCATGAGCATCAGGCCATGCAATGCAAATGACGGATATAAAACGGCATTTTCGTTGGCTTTTTTCTCGCGCTCCAACTTTTTGGAGTTCATTTTCTATTTTTTCCATAGCTTTGGGAAAATTACGTGTACCATCAGCTTGAATTGCCCAATCAGCGGTATAAACGCCTGGTGCACCCTCTAATGCATCTACCTCTAAGCCTGAATCATCAGAGAGGGCAGGAAGTCCTGTCTTTTTTGCTGCTGAAAAAGCTTTAATATAAGCGTTTTCTTCAAATGTTTTTCCCGTTTCTTTTGGTTCTGGCAAGCCCAGTTCTTTTGCCGATTGTATTATTAAACCGAAAGGCTTAGTTAAAGTAGTGATTTCATGCAATTTGCCGGTGTTATGTGTAGCAATGACAAGTTTTTTATCTGCTATGCTTCTCATATAGATTTCTCCAAAAATGAAAGGGGAATTGTTTTTGTGCTAAAAACCGGCTTAAATGCTCATACACACACATTCTGCTTGATTTTACATAATATGATTATTTTACACGTTTTATGATATTTTATTCCAATAAAATTTTTTATCTTGTATGAAGATAACCTTGCAAAGATATGAAAGACATGTCTTTTTCTTATGATAGCATTTTTATGGTAAATTTCCAATTTCTTGTTTGCTCTAAAGGGTGAAATTTTCTATTTACAGCGGTTTTTGAACAATCCAGATTCTCTTGGTCAAATTATCTTGGCAAGTTCCTACAGCAGACCACTTTACAGATCAACTCTTAATCTTAAATATTTCTCACACACTCTAACAAAAAATACCTCCTGCGTAATTTATCAATCATCACTCTGAAGCTAGCATTTTACGGGTCAATAGGATAATATGTTTTTATACTACTTTAGACTATTTGACCAAACCTTGGCAAAACTTATATAAGAGATGAGGATTTTAAAAGTAGTGAAACAATTGTGATGAAGCACAAAACTATTGATAATGAACTAAAATATCTTGATGAACGTTCGCGTGATATTTTTCGCCATATTGTTGAAGCTTATCTTAATGATGGTGAACCTGTAGGGTCACGCAATCTTTCGCGGCTTTTACGACAGACATTATCGCCTGCGACGATTCGCAATGTGATGAGTGATCTTGAACATCTCGGTTTGATTTATGCACCACATGTTTCTGCGGGTCGAATGCCGACACAATCAGGTTTACGCTTTTTTGTAGATGCATTTATGGAAGCGGGTGATTTGCCAAACGAAGAGCGAGAAAATATTGAAATGCAAGTCAAAGAGGCTGGTCATGCACAATCGGTTGAACATTTTCTTGTTCAAGCAAGCCGAGTTCTTTCAGATCTTTCACGTGGGGCAGGGCTTGTTTTAGCAACAAAACAAGAAGGAACATTGAAACATATTGAATTTGTGCGTCTTGATAGGGAGCACGCTCTTGCCGTTTTGGTGACTCAACAAGGTGAAGTTGAAAATCGTATTGTTCATTTGCCAGAAGGGGTTACCCATGCACAATTGACGGAAGCAACGAATTTTCTCAATGCTCATATCCAAGGGCGTACATTGAGTGAAGCTAAAGGGGAAATTGCCCGCTTATGCGCAGAAACACGGGCTGCACTTGATGACTTATCGCATCATCTTGTTGAAACGGGATTAGCTCTTTGGGGAGGAGAAGGTGCTGATCATAAAATACACCTCATTGTTCGCGGGCGTAGCAATTTACTTGAAGATGTGAAAGCAGAAGAAGATTTAGAACGGTTACGCCATTTGTTTGATGATCTTGAAACGCGTGAGAGTATGGCACAGCTTCTCGATTTAACGGATGAAGGTTCTGGGGTTCGAATTTTTATTGGTTCAGAAAATAAGTTATTTTCACTTTCTGGTTCTTCTTTAGTTGTAGCACCTTATCGTGATTCACAACAAAGAGTCATTGGTGCTTTGGGCGTTATTGGTCCTACAAGGCTTAATTATGCAAGGATTGTGCCCATGGTTGATTATACAGCTCAACTTGTGTCACAGTTATTGCGTTAAAACGATGCAGGTAAGTATTTGTACTATAGAAGCTCATTGTATTATATACATCGATACCCCTTGATTTTTGTCTGTAGAATTTCGATATCGAGAATAACGAATCTTATGAAGGAATAAAATTTTTATGTCTGATGAAAAAAACAAATTTACTGACGCTTCATTTGAAAATTGTGATTTAAAAAATCCAGCTGATCGTAATACACTTAAACAGGCAGCCGATGAATTTTTAAAAACACATAAAACAGAGGAACACGAAAACGTTGAAAAAGAAAGCAATGAGGTTAGTGATCTTTTAGCGTCTTTGCAGGATGAAAATAAAGAACTGAAAGATCAGCTTTTACGTCTTGTTGCAGATATGGAAAATCTTCGACGCCGTACTATGCGAGATGTGGCGGATGCAAAGGCTTATTCCATTGCTAATTTTGCACGGGATATGTTATCGGTTTCTGACAATCTCAATCGTGCTTTGGAAGCCATTCCAGAAGGGGCGCGGGAAAGTGATGCTGGTTTGAAATCATTGGCAGAAGGCGTTGAAATGACTGAACGTGCCATGATGGCAGCATTAGAACGTCATGGGGTGCAAAAAATTCATCCAGAGGGACAAAAATTTGATCCTCATTTTCATCAAGCGATGTTTGAAATTCCTAATGCCGATGTTCCAGATAACACTGTTCAACAAGTTGTTCAGGCAGGTTATATTATCGGGGAAAGGGTGTTACGTCCAGCTATAGTGGGTGTAGCCAAAGGAGGAGCAAAAGAAGCTTCTGGTGAAGCTGATTCTGCTTAAAACACATCAATAATAAATCTCCAACATAAAATGCAGTATTCCCTGCAATTACACATATATGAGGTCTTTTCTCAAAGAGTTTTTAAAGGGTGTTATAAACACCCTTTTATCTTTGAAGCGCCCAACTTCCTTTTACAAGATACACGGACTCGCTTGAGGGAGATGACGATGAAAATAAAACAAAATGATCAACCTCAAAAGGAGGGACAAAAAAATTATCTTGAAAAGATAGATAAGAAGAAAGATCTTCAAGATTGATATCAAATATTCGTGCAAGAGTAATATGCGGAATAAATTGTCTTTCATCAGGCTTTAACTCTAATTTATTCCGGATATATTGCATCTTTTCATGTAAAAGATTAAGCTTTTCACAAGGTTCAATGCGAACTACAAGAGAATGAGGAGTATTTTCTGAACCAAAAACTTCAAAACCATCTATTTGTAGCATAAAAGGAGAGAGCTTTATTGTATCAAAGGCGTGCATAAGTGCATCTGCGGTAGCACTTTCAACTTCACCGAAAAAAGATAAGGTGACGTGAAAATTTTGCGGGTTGATCCATTGCGCTTTTGGTAAGCCATTTTGCAACGATACAAGTTGTTGTGTTGTTTGTTGAGGAATCTGAAGGGCACTAAATAGACGACCCATAATATTATCTCCTTATAATGAAAGATGCTATTCCAAGCACAATATAGATAATAAGGGCGAGGCATGTACCATAGAAAATAAGGCAATAGTATTGAAAAAGAATGTCTAAAAAATGCTTACTATAATTATGAGCGTACAAAGCTTATTCGTTTTAAAAAATGGTTATGATATCGATAAGAATTGCGTTTTCATGAGCTGTATCACAATGATGTGCAATAGAAGATTACTTGTGTATTATAAAGACTATAAAGTTAGCAGAAAATAAGAAAAGTTGATAGATTTTTGATGTGCGAAATTATTTTGACATCTATCTTTAGCTTAAAATAAAGCATATTCTAATACAAGGTGAGGAGTTCTCTTTTTCTGTAAAGATTTAATTATACGATTCAGTCGGGTAATAGCCGTAATACGCAAAACTATTCAAATTGATCAAATAATGTTAGGAAAGGAAGGAAAAACTCCAGTATAATAAAATTACTATAAACTTTTACATTTATGATAATTATGCCAATCTATAATGGATATGAATATTGGTATAAAAGCGGGAAGAGAAATTAAAATTCAAAATAATGATGGAAAGTTCCTATTTTCTAAGAATCATCATCCTTATTTATGGTGAGAAAGCGCTAGTTTTCCTCTCCAAAGTTGTTATTGATAAGCTTTTCAAGAGCATTAAGAGCATCTGTTGCTTCTGGTCCTGAAACACGAATGGTGAGGTTGCAACCGGATGAAGCCGCTAGCATCATAAGTCCCATAATTGATGATCCACCAACGATTTTTCCATCCTTTTCAACTTCAACAGTAACATTAAAATTGTCAACAGTTTGTACAAATTTTGCAGAAGCACGTGCATGCAAGCCACGTTTATTACAGATATTGAAATGACGACTTATACATGGGAGGGTATCTTTGGAAAACATTGGTATTTTATTATCCACTATAAAATCATACTTGGTACATTAATATATTTACGCCCTGCTTCTTGTGCTATTCTTAACGCGTCTGATAATGAAATATCAGGACATTTGCGAATAGAAATCAGTTTAATAAGCATGGGCAAATTAACACCCGCAATCATTTCAACGCGTCCTTTTTCAATAGCAGGGATAGCTATATTCGATGGTGTTCCACCGAACACATCTGTTAATATGATTACGCCATGATCCGTATCTGTATCGGTTACTGCGGCTATAACATCACCTCGGCGCTGATCTATATCGTCATCGGGATAAACGCATATTGTTGCGAACTTTTCTTGTACTCCAACAACATGTTCCACGGCATGTAAAAATTCGACAGCCAGCTCACCGTGCGTTACAAGCACGAGTCCAATCATTTACGCAAACTCCTGTTAACTAATAAGATCCGACCATATTGGTGGGAAACACATTTTACAAGGCTTTGTCTTGCTGCCAAGAAAAATTTGCAAAAAAAAGGCAAAAATTGTGATTTTTTTATCTTTAGAAAAAAATTAGACAGATTTTTGCCATATTTTTCTAAACAAAAATGCTTCAATAGCTTGACAAATGGCTGTACAATCGGCTTCACGAAGAGAGGGAAGTTTTAAAAGAGGAATGTGCAAATCTTCAAACTGAAAAGTTTTATTTGTGGAAAAACGTTCATATTTCGGACCGAGAAAAATAACACAATCGATAGTTGTATGCTTTTCAAATTCTATCATATAAAGACCAACGCCACGAATCTCGATACCGCCCTCTAAATTATCAGGAGTGTATCCGTGGAGCTTTCCATTTTCCGCACGCAACATTGTATAATCATCACTGATAAGCTTCGCTTCACGTTTTGACCACTCAGCACGGTCGAGCAAAGAAAGGGTAAGGGTTGATTTTCCTGATCCCGATGGACCTATAATTAACAGCCCCTTGCCGCCTAATTGAAGGCAATTTGCGTGGAGTATTTCACATTTTGTTTTCATGTCTTTTACTTTGGATAAAAGATTTATTTAGCGAGGGGAAGCATAATAATAAAACGTGCACCAGTTTTACACTTCCCAAGTGTAGGATCAATAATATTTTCGGCTGTAATTGTCCCATTATGAGCCTCGATAATTTGCCGACTAATAGAAAGGCCAAGTCCAGAGTTTTGTCCAAAAGCATCTTCGTTTGGTCGATCTGTATAAAAACGCTCAAAAATGCGTTCAATATTTTCTGAACGAATACCTGGGCCATTATCTTCAATGGTTAAAATAAGGGTTGAAGCATGACTTTTCATAGTAATGCAAATTCTGCCACGATTCCGAGGAATAAAAGAACGTGCATTTTCAAGAAGGTTTGAAATCACTTGCCCTAAACGGAGTTCATGTCCCAATACAAGATAGGCTTTTCCATGAGGACGCGGGACAATATTAAGGCTTATATCAATGGTTTGCGTATTACGATACACTTCCTGAACAGCATGAACAAGACTTTCCAAAAGCGGTGTCATATCAACAATCTCTGCGGTTTCTCGTGCAAGCTCTGCATCGAGCCGCGATGCATCAGAAATATCTGTAATCAACCGATCAAGACGGCGCACATCATGTTGAATAATTTCAAGCAATTTCTCTTGTGCTTCTTCATTTTTAGCCAGAGGGAGCGTTTCAACAGCACTGCGTAGGGAGGTGAGAGGATTTTTTAATTCGTGGCTTACATCAGCAGCAAAGCGTTCAATGGCTTCAATGCGCATATAAAGGGCATTAGTCATATCACGAATAGAGGTTGAAAGGTGACCAATTTCATCTTCACGCATTGAAAAATCAGGAATTTCTACACGCTGATTATTGCCATTACGCACTCGATTAGCCGAGGCAGATAATTTACTTAATGGATGGGCAATCGTATGGGCCAAAAAGAGAGAAAGAACCAAAAGTACGCTGCCTACAACGGCAAAAACTTTAAAGATAACCAGTCTTTCACCTTTTACAATGTTATCAATATCAGAACCAGTGGTTGAAAGAAGAAGAGCTCCAACCACTGCGCGATAGCGTTGAACAGGAACGGCAACAGAAACAATTAATTGACCTTGTCTGTTGCGTCTTTTAGCCGTAGCAAGAGATCCGTTTAATGCGCGGTACACTTCTGGATAAGCAATACCACTGGTTTTTGTTTGTTCTCTGTCAAGAGCAATACCTTTGCCATAAAATGTGCTTGAATACCATGAAGTAAGGCGATCCCACATGCTTTGTTCTGTTTTGAGTGGGGGTAAATCATAACTGAAAACTTCTCCACTAGAATAAAGAACGCGCGAATCAAGAAGGAGAGTAGCATCACGATCATAGATACGTGCTCTTGTCGTTTTAGGTGTGATGAGACGTCGTAAAAGAGGGGCAACTTGCTCAGGGTTAATAGGGAAATCCCAAGAATCGGTTGATTGAGGGGCGGGTGTAACGCTTTCACCAGTTTGTAACTCTAAGAGTTTTTGGGGATCAATGAGGATAGAATTTGTATCTACTGTTGCAGAAGCAGCAATAGCCCCAGCAATAATTTTTCCTTGGGTACATAAACTTTTAATTTTTGCTTCAATTAAACCATCGCGAAATTGGTTAAGGTATAAAATGCCTGTAACTAAAATGGCAAGGGCAGCAATGTTTAATATAACAATGCGACGTGTGAGGCTGGAAAAAAGCAATTGTCTAAAGAGACGTTGTGTACGAAGATGCAAACGGGCAAACATAAGAAATGGCGTTGAGGATGTACCATTAACGGTTGTTTTTTGTAAAGTTTCCAGTTGAGAATTGTCTGTCATCGATTTGATTGCCGTTCAAATTTTTGCGACAAAGTAGTTTTATACCTCGTGGAAACGATAACCTACACCATAAAGTGTTTCAATCATTGCAAAATCATCATCCACTTGTTTAAACTTTTTACGCAGACGTTTAATGTGACTATCAATGGTGCGATCATCTACGTAGACTTGATCACTATAGGCAGCATCCATTAAAGCATCACGACTTTTTACAACTCCTGGTCTTTGTGCTAAGGTTTGCAGAATCAAAAACTCCGTAACGGTTAAAATAACAGGTTTATCTTTCCATGTACAGGTATGGCGTTCTTGATCCATCACAAGATCTCCACGTTTGAGAGAAGAGGTGGAAGAAGTTCCTGTAGAAAGTGGTTGGTTACGTGCATTAGAACGGCGCAAAATAGCTTTCACGCGTTCAATGAGAAGACGTTGGGAGAAAGGTTTAGTAATAAAATCATCAGCTCCCATTTTGAGACCAAATAATTCATCAATTTCATCATCTTTAGAGGTAAGAAAAATAACTGGAAGATCAGATTTTTGACGTAAACGACGCAAGAGTTCCATCCCATCCATTCGGGGCATTTTAATATCAAAAATAGCTAAGTGTGGAGGGTGAAGTGTGAGACCCTTGAGTGCAGATGCTCCATCTGTATAGCTTTCAACCCGATATCCTTCTGTCTCAAGCGCAAAAGATAAAGATGTCAAAATATTGCGATCATCATCAACAAGTACAATCGTTTGTGTGATTGTTGGTGTATCTTTCATGGTTTCTTAGACCTTTCTATTGCTGTGGTAGCAAATTACCCACACTTATTTATATGGGAGTTCATATTTTTTTTGCAAAACAAATATGATACAAATTGTAGCAAAGTAAAAAACCTTTTGTCATTACTGTAAAATCTTGTTTTGCTTTCATAATTCATAATGTTTCTACGTCTATTAAGATCCCTTCGTTTGAGAGAAAATTTTCATAAAGGCTTTTTTTATCAAGGTTTATTACAAAGTTTATTATTGTATTTGTCTCATAATTGAACAGGTATAGTTTTGATTGTTGAAGTTTAGAAAATCTGCCTATGTGTTTTAAGAGCAAAGAAAAGAATGTGGCAATATATGCACAAAAATTTGTTTCTGCTACACGGAAGGAGGTTGTAATGGGATTTTTTAATTTTATTAAAACTGTAGGGGAAAAGTTAGGTATTGGGGACCATGAACCAAAAGAAAAAGATTTTAAGACGGCATTTGATCATTTTCAACTCGGTACAGAAAAAGTAAATATTCAAGTTGAAGACGGTAAAGCTATTTTAAGCGGTGAAGTTCCAGACAGGGAAACACTTGAAAAAGCACTGCTAGTTGTTGGCAATTCACAAGGTATCTCTTCTGTAGATGTTGATCAATTAAAGGTTATAGATACAACGCCCAGAAAACCTTCTCGCTTTTATGAGGTTAAATCTGGTGATAATCTTTGGAAAATTGCTGAAGAGGTTTATGGAAAAGGGCAAGGTAATAAAAACACTTTTATTTTTGAAGCCAATAAGCCAATGCTAAAATCTCCCGATAAAATTTATCCTGGACAAGTTTTACGTATTCCTGAAATTGACCATAGTTAATTCATCAAAGGGGATAATTTTTTACTGATGGCATTAAACAAAAAATAAAGAAGCGTGCAAAAGTTTCACGCTTCTTTATTTTAAAAGTGTGTATTATAAAAAAGGAATTTAGTGACCAGGAGAGGATTTAGAAGGTGATGGTGTTTTCATAGCGTTTACAGAGAAATCAACATCAATCGTTCCTGCTTTCTCAAATGTCAATTTTGCGCTAATTTTATCACCTAACTTGAATGGTTGTGAAAGCCCCATAAACATAATATGATCGCCGCCAGGCTTAAGCGTAATTTCGCCATTTCCCGGAATTTCAATGCCATTGTGCATTTTTTCCATTTTCATAATATCAT
The DNA here is from genome assembly GCF_042193585.1 of Bartonella sp. PS7NMGDW. Taxonomy (NCBI): domain Bacteria; kingdom Pseudomonadati; phylum Pseudomonadota; class Alphaproteobacteria; order Hyphomicrobiales; family Bartonellaceae; genus Bartonella; species Bartonella sp. PS7NMGDW. Next base: position 201,829 of record NZ_JBHILX010000001.1, read on the forward strand.
TAACGACAGCCATAGAGTGTATCTCTGTTTTTTTTACTCCGTTTGTGGAAATAGAAACCAAACGGTCTGGGGTATTACTGTGATTAATAATGTAGAGATAACCGCTACCAACTCTTATACCTCTAGGTGTTTCGCGTGTCCAAGGATTGAGAATTTCTATGTCGCCAAGTTGATATTGCTGAGCACCTGCAGGCAGGGTTATACCAGCAAAGAGAAGAGCACACACGATATTTATGATAACCTTTTTGTATGGATATTGTGTATTTATTATATTCTTAAAGATAAGATTTGTTATTTTCTTAATAATAGATGTCATCATTGATTTACCCTCCTTCATAAGGTTCACACTTTGAATAACTGTTTATTTTAGCAGAGCTTTTATTTAAAATAAAAGAAAGAAATGCTAAAATGAAATTGATTTGAATATGAGAATAAAAATCATAGAATTCTTTGATTTTAAAGGAAGATAATAAGGTTTACAATGACAACACACCTCTTAACGCTTCCGTGTTCATCTCATAATAGTGTTTGTAAATGGTATAAAATCTATGATGCACTACTATTTTACTTAATAAAGATATAACACAGAACAATCATCAACCACTTTACCAATTTTTAATATTACGACAGCTCTTGGTATCTTAAAGCGTTTATACAGAGACATTTTTATATATTTTCAAAATTCAAAATTATACAGTTAAGAAAAAACGCTTTAGGTGAGTTTAAAGCACATCTTTCAAATAGCAGTAAACAATGAGACCGTTAAAAGGAGAATTTTTGAAAGGAGATCGATAAATAATATCTCTACTGATATGAGCATTAGATATGATGACTATTTTAGTCCAAGGAAAATTTATAATATTCGTGATATAAATTATTCGCCTTTTAAAAAGCTTTTACGTGAGTATCTTTTGTTAATGATGAGAAAATTAAGAGCGAGAGTGTAATCATTCTTTTGTTTTTTAATTTTTATAGAAAGATATATTTATTGAAAATTGCAAGAAAGATATATTATGATCTCAAGTCTCTCATAAATATGGTATTTATGGGTCATTAGAGCGCCTATTTTAAAATAAATTTTTTATTTTGGAGATGTTTCTCTCATTATTCTCTTGTAGCAATAAAAGCCTGTTCTTATATACGAGGCAGCAAGGCTTATTGCGACTTGCAATTTAATTATTTTATGTTGCTTAAAGCAATATATGGGCTTTGAGTGTTATGAGGAGCTGTCTTAAAAAGATGCTTTATGAAGGTTGAGGTAGCTTGCTGAATGGAGATTATAATATGGCAAAAGTAATTGGTATTGATTTGGGGACAACGAACTCTTGTGTGGCTGTTATGGATGGCAAAAACGCAAAGGTTATCGAGAACTCAGAAGGAGCACGAACAACACCTTCCGTTGTTGCCTTTACTGATGGGGGAGAGCGGCTTGTTGGACAGCCTGCTAAACGGCAGGCGGTAACAAATCCTGAAGGGACAGTTTTTGCAGTTAAACGTTTGATAGGGCGTCGTTTTGATGATCCTATGGTTGAAAAAGATAAAGCACTTGTGCCTTATAAAATTGTTAAAGGTGACAATGGTGATGCATGGGTTGAAGAAGCGGGTAAGAAATATTCTCCATCGCAAATTTCAGCTATGATTTTGCAAAAGATGAAGGAAACAGCTGAATCTTATCTGGGTGAAAAAGTTGAACAAGCGGTTATTACTGTTCCTGCTTATTTTAATGATGCGCAACGCCAAGCGACTAAAGATGCGGGTAAAATTGCTGGACTTGAAGTTTTACGGATTATTAATGAGCCGACTGCTGCTGCTTTAGCTTACGGTTTGGATAAAAAAGACGGAAAAACAATTGCTGTTTACGACCTTGGTGGTGGTACATTTGATATTTCAGTACTTGAAATTGGAGATGGCGTTTTTGAAGTTAAATCAACCAATGGAGATACGTTTTTAGGGGGTGAAGACTTTGACATGCGCTTGGTTGGTTATTTTGCAGATGAATTCAAAAAAGAGCAAGGAATTGATCTGAAAAATGATAAACTCGCTTTACAGCGCTTAAAAGAAGCGGCAGAAAAAGCAAAAATAGAGCTTTCTTCGTCACAGCAAACAGAAATCAATTTACCATTTATCACGGCAGATCAATCAGGTCCCAAGCACTTAACAATGAAATTGACTCGGGCAAAATTTGAATCTCTGGTTGACGATTTAGTGCAGCGCACCATCGAGCCTTGTAAAGCTGCGTTAAAAGATGCTGGATTAAAGGCCGGTGAGATTGACGAAGTTGTTTTAGTGGGTGGTATGACACGTATGCCCAAGATTCAGCAAGTCGTGCAAAGCTTCTTTGGTAAGGATCCACACAAAGGCGTTAATCCTGATGAAGTTGTTGCAATGGGTGCTGCCATTCAAGGGGGTGTATTGCAAGGCGATGTCAAAGACGTGTTGCTTCTAGATGTAACACCTTTATCCTTGGGGATCGAAACCTTGGGTGGTGTTTTTACACGTCTCATTGAGCGCAATACCACTATCCCAACGAAAAAATCTCAAGTTTTTTCAACAGCTGATGATAACCAGAGTGCTGTGACTATTCGTGTTTTCCAAGGTGAACGGGAAATGGCGAGTGATAATAAGTTATTGGCTCAATTTGATCTTGTTGGGATTCCTCCAGCACCACGCGGTATACCTCAAATTGAAGTTACGTTTGATATTGATGCGAATGGTATTGTTAATGTTTCGGCCAAAGATAAGGGAACTGGTAAAGAGCATCAAATTCGTATTCAGGCATCAGGTGGTTTAAGTGATGCTGATATTGAAAAAATGGTACAGGATGCGGAAGAGCATGCAGCTGAGGATAAAAAGCGCCGTGAAGGTGTTGAAGCTAGAAATCAAGCCGAAGCTCTTATTCATTCAACTGAAAAGTCACTCAATGAATATGGCGATAAAGTATCAGCTGAAGAAAAAGGACAGATTGAAACAGCAATATCTGATTTGAAATCTGCGCTTGAAGGCAGTGATACTGAAGAAGTAACAACAAAGATGCAAAAATTAGCTGAAGTCAGTATGAAGCTTGGACAGGCTATGTATGAAGCTTCACAAGCAGCGAGCGCTGACACTGAAACAGAAGCAAAGAATGACGATGTTGTTGATGCTGATTTTGAAGAAGTTAATGATAAGAAGAAATAGTGTCAGCATATGTGTTGATTAATTTATAAACCCGGCCTTTGAAATATAAGGCTGGGCTTTATTATTTGAGTGAGTTGCAACTTTGTTGCTAAAAATATAAATTAAAAGCAATCTTATCCATAAAGATGGATGACAGAAAAATTATCAGGAATACATGATGAAGGTTGACTATTATGAAATTCTTGGCGTGACTCGTGAATGTGATGATAAAAAGTTGAAATCTGCTTTTCGTAAGTTGGCAATGCAATATCATCCTGATCGCAACGCCGGGGATAAAGAGGCAGAGCGAAAATTCAAAGAAATTGGCGAAGCCTATGAAGTTCTTAAAGATCCCCAAAAGCGTGCTGCTTATGATCGATTTGGTCATGCGGCTTTTGAAAATAGCGGTAGTCAAGGAGGAGCAAATCCCTTTGGAGGTTTTGCTGCTGGTGGTGGGTTTGCTGATATTTTTGAAGATTTTTTTGGCGAAATTATGGGAGGTGCGCACCGTAAGCGTGGTGATGGTCGCGAACGTGGTGCAGATCTGAGTTATAATATGGAAATAACCTTAGAAGAGGTATTTTCAGGAAAAACTGCAGAAATTACTATTCCCAGTTCCGTTACGTGCGATGTTTGTGAAGGATCAGGAGCGAGAAAGGGCTCTAAGCCGCAAGTTTGTGGAACATGTCATGGATCTGGTCGTGTGCGTGCTGCGCAAGGTTTCTTTTCTATTGAGCGAACATGTCCTTCATGTCATGGACGTGGTGAAACTATTATGGATCCATGCTCAAAATGTCAGGGGACACGACGCATAGAGAAAAAACGTTCATTGAGCGTGAATGTTCCAGCTGGTATTGAAGATGGAACGCGTATTCGCCTTTCTGGTGAGGGTGATGCTGGTATTCGTGGTGGCCCCAATGGTGATCTTTATATTTTCCTTTCCGTTAAACCGCATGAATTTTTTCAGCGAGAAGGAGCAGACCTTCACTGTCGCGTTCCTATTTCAATGGTAACAGCTGCTTTAGGAGGAGAGTTTGAAGTTTCCGATCTTGATGGTGTTAAAGCGCGTGTTAAGATCCCAGAAGGGACACAGAATGGACGTCAATTCCGTCTTAAGGGCAAGGGTATGCCCATGTTGCGTCGGCAGCAAGCAAGAGGTGATCTTTACATCCATATCACGATTGAGACACCACAGAAATTAACGCAAGAGCAACGTGAATTATTGCAAAAGTTTGAAAAACTTTCAAATCATGAGAATTCACCGCAATCACATGGCTTTTTTTCACGTATGAAAGAATTTTTTGAAAATATTTCTGGTTAAAATATGTGAATGTTCTCAGAATAGATTAGAAAAAACTTTTGGAAGGTTATTTTAATTAAGCTTTCTATAGCCTTATCATCTGTGAAAAGCATTTTTTTCTTGAAAAGAAAAGAGAGAAACGATTAATTTAGGGTAAGTGCCTGCCGCTGATAGTTTTTTACATTTAACGAGTTTTATGGATAAGTCTTATTTTTGAGTATCTATGATATTTTAAAAAGGACTTATCCATACAAGAAGAACGCAATTGAGTGACTAATTTCCAGTGTCATGATAACTGCCTTTATGCATTCGGCATTTTTTGTATTTATTGTTTTACTCAAAATGCCTTTTTAAAAGCCCTATGCTAAAACTGTCAAATAGGTAGTAGCCTACCAAAAAGTAGCTAAATAAGCTGTTAGACAATCCATTTTTTTCAAATAAAATATCAACTCCTCATAACCAATTTTATTTTTGGCATTTTTGATAGTCTTAAAAATTGCTTGGATAAGGTTACAGTGCTAAGTCAACCTATTTCTTATCTTGGTGATCTGTTAATTTTATTATTATAAGAAAATTTTGTTTTTATCTTACAAAATCAATGGTTGTATATATTCTTATTCATTGTTAAGTATCCATAAGCGTAAACTAACGAGTCGAATGTACGGCATAGCTTAAAATTTTTTCAGAACTTTGCTTTTCAATTTTATACATAAAATCATAAAATAATGACGTTTTGTACGCCTGTTTTGTTTAATTTTTCGCTGTCAATTTTTTGAGGAAGTTGTTTTCTTGTTTCATTTCGTTATTACTTTTCCTAAATTCCACTAAGAGATGGTAAAAAGTGATGAGGAGGCTCTATTAATGGATGATGCTAAAAACGGTGCTGTAGATGTTTTAGAAAAACAAGCAGCATTTCTATCGTCTGCTTTACCATATATGCAAAAATACGAAAATGAAACGGTTGTGATAAAATATGGCGGTCATGCTATGGGTGATCCTGCCTTGGGGCGAGCATTTGCGCGTGATATTGCTCTATTAAAGCAATCGGGGATTAACCCTGTTGTTGTTCATGGTGGAGGACCTCAAATTGCTGAAATTTTGATGAAAATGGGGATTGAATCACGATTTGAAAACGGTTTACGGGTAACCGACGAGCGGATCGTTGAAGTCGTTGAAATGGTTTTGGCCGGTTCCATAAACAAAGAAATTGTCGCTCTCATCAATGCAGAGGGTGAATGGGCAATAGGATTATGTGGCAAGGACGGCAATATGGTTTTTGCCGAAAAGGCTTATAAAACTGTCATTGATCCTGATTCGAATATTGAACGTGTTTTAGATTTGGGATTTGTTGGTGAGCCTATTGAAGTTGATCGCACATTGCTGGATCTTTTAGCATGTTCTGAAATGATACCAGTTCTTGCTCCTGTGGCTCCAGGACGCGATGGAAAAACCTATAATATTAATGCTGATATTTTTGCTGGAGCTATTGCTGGTGCATTAGAAGCTAAACGCCTTTTATTTCTCACTGATGTTCCTGGTGTTTTGGATAAACAGGGCCAACTTTTAAAAGAATTGACAGTTTCTGAAGCAGAGAAACTTATCAAAAATGGGACAATTTCAGGAGGCATGATTCCAAAAGTAGAGACTTGTATAAAAGCCCTTCAAAATGGTGTGGAAGGTGTTGTCATTTTAAATGGTAAAACTCCTCATTCTGTTTTACTAGAACTGTTTACCGAACAGGGAGTTGGAACGCTTATTGTTTCATAAATTGTGCGGAAAATTGGAGGAGAAAGCCTTTCATGACAAATATAAAACAGCTTAAATATCCTTTATTAAGTAAGCCAGAATTAGCAATATTTGTTGCAACAATATTGTGGGGTATTACATTTTTAGTCATTCATATCGCGGTACGCTATAGTGGTCCCCTGTTTTTTGTTGGATTTCGTTTTATTGTTGCATCTCTTATATGTGGAGCAATTTTTTGGCGCTCTATAAAAGGTATAACGGTTTATGAAGTTTTCGCTGGGATGGCGATTGGTTTAGCCATGTTTTTAGGTTATGCTTTTCAAGCAGCTGGACTTCAAACGATTATTAGTAGTCAGTCGGCTTTTATTACAGCGCTTTATGTACCTATGGTTCCAATCTTGCAATGGATTGTTTTTAAAAAACCTCCCCGTTTTGCTTGTTGGGTTGGTATTGTTTTCGCTTTTATCGGGCTTGTACTTATTTCAGGACAAAAGCCGGGAAATTTTGATTTTTCAAAAGGCGAAATTTTGACTTTGTTAGGTGCTTTAGCGATTGCTGGAGAAGTCATACTCATCGGAATTTTTGCCAATAAGGTTGATAGTCGGCGTGTGACCATTATTCAGTTATTTTTTAGTGGTTTTTTTTCATTTGCTTGTATGCCTTTGATGGGTGAAAGCATCCCTGAATTTTCGTGGGTATGGTTTAATATTGGTATAGGATTGGCATTAATGAGTGCCATCATTCAATTAGCTATGAATTGGGCACAAAAGTCCATTTCCCCTACACGTGCGACACTCATTTACGCAGGTGAACCGGTATGGGCTGGTATTGTTGGGCGTTTGGCTGGAGAACATTTATCTCCCTTAGCTTTATTGGGCGGTTTGCTTATTCTGATTGGGATCATTGTGGCTGAATTACAACCTTCACAATGGCGTAAAAAAAATAAAGCAATTGAAAAAAATGATTAGCTATGCACCTTTTCTATTATGATTTTATTACATGAGATTTTTGCTTGCAAAGTTTTCATTTTTGAGGCTTTTTTTAATATGAAGATAAAGGAGGCTTTATAAGCTATTCCAGCTTTTGTATAGAAAATTGGAGCAATAATATTTATCTGTTTGCTTAACCTCTGAAACGGGAAGTCAACGTTCATTGAGTCAAAGCATGAAGTGGTAAAGACAAAAAACAGCTTTCATCTTTACGATCATGTTTAAATTTAGCTTTACAATTTTCAAAAACATCCATGGTAATGTTTTTGAATAATGAAAATTACGCACTGTCGCACTTTATTTCTTTTGTCCTTTAATCGAGTTATGCTTCTCACGTAAAATAGAACGCCTAAAGCAGCCTCCCATAATGTTGTATATTAACGCGTTTTTTAAAAAGACAATTTTCTTAATATACATCATATTCATTGACGGTCCGCGTGAAGTATAGAAAAACTACAGAGCATCATCGTTTTACTTAAATAAAAGGCACTAGCATTTTCTTTGTCAGTTCTCAATATTATGACAGCCTTTGGCATTTGAAAGAGAGAGAGGCATGTTTACTCATTTCTTAAACGTTTTTATCCATATACTAGCCCTGTTTTATAATGGGGAAGCACAAAATTTGATTGATTCACTATGAAAAGATTTAAAATGAGAAAGGCTCGCGATATTCATGTTATTTTATATAAGATTGCTAAAAAAAGCAGGTTATTGCGTATAAATAAAAAAGCATTTCTTGCGAATTTTATTGCAAGCTTAAGTGATATACACGCCCATCATATAAATATTATAACACATTGATTTATAATTATAATATAGAATTATTCACATTGAATTAGAACCCTGAATACCGTAAAATTTTCTCACTTCAAATCGTTTTCATATTAAATCAATCCAAATCTACTTGCTGACACGTTACAAGCAGGTAGTCCATGTGGGTAAAAACTGTACAAGAAAGGCATATCTCTTATAAACTTTTTCAAGTGTAAAGGATTGTTGCAACATTGGAGGCTGGCAAAATGTGTGATGGTATCGGTTTATCCAGCATATGAGTCATAAAATAAGATGTGAAAATATCATTTTAGCACCGTTGGATTTAATTTAGCAAATAAAAGCCTTATTTTTTAGGTTATGAAAAGTTGTGTTTTGAGAAGCTTTTTAGGTTTATATTCTTTTGATAGAAGCCGGAGCATAATTGGTCTTTGCGTTTTGTATTATTCTTTGCTAAATCGCCTTATATGACAATAGATCGTAATTATATTCGTAATTTTTCCATCGTGGCGCATATTGATCACGGCAAATCCACTTTAGCTGATCGTTTGATCCAAATAACAGGTGGACTTGATACACGTGAGATGAAAGAACAAGTACTCGATTCCATGGATATTGAGCGTGAACGTGGAATTACTATTAAAGCACAAACGGTACGTTTACACTATAAGGCAAAGAATGGTGAAACCTATATTTTAAATCTTATGGATACACCTGGTCATGTGGATTTTGCTTATGAGGTTTCGCGTTCATTGGCAGCTTGTGAAGGTTCTCTGTTGGTGGTAGATGCAAGCCAAGGTGTAGAGGCACAGACGTTAGCAAATGTTTATCAAGCGATTGATAATTCGCATGAATTGGTTGTTGTACTCAATAAAGTTGATCTTCCAGCAGCAGAACCTGAGCGTGTTAAAGAACAAATTGAAGATGTGATAGGCATTGATACATCTCAAGCAGTAGAAATATCAGCAAAAACAGGTTTGGGTGTTCCTGATGTTTTGGAGGCAATTGTTGCACAATTACCACCTCCCCATACAGGCGATGTTGCAAATCCCTTGAAAGCAATGTTGGTTGATAGCTGGTATGATGCATATCTTGGTGTCATTGTTTTGGTACGGGTGATAGATGGTATTTTAAAAAAAGGCCAAACCATTCGTATGATGGGTACAGGAGCAAAATATCCAGTTGAGCGCGTTGGGGTGTTTACACCTAAAATGGTACAGGTTGATGAGTTAGGACCAGGCGAGATTGGTTTTATCACTGCCTCTATCAAAGAGGTAGCAGATACACGGGTTGGGGATACGATTACTGAAGAGCGCCGTCCTTGTGAAAATGCTTTACCTGGTTTTAAGCCTGCGCAACCAGTTGTATTTTGTGGTCTTTTTCCAATAGATGCTGCCGATTTTGATGATTTGCGTGCAGCCATGGGCAAATTACGCTTAAATGATGCGAGTTTTTCTTTTGAAATGGAAACATCTGCGGCTTTGGGATTTGGTTTTCGCTGTGGCTTTTTGGGACTTCTTCATCTTGAAATTATTCAAGAGCGATTAGAGCGTGAGTTTAATTTGGATTTAATCGCGACAGCACCTTCGGTTGTTTATCGCATGAATATGAATGATGGTTCTGTTAAAGAGTTGCACAATCCAGCGGATATGCCTGATGTGGTTAAAATTTCTTCCATTGAAGAACCATGGATTCGGGCGACAATCATGACTCCTGATAATTATCTTGGGTCAATTTTAGAACTATGCCAAGAGCGGCGGGGGATACAGGCTGGTTTGTCCTATGTTGGAACCCGTGCTATGGTAACGTATGATTTACCACTGAATGAAGTTGTTTTTGATTTTTATGATCGGCTAAAATCAATCTCAAAGGGTTATGCTTCTTTTGATTATCAGATGACCGATTATGCGGAGGGGGATTTAGTTAAAATGTCTATTTTGGTAAATGGAGAGTCTATAGATGCATTGTCTATGCTTGTGCACCGCACGATTGCAGAAAAGCGCGGGCGTTCCATGTGTGAAAAACTGAAAGATCTTATTCCCCAACATATGTTTCAGATTCCAGTTCAAGCGGCTATTGGTGGTAAAGTTATAGCGCGTGAAACAATTCGTGCTTTGCGTAAAGATGTAACAGCGAAATGTTACGGGGGTGATGTCACGCGTAAGCGCAAACTTTTGGAAAAGCAAAAAGAAGGCAAAAAGCGGATGCGCCAATTTGGAAAAGTAGAAATTCCACAATCGGCATTTATTCAAGCGCTCAAAATGAACAAATAATGAAAAAAGGAGTATTGTCTCTCATTGATTGTGCTTTTGCTTTTGTCGATTGGTTCAGATGCTTAAAGAACACTTTTAAATAAAATTGCGCTGTGCTTCATATTTTTTGTGTATTGCGTAATGGTGTCATGCTTCTCACGTAAAAAAGAATACTTTAAACGAAATACATTTATGTTGCATATTGGCGCGCTTGTTTTAGTGAATCATCACTCAATGTATCAACTTCATTTCGCAATGGGGGCTGTGAAAAATATAAAGTAAAATACACAGTGAATAATAAAAATCCCTTTGGCATCAGCGTCTTTACGCGTCATAAAGGTGCAAAGCGCACCTATAATACTCTTTTTCAGCTCAAAATATTATGGCAATCCTTATCACTTAAGAGAATTCATTAAAGATATTTTTACTCTTTACTTAAAGTGTTTCTTACCCACACACTAACTGCGTTTGTAACGTGCAAGGAAATGATAGTGATTGATTCACTATGAAAGGATTTGAAATGAGAGAATCCTTGTATTCGAGGTTATTATTCAAGTTAAAAAACGATGAAATATTATTATGAATTAATCTTGTGTTTAAGAACGTAAAAGATCATTAATGGATGTTTTTTCTCGTGTTTTTTGATCAACGCGTTTTACGATAACAGCGCAATAAAGGTTTGGTCCTGCATCACCATTTGGTAAAGGTTTTCCAGGGAGAGAACCTGGCACGACCACTGAATAGGCTGGTACTTCACCGATAAAAATTTCACCTGTTGTACGATCAATAATCTTTGTAGATTTTCCAATAAAGACTCCCATTCCCAAAACAGCACCTTCACGGATAATGCAGCCTTCAACAATTTCAGAGCGAGCACCGATAAAGCAATGATCTTCAATGATTGTTGGGTTTGCTTGCAGTGGTTCCAAAACACCTCCAATACCAACACCGCCAGAAAGATGGACATGTTTACCAATTTGTGCACAAGAACCAACGGTGGTCCATGTATCAACCATTGTGCCCTCATCTACAAAAGCACCAAGATTAACAAAGGATGGCATCAATATAACGTTGGGTGCAATGTAAGCAGAATAGCGTACAATGGCTCCAGGAACGGAACGGAAATCAGCACTTTTAAAATCTGCTTCTTGCCAACCAGAGAATTTTGAAGGAACTTTATCCCACCAATGTGTTCCATTGATTCCACCAGTAATAAGTTGCATAGGATTAAGCCGAAAAGAGAGCAAAACCGCTTTTTTCAACCATTGATGAACATGCCATTGTCCATTTTTTTGTCGTTCTGCAACACGGATTTCACCTTTATCAAGAAGGTTCAATGCATGTTCGACACTCTCACGGATTTCGCCTTTTGTGGTAGTATTGACAGAATCGCGATCGTCAAAAGCTTGTTCGATAATCATTTCAAGTTGTGTGAGATGGGTCATGACGAGAGTTCCGTTAAACAAGTTGAAAGCTTCAAGGTTTATTCTCTATGAACTACGCGAAGAAATGTGTTCAGTCAATAAAACGATGAGGAAGTAGGACAGGTGCATGAAAAAAAGCTGTAAAGAAAAAAGAAAAGAGGAGCAAGAAAATTGGACACCACTTCTCCATACGAAGGATGCTCTACAACAAATACATAAAATCTCTAATTCAGCACAAATGCGTTCGTCTACTTATCGTTTAGCCTATATCGATCAAGATTTTATAATGCGTCCAGAGTTGCGCTCACAACGTATTGGTCTTGAATTTTTAAAGCCGGAAATAACCCTTAAAGAATATGACATTCAATCAACAGTTGTTTTTTTTGGTGGTTCGCGTATTCCTGAACCTGGGCAAGCAGCGTGGGCTGCAAAAAATGAAATACAAAAGAAAAATTTGCATGCTATGTCACATTATTACGATGAAGCAAGAGAGTTTGCGCGTTTGTGCTCACTTTATTCCGCTACGACAGAATATCGTGAATTTGTGGTTGTTACGGGGGGCGGACCAGGAATCATGGAGGCGGGAAATCGTGGTGCTTGTGATGTTGGTGCCCCAACGATTGGCTTGAATATTATTTTACCACATGAGCAAGAGCCTAATTCGTATGTGTCGCCGCATTTGTGTTTCAATTTTCATTATTTTGGGATGCGCAAAATGCATTTTTTATTACGAGCGAAAGCATTAGCTATTTTCCCTGGAGGATTTGGGACTCTGGATGAACTGTTTGAGACGTTAACTTTAGTACAGACGGGGCGTATGAAACAGGTACCAATTTTATTGTTTGGCAAAGAGTTCTGGAGCAATGCTATCAATTTTGAGTATCTGTCTGAACAAGGTACAATTTCTCCTACTGATGTTAATTATATGAAATTTGTCAATACAGCAGCAGAAGCTTTTGAAGAAATTCGTTCTTTTTATAAACTGCCTTGACGACTTTTAAGATGTCCACTCTTGAAGGATAATTAATACTCTACTTTGGTTAAATAAAGTCCTGAAGGAGGAGCAACAACACCACAACGTTTACGATCTTTAGCATGAAGAGCTGCTTCGAGATCTTGAGCTGTCCAACGTCCAATACCCACTTCCATGAGGCTTCCTGCGAATGAACGGATTTGATGATGAAGAAAAGAACGGGCTTGCGCATAAAGGAAAATTTCATCTCCTTCTCTTTGAATATCGAGGCGTTCAAGGGTGCGAATAGGGCTTTTGGCTTGGCAATGTGCTGAACGGAAAGTGGTAAAATCATGTTTTCCTACAAGCTTTTGAGCAGCTTCATGCATGGCTTCAGCATTAAGAGGCTTTGGCAACCACCACACGCGTTTGGCATTTAAGGCTGGTGGAGAGCGACGATTAAGTATTTTAAAAAGATAATGGCGTTTGGTTGCGGAAAATCGTGCATCAAAGTCATCAGGGACATTTTGTACGTTTAAGATTGAAATCGCTTCTCCCTGTTTACGTAAAAGAGCATTGAGCGCATCACGTACAGTATGGGGATGCCAGTTTTTTATGAAATCAACATGCGCAACTTGTCCCGTAGCGTGTACGCCCGCATCGGTTCTTCCTGCTGTTGTTATGGTCAATTGTTGTCCACTAAAGGAAAAGAGCGCCTGTTCAAGAGCTCCTTGTATAGTGAGAAGTTTTGCTTGACGCTGCCAACCAGCATAATTTGAGCCATCATATTCAAGAGTGAGTTTAAAACGTGGCATCTTAAAAAACAGCAGAAATATGAGCGCCTCGCAAAAAGGTTGCGCTATCAAGGACTTTACCACCCGATCTTTGGAGAGAGGTTATTTCTATCCGCCCTTGTCCACAATGGACAATCAAAGAATCTGGTTCTATTCGTCCAATTTCAAGAGAAGGACCTGTTGTTAAGCGACTATCAAGAATTTTTACACGTTCTTCTCGTCCCCCAATATTCATATTGCACCAGCAGCCAGGAGAAGAAGAGAGCGCACGGATATGCCTATGAATAAACTCTGCAGGTTTTGTCCAATTAATGCGGGTCTCTTCCTTTTTGATTTTGGCAGCATAGGTGATGCCTTCCTCTGATTGTGGGGTCAGTTTAAGTTGTCCTTTTTCAAGAGTTGATAGGGTTTCTACCATAAGTTCTGCGCCAATATGTGAAAGTTTGTTTAAAAGCTCAGCAGTGGTGGTGTTATCAGTAATGGGGATGGAGCGAGAAAGAGCGATAGGTCCCGTATCAAGTCCTTCATCCATTTTCATGATCATAATACCTGTTTCTTTATCACCAGCCATAATTGCTCGTTGAATAGGCGCAGCACCACGCCAACGTGGTAAGAGTGAAGCGTGGGCATTAAAACAACCAAAACGCGGCGTTTCGAGAATAGCTTTGGGTAAAAGGAGTCCGTAAGCTACCACAATAGCAACATCAACAGAAAGTGCTGCAAATTGCTCCTGTTGTTCGATTGTTTTGAGTGTTTGTGGCGTAAAGATGGGAATAGATTTCTCTTTTGCTACATTGTGAACAGGTGAGGGGATTAATTTAAGTCCTCGACGTCCTGCTGGGCGAGGGGGTTGACTATAAACAGCAACAACATCATGACCTGCATCCAATAAAGCATGTAAAATAGGAACAGAAAAATCTGGAGTCCCCATAAAAGCTAATCGTAAAGCCATTACAAAACTGCTTCCTGCATGTTTTTTTCTTTTGCGCGTTTTTTAAATTTTCGTATCACCATATCGCGTTTGATCTTTGAAATGTAATCAATAAAAAGGCGCCCATCTAAATGATCAATTTCATGCTGCAAGCAAGTTGCTAAGAGATCGTCTGCTTCAATTTCTGTTTGTTTTCCTTCACGGTTCTGATAGCGAACACGAAGGCGTTTAGGACGTTCAACCTCTGCAAAATAGTCAGGAATAGAAAGACAACCTTCTTTGTAAATATTACGTTCATCTGAAAGCCATAAAATTTCAGGGTTGATAATAACAAATGGTTTTTTCTGCTCATCTTCAGAATTTCCAGAGACATCTATAACCAACATACGTAGCGGTATACCAATTTGAATAGCAGCAAGACCAACGCCTTTAGCATTATACATGGTTTCCAACATATCATCCGCAAGTTTTTGGAGAGCTGAATCGACCTGCTCAACAGGTCTGGACACTTCCCGTAAAATCGGATCAGGTAAAGTAACTAAAGATCTCATTGGCATAAGTAGAGATTAATCAATGGTTTGTTATTGGTCAATATTGAATAACGGATTCTTGCGTTTTTTTACAACAAGAGCGTTATATTACAATTTATGTTTGATTCGTTTTTTTCCATACTCGTTGGTGAGTTTTTTTCTAAACTAATGCTTTTGCTTTTATTTATATTTGTCTGTTTGGCATTTTTTATGTTGATACATTCTCATCGAAAAAAAGCATTTTTGGAAAATGAAATTGCTGAACGCGCACGTGAGGCACAAATGCAGATGGCTACCTTGCTGAAAACACAAGCTGAAATGCAAGGGCGAATGCAAACGATGGCGGAAATTTTTGGTCAACGGCAGGCTGAATTGAATAAATCACTCAGTGAGCAACTCAATGGGATGACAACAAGCTTAGGCCAAACACTTCAGGTACAGACCAAATCCACTTATGAAAATTTGAATCGTTTGCAAGAGCGTTTAGCAGTGATTGATGCGGCACAAAATAATATTCAATCTCTTACGGGACAAGTTGTTCAGTTGCAGTCCATTTTAAGCAATAAGCAGACACGTGGTACTTTTGGTCAGGGGCGGATGGAAGCAATTATTGCCGATGCCTTACCAACAAATGCTTATGCTTTTCAGGCTGTTCTTTCCAATGGAAAGCGCCCAGATTGTCTCATTCATATGCCCAATAAAGCCCCTTCTCTTGTTGTTGATGCTAAATTCCCTCTGGAGGCTTGGAATGCTATGCGTAAGGCAGAATCAGCGCAAGAGCGTCAAGAGGCAGAACGCCAATTTCGTACCGATATGGAAGTTCATATTCGTGATATTGCACAAAAATATTTGATTCCGGGAGAAACCCATGACACTGCTTTCCTTTTTGTGCCATCTGAATCGATTTTTGCAACAATTTATGAGGACTTTGAGGCATTGGTACAAAAATCCAATAGAGCCCATGTGATTATTGTTTCACCATCTTTGTTGATGCTTTCTGTCCAAGTGGTACAAACCATTATGAAAGATGCACGGATGCGTGAACAAGCACATTTAATTCAATCAGAAGTAGCAAAATTGATGGAAGATTTTGGACGAATGGATATACGTGTTCGTGCGTTACAGAAGCACTTTCACAAAGCAGGTGAAGATATAGAGGGAATTTTGATATCATCCTCCAAAATTATGAAACGGGCAAATCGCATTGAAACTGTCGAATTAAAAGAAAATTACTCTGAACCAACAAAAATAACAACATTGGCTCAGTCGCAAACATTGCGTTTTGCTGATGAGGAATAAAGCAAAGAAAGCTTCTTAGATATCACAAGTCAGATCATGTTCTTTATTGATTGGTAATACTTTTTTAGTATCTCTATCTTGTTTTATTTCTTAAACGAGAGGAATAGGAATATGCGACACCTTTTGTTTTTAGGGGCACTGGTGTTTCTGCTAGATGGGTGTGCAACGACCACTCCCACCCACACAAACAATGCTTGTGCTATTTTGGCACAAAAAAATGGTTTTTTTGACAATTGGGGTAAGGTGTCTCAAAGAGCGGAAATGCGCTATGGGATTCCTATGCCGATTATTCTTGCAACTATTAAGATGGAATCGAGCTTTCGTCACAATGCACGTCCTCCACGCAAGAAACTACTTGGTTTTATTCCATGGAAGCGTCGGTCGACAGCTTATGGTTATTCTCAAGCGCTTGACAGTACATGGGCAATGTATCTTCGCTCTACGGGCAGATCTTTTGCATGGCGTACGAATTTTGCAGATTCTGCTGATTTTGTTGCTTGGTACCATCGCCAAAGTGTTCAACGCAATGGGGTGAGATTTGATGATGCATATAGCCTTTATTTAAATTATCATATGGGACATGGTGCTTATGCGCGTGGCGGGCGTGTCACTGCTGCACTTTCACAGGCAGCACAGCGCATGGCAAGGATATCAAGGCTCTATGAACAGCAATTAAAGAGATGTGGATGGCATTAGGGAAGATTTTTGAAAATCTCAATTAGGGAATTGTTGCGGTAAAATTATTTGAGAGCCAAATTTCTTATGGCGTAATAAGGTTGTATCGTTTTTCTGATTGTTAAATGAAATAAATTGTTATTTTTTAGAATAAACCCAAGAGACAGAAAGCTTTTGCAATGCTCAATATATTTGACTGTACTCTCGATATTTTTACCTTCTTTGTTTAAAAAATTTACAATGGAAACTATATCCTATTTGGCTCAGGCATTTCGCACAGGTCTAAATATCAGAGATTATTAAAGAAAAATTTTAAAGTTTAATATCATTTTTTATTTTCATTATGCGTATTACTGGCTGATTATTACATGAATATTTTCTTTGTTAAGCGTATAAAATAGCAATCAAAAAAATGCAATTCGAGCATCATATTCAAAGTAAGAATCTCGAATGGCGTAGGGTTTTATCATTTCAGATCTCTTGAGATTAAATCAATAAAAACTATTGGCTTGCACATAACAAGCGTAATTGGCATGTGGATAAAAACTGTGAAAGAAAAGACTAAAAATGTTTTTTATGAACATTCTCAAATGTAAGAATTATCGGCAACATAGGGAATTAGCACATATAATGATGGCGCCACTTTGCTTTCACAACTCAACCTTGCTTGTGACGGGCAAGGAAACAAAATTAATTGATTCAATATGTTATTTAAGCGTGAATATACCTTAGTATTGAGCAGGTAGATGCTACTCAAGGTGGGCAATTTTTTAATTTGCAGGACATCTGACTAGGGTAAAAATACTCAAAAAAAGTTCTCATTCGCAATAACTGAGAAGTATATTTTAATATTTTATTCTCTCATCTCTGTTTAGGTACTTCGTACCTTTTAAAAAGATATAGATAACCAACATATTATGATTTTGTGGAAATATTGTGATAAAGGGAATTCAAAATTTGTCCTTTAAAACAAAGCGTAAGTTAAACAGCTCATCGTCTATTTCTATGCAAAGCATAAAAATTATCTACTTTTACAGTTACGACAGTAAAATTTTATAATCCAACAAATGATTAAAAATGTGTTATAATATCATAAAAATGCAAGGAACAGGCGCTATTGGAATGATGATTAAATAGCACATAGACCTTTTAAATTGATGCACACATTCTCTATTATAATTAACCCTTGATAGGATAGCTGGTCCTTTTGGTGGAGCTAAGCGGGATCGAACCGCTGACCTCTTGCATGCCATGCAAGCGCTCTCCCAGCTGAGCTATAGCCCCTACAAAAACAATCTTTCCCAAAAGGGAAGTATACAATTTCAGCTTTTCTAGAACGATCAAAATTGAAGATCAAGAAGAATTTACATTCAATGGAAAAGATATCCTCTTTTACTTCTCTTAAGCATCGTCATCATTAGAAACACCGCCTCCGAGAATATCAGTAACGTCATCATCTTCATCGTCATCATCATGAGATAAAAATGTATCATCGTCATCACCGAGATCTACATCACTATCTTCTAAATCAGGAAGATCGTCATCTTTAGAATCCTCATCATCCTCTTCAAGAAGCATAAAAGCAGATTTTTCAAGTGCTGTATCAAGCTCTTCAGCATCAACGTCTTCCTCATTGTTTGCTTCAGCTGCTGCAACTTCAAAGTAAGAACGCGGATAAGAAATTCCTGTATAGGGCGACACAATAGGATCGCGATTTAGATCGTAAAATTTTTTTCCCGTTTCTGGATCAACACGTTTAGTTCCAAGTTCTTGTTTTGCCATAAACCGTGCCTCTTTGATTAACTATTATTCCATTAAAAGATAAATTGTATGGTGCTTAATCGAAAAATAATGCCTTTGTCAAAGATAAATACACTGTTCCACAGTGATTTTTTCATGACGTCTTTTAAAGCATGTGCTAAAGGATGCACAATTTCATAAAAGTTAGATAGAATTAAATAGAATTTCCATGCAAAAAGCAATCCCTATAACCACCTATAAATCGAGTAGTCTCTCTGGAAAAATTAAAATACCAGGAGATAAATCAATCTCTCATCGCTCTCTTATATTGGGAGGATTAGCAAGTGGTGAGACACATATTCATGGATTACTTGAAAGCGCTGATGTACTCAATACAGCTGCTGCTATGCAAGCTATGGGTGCCTGTATTATTAAAAAAGATGGCTTCTGGACCATACGAGGAACAGGGAATGGTTGCCTTTTAGCTGCACAAAAACCTTTAGACTTTGGAAACGCTGGAACGGGTGCTCGTTTGGTTATGGGAATGGTTGGTCCATATCATATGAAAACAACCTTTATTGGTGATGCTTCTCTCTCTAAACGTCCAATGGGACGTATCCTTGATCCACTGCGTCTCATGGGGGTTGAAATTGAAGCAACGCACGACGATCACCTTCCTTTAACGCTTTATGGCCCGAAAATGGCTAATCCGATTCGTTACCGTGTTCCAATAGCTTCCTCTCAAATTAAATCAGCAGTCTTGCTTGCTGGACTCAATACCGCCGGCATTACAACTGTTATTGAACCAGTTCTGACACGAGATCATACGGAAAAAATGTTAAAAGCATTCGGTGCACAACTTGAAATAGAAAAAGATAATGAAGGTGCGCGTTTGATTCATCTTAACGGTCAACCCCATCTTATTGGGCAAACAATTCATATTCCGGGTGATCCTTCTTCTGCTGCTTTTCTAATTATCGCAGCCCTTCTTGTAGAAGACTCTGATATCACCATTGAAAATGTTTTGATAAATAACTCTCGAATGGGACTTATCGAAACATTGTGGGAAATGGGTGCTCAAATTGAATTTTTGAACCGACGTCAAACAGGTGGAGAGGATGTTGCTGATCTACGGATAAAATCATCGGTTCTTAGAGGCGTTACGGTGCCCAAAGAACGTGCTCCATCGATGATTGATGAATATCCTGCTTTGGCAGTAGCAGCAGCCTTTGCAGAAGGCAAAACAGTGATGTTAGGAATTGAAGAATTGCGTGTAAAGGAATCAGATCGACTGTCTGCTGTTGCTCAAGGATTAAAAATTAATTGCGTAGACTGTGAAGAAGGTCAAGATTTTCTTATTGTTTATGGGAAAGGTTCTGCCAAAGGTTTGGGTGGTGGACATGTCTCCACACATCTTGATCATCGAATTGCTATGTGTTTTCTCATTTTTGGGCTTGTATCAGAAAAACCTGTTACCATTGATGATAAACGAATGATCGCTACGAGCTTTCCAGAATTTATTCCTTTTATAAAACAACTTGGGGGGAAAATCGCTTGAAGCCTTTTGTTATTGCCATTGATGGACCTGCAGCCTCAGGCAAAGGAACCTTAGCACGCAAAATTGCTGTACATTATCGTCTTCGCTATCTCGATACTGGTCTTACTTATCGTAGTGTTGCTCATACGCTTTTACAACAAAATTTAGCTCTTAATGATGAAAAAAATGCTATTATTTATGCTAAAGAACTCGATTTTAACACCTTAAATCCTTCTCTTCTTTCTTCTCATGAACTTGGTGAAGCGGCTTCAAAAATAGCGATTAACCCTGCTGTACGCAAAATTCTTGTCGAAAAACAACGCAACTTTTCTAAAGTTTTACCCGGCTGTGTGCTTGATGGGCGTGATATCGGAACTATTGTTTGTCCTGATGCCGATATCAAGTTTTATGTTCTAGCCAATGTTCAAACACGCGCCAAACGTCGCTATCAGGAGATTTTAAAAAAAGGTGTTCAGGCAAATTATCATGAAATCCTAGCTCAACTTGAACAGCGCGACAGTCGCGATATAACGCGCAAACAAAGTCCACTAAAACCAGCAAAAAACGCCCACTTGCTTGATACGTCAGAATTGAGTATAGAAGCAACATTTGAAATTGCATGCAGTTTTATTGATCCAATCATAAAAATGCATATAATTGGATAAATTCGTTAAGGTAACTTCCAGCCTAGCGCTAACTTTTCTTCCTTTATTCAAGGAAAAAGGCTAGGAGTTGCTTATGTTAACACTAACCTAGCGCTCATACCTTATAATACAAGGTATATATTAGGAGTTCTTATGTCACAATACAATCCCACAACAGCGGATTTTGAAGCCCTTTTAACAGAATCTTTTCAAACTAATGATCTTAATGAAGGATCTGTTGTTAAAGGTCGTGTTATTGCAATCGAAAAAGACATGGCCATTATTGATGCTGGTCTTAAAGTCGAAGGACGTATTCCTCTCAAAGAATTTGGAGCTAAAGCAAAAGACGGTTCTTTGCAAGTTGGCGATGAAGTTGAGGTTTACATTGAACGCATTGAAAATGCGATGGGTGAAGCTGTTTTATCGCGTGAAAAAGCACGGCGCGAAGAAAGTTGGGTCCGTTTAGAGGAAAAATTCAATGCTGGTGCGCGCGTTGATGGAGTGATCTTTAGCCAAGTAAAAGGTGGTTTTACAGTCGATCTTGATGGTGCCGTTGCTTTCTTGCCGCGCAGCCAAGTTGATATTCGTCCCATTCGCGATGTTTCACCTCTCATGCATAATTCACAGTCCTTTGAAATTTTGAAGATGGATCGTCGTCGTGGCAATATTGTGGTCTCACGTCGCACTGTTTTAGAAGAAAGTCGCGCTGAGCAACGTTCAGAAATTGTACAAAATCTTGAAGAAAACCAAATCGTTGAAGGTGTGGTGAAAAATATCACAGATTATGGTGCCTTTGTTGATCTTGGTGGGATTGATGGTCTCTTGCACGTTACAGATATGGCATGGCGGCGTGTTAATCACCCATCTGAAGTGCTCACAATTGGCCAAACGATTAAAGTGCAGATTATTCGCATTAATCAAGATACGCACCGTATTTCTCTTGGAATGAAACAGCTTGAAAGTGATCCTTGGGAAAGCATCAGTGTTCGGTATCCGATTGGTAAAAAAATTACGGGTGCTGTTACCAACATTACTGATTACGGTGGTTTTGTTGAAATTGAACCAGGAATTGAAGGGCTGATCCATGTTTCTGAAATGAGCTGGACAAAGAAAAATGTTCATCCTGGAAAAATTCTGTCTACATCACAAGAAGTAGAAGTGGTTGTTCTTGAGATTGATCCTTCTAAACGGCGTATTTCTCTTGGCTTAAAGCAAACATTTGAAAATCCATGGGAAGCTTTTGCCAATAAATTTCCTGTCAATTCGCAAATTGAAGGAGAGGTTAAAAATAAAACAGAATTTGGTCTGTTTATTGGGCTTGAAGGCGATGTTGACGGTATGGTTCATTTGTCTGATCTTGATTGGAACCGTCCTGGTGAACAAGTCATTGATACTTACAATAAAGGCGATATCGTTAAAGCTGTGGTCCTTGATGTTGACATTGAAAAAGAGCGCATTTCTCTTGGAATTAAGCAGCTTTCCAGCGATAAAGTTGGAGAAGCAGCTGCTTCTGGCGAATTGCGAAAAGGTGCTGTTGTAACATGCGAAGTGATTGCTGTTAACGACAATGACATTGGTGTGAAATTGATTGACCACAACCTTGAGACAACCATTCGACGTGCTGATCTCGCGCGTGATCGTGATGAGCAACGTCCTGAGCGTTTCGCAATTGGGCAAAAGGTTGATGCTCGCATTACAGCATTTGATAAAAAAACACGTAAAATTTCAGTATCGATTAAAGCTTTAGAAATTGCAGAGGAAAAAGAAGCTGTTGCACAATATGGTTCTACAGACTCAGGTGCTTCTCTTGGTGATATTCTTGGTGCAGCTTTGAAAAAACAAGAACAAGATTAATCATCAATCAATAAAACTGACAGTGTTATTAAGGTCACTCATTTTAGGGTGGCCTTTTTATTTTCTAAAAAACTGTCTGCTGATTTTCTAATTATTGCGTCAAAAATTATAAATGCTTGCAATAAAAACAAAAAGTTTGTTTTTTGTCTATCAACGGTTCAATATTCATATAAAATACTTACAATTTAAATAAAAAAATATGTAATTGGATAACAATGGGACATTATGACGTGCATAATACCTTTCATAAAGTGCTTTTTTTCTCAAAAAGAGAAAAAAGACCATTTTATTAATACGGATTTTCCTCTTCGTGCAATTTATAAGGTACAGGAAGATCTTTATAACTTAGGGCATGATATAGCTTCTGGTAAAGAAATTTTACTCCCTGAATATGAGGGAGTAGAAGATTTTCGCAAGAGATTGAACGAAAATGCTAAACTTATTCTTCATGCTTTTCATACCAGTGATTTTGCTGCCCGAAATGATGAAACCATCGCACCGTCTGCTCAATGGCTCATTGATAATCATTACACCATTGATAAAACCATACAAAAGCTACGTCGTAATCTGCCCAAGTCTTTCATAAAGCAACTTCCTCTTTCTACACACAAAGCGGGAATACCACGAATTTTTGCTTTAACTTGGCTTTATATTGCGCATACCGATAGCAGCTTTTCACAAGAAACACTCACTGCTATAACCAACGGATTTCAAGAAGTTTGTGCGCTCACAATTGGTGAATTGTGGGCTCTTCCTTCTGTTATGCAAATGCTGCTCATTGAAAATGTCCGTCGTCTTTCAGTCCGTATCGAAAAAGCGCGACATATGCGCCATCTTGCTAGTCAAGTGGCTGATAAAATTTCTCTTGTAGAAAATAAAACAAATCTACACTCTCTTTTTACGCAGTATAAACCATTTACTGTTGATCCAACTTTTTCAGCACATTTATTCTATCGCCTGCGCAGTGCATCTGTCGATTCAACCGTAGCATTAACTTGGCTTGAAAATCAATTGAAAAGCCAAGGCAGTAGCTTAGAGATTGCAACAGCCGATGAACATACCAGACAAGCAGCAGATGGTGTGACCATGGGAAATATTATCCGTGCTCTTAAAGCTATAGATGATGTTGATTGGACAGCATGGTTTGAAACAGTGAGTTGTGTCGATTCTATTTTGCGTAAAAATAGTGATTTTTCTGAAATTGATTCTCACTCACGCAATATTTATCGACAAGTCATTGAAAAAGTTTCACGCTTTTCGCCTCTTAGTGAGCTGGAAATTGCACATAAAGTTGTAGAAATGGCAAATTCCACTTCTAAAGATATGCCTCATCATTCTTGTGTGGGGTGGTACCTTGTTGATGATGGTCGTGGCATATTTGAAAAGGCTTGTGGATATATCCCGCCCTTTCTCATAAAATGGACACGAGCTTCTTGCTCAAAATTGAGAGTCATCGCCATTCCTGTCTCTTTTCTGACGCTCGCTCTTTTGCTTGTAATTTACGCCCTTTTACAAATATCTGGCATGACATCATGGATGTCTTTTTGCTTTACTGTATTAGCGCTTTTTCCTGCTATCGATGCTGCTTTTGCTTTATTTAACACTGTTGTTTCATGGTTTGTCCCATCAAGACAACTCATTGGCTATGAATATAAAGAAGGTATTCCAAAACATGCACGGACAATGGTTGTTGTACCTACTTTGATGACATCACGCGATGATATTGATGAACAAGTACGCAGTCTTGAAGTGCACTATCTTTCCAATCCTAAAGGTGCCATTCATTTTGCACTCATTACAGATTGGGTGGATGCTCCATTGAGAGAAACGCAAGATGATCTTGATTTATTGCACTATGCGCAAAAGAGTATTGATAAACTCAATAGTCAGTATCATCGTGATGAACTTCCTCTTTTTTTCCTTTTACATCGCCGACGCCTTTATAATGAAAGCGAAAAATGTTGGATGGGATGGGAACGAAAGCGAGGAAAACTTCATGAACTCAATCGGCTCTTAAGAGGTGATAAAAACACAAGCTTTTATCCTCCCAATCCACATCTTCCTATGGATTGCCGTTTTGTTATGACGTTGGATTGTGATACACGTCTTACTCCAGAGAGCGTCGCGAAACTTGTTGGAAAGCTTAACCATCCACTCAATCATCCCATTTTTGATCCGCAAAGTGGAAAGGTTGTAAAGGGCTATAGCATTTTACAACCACGCATTATTCCTTCGCTTACAACAGGAAAAAAAACATCAATTCTCCAACGGATTTTTTCTATCAACCGTGGCATTGATCCTTATGTTTTTGCTGTTTCTGATACTTATCAAGATCTTTTAGGAGAAGGCACCTTTATCGGTAAAGGTCTTTATAATATTGATGCATTCGAACAAGCGCTTGATGGCAAAATTAAAGAAAATACTATCCTTAGTCATGATCTCTTAGAAGGAGGTTATGCTCGTACTGCTCTGGTGAGTAGCATAGAAGTCATTGAAGATTATCCAACCGCTTATAATATTGATGTTATGCGTTATCATCGCTGGATTCGCGGTGATTGGCAGCTTTTGCCTTATCTTTTTTTCCACCGTCAAATAAGTTTCGTGACGCGTTGGAAAATGCAGGATAATTTACGTCGTTCTCTTACTCCACTTATGTGGTTAATCGCAGCATTTGCAGGATGGGCTTTTTTGTCTTTCAAGAGTGCAATTGTCTGGCAAATATTCTTGTTGTTTAGCTCCTTCATTTCTCCCATTCTATGTGTATTAAAAACGCTAGTCTCGTCCAATATAGATCATTCTTTGCGTGGACATTTTCAATTAATTTGGAACAAAACTGCTCTTACAAGCGCTGATATATTTCTTAAAACGACGTTTCTTGCTCATTCGGCGTATTTTATGACCGATGCGATTATTCGTACACTCTATCGTATGACGATTTCAAAACAGCATCTTCTTGAATGGAAAACTTCTGCCGCAACAAAATCAATGCCCAATAGTTTGCGTTTCTATGTTTTTACAATGGCACCAGCATCGCTTATTGGTATCCTTACTATAGCACTCCCTCTTTTTTCTGATAGTTTTGCAAGCTTGATTGCTTTGCCTTTTGGGATAGCATGGTTTTTTTCACCCTTCATTGCTTGGATTGTGAGTCAACCTTCAACCTTTCAAGATAGCCTTGATCTTTCTTCAAAAGATGAAAAAAAACTTCGCTCTATTGCACGGCGTACATGGCTTTATTATACAACCTTTGTCAATGCACAAAACAACTATTTGCCTCCCGATAATTTTCAAGAAGATCCTGAACCTCTTGTTGCTCAACGTACATCTCCTACGAATATTGGCGTTTATCTCCTTTCTATTATTGCGGCACGTGATTTTGGCTGGATTGGTTTTGAAGAGACCATTACCCGTATTGAGTGTACATTACGCTCTCTTACAAAAATGGAAAAGTTCCGTGGTCATCTCTATAATTGGTATGAAACGGATACACTCAGGCCTCTTTTGCCTACTTATGTATCAACCGTTGATTCAGGAAATCTTGCCGGTCATTTGATAACACTCTCTTCTGCCTTAAGTGAATGGGCTGAAAAACCGCATCTTTTTTTTCAAAGTGATCGAGAAGGCTTATCGGATGTTCTTGCTATTCTTGAAGAAACTGTCAGAGAAATTCCAGATCATCAACCCAATTTACGCTCTTTACGTCAAAAAATTGAAGAAAACATCACTCGTTTTCATGACTCTGTCCTCACTTTTGTAGAACAAGAAAATACGATTCCTTCTCACATCACAGACCTTTCACATGCAGCCCACGATATTGTGCACTTAGTCAGTGAACTTGACCACAAAATTCAAACGATAGAATCTGCTCATGCGCTTTCTTGGGCTAAATGCCTTATCGATACCTGTAACGCTTATCATTATGATGCGACTGCTCATTGTGATACTGACAAATTACGTAAAAAATTAAACAGACTGGCTATAGTGGCACGGCAAGTAGCCTTTGATATGAAATTTGACTTTTTAGAACAGCCTAAACGGCATCTCTTATCTATTGGATATCGTGTTCAAGAAAACAAACTCGATGAAAATTGTTATGATCTACTTGCTTCAGAAGCACGTCTTGCAAGCTTTTTTGCTATCGCAAAAGGAGACATAAAACTTAAACATTGGTTTCGTCTTGGTCGACTCCTCGTACCCATAGGTTGGAAAGGTGCGCTCCTATCATGGTCTGGATCGATGTTCGAATATCTTATGCCATCTCTCATAATGCATGAACCTTTAGGATCTCTCCTAGATCAAACAAATCGATTGATTATTCGTTGTCAAATACAATATGCCCATAAACGGGAATTGCCATGGGGTATTTCAGAGGCCGCATTTAACGCTCGCGATCATTTAATGAATTACCAATACGCTCATTTTGGTGTTCCAAACCTCGGACTCCAACGTGGTCTTTCACGCAATGCTGTCATAGCTCCCTATGCCAGCCTTCTAGCGGCACAATATGCTCCTGCTTGTGCTGTTGCTAATTTAAAACGACTCCGTGATCTTGGAGCTTTAGGAACATATGGTTATTATGACTCTGTCGATTTTACCCCTTCACGCGTGAAAACAGGGGAAAAATACGCTGTTGTACGCAATTATTATGCGCACCATCATGGCATGTCTATCCTTGCTCTTAACAATGTTATTTTTCAAGGACGAATGCGTGATCGTTTTCACCGTGATCCCGTTGTTGAAGCAACGCAACTGCTGTTACAGGAAAGAGCGCCTCATCTTATTCCTATTATTCATACCAAAGCTGTTAATCGTATGCGCAACAAGTCTCAAGTATTTGACGCCGCCCCTTTGCGCATTATTACAAACCCGTTGTTCAAACCACGAGCAACTTTACTTTTGTCTAATGGCTTTTATTTTACTATGTTAACAGCGAATGGTTCTGGTTACAGCCGTTGGCGCGATTATGCGATTACGCGTTTTATTCCCGATGCAACAGAAGATCAACAAGGTACTTTATTCTTCTTACGGGATACGCATAGTGGACGGTGGTGGTCTGTTACTGGTGAACCAACACGTGTTATTGAAGAAGAAGCTGTCAGCATTTTTACAGATGAAAAGGCTGAATATACAAAAATGGTTGATGGTATAAAATCAACACTTGAATGTCTTATTACATCTGAAGGATGTGGCGAAGGTAGACGTATTCAACTGATGAATACGACAAATAAAGAGCGCCTCATTGAAGTGACTTCTTATGGTGAATTAGCGCTTGCCACAATGGGCACAGACCAAGCTCATCCTGTTTTTTCCCGCATGTTTATAGAGACAGAAATTGCTGAGGAAGGTAAAACAATTTTTGCCAAAAGGCGCAAACGCTCACCTAGCGATCCTGAAATCTATGTTGCTCATTTTGTCTCCAGTACAACAGATACTCTCCGAGAGACAGAAGCTGAAACGGATCGCTCTCTGTTTATTGGGCGGGGCCGATCCATTCATCGGCCCGCTGCATTTGATCAAAATGCTCGTTTCAGTAACAGTCAAGGTTGCGTTCTTGATCCTGTTATGTCATTGCGATGCCGTATAAAAATTCCAGCCCATGAAAAAGCAGAACTTATTTTTTGGACTTTTGCTGCTCATACAAAAGAAGCACTAAATAATCATATTAAACATTATCGACAACCTGATATGTTTCAAAAAGAACTTTCAATGGCATGGACGCGCTCACAAGTTGCACTGTATCAGAGCGGAACCCAGCTTAAAGAAGCTATTGTCTATCAAAAATATGCAACACCGCTTATTTATCCAGAAAGAACGTGGCGTCTTCCTTCTGAAATATTAGCAAAAACGCTAGGAAAACAGTCTGATCTTTGGCCCATGTCTATCTCAGGAGACAATCCACTCTGTCTTCTTAGATTAAATAACGAGGGAAATATAACCGTACTGCGCGAGCTCCTTAAAGCACATGAATATTGGCGTATGCGCGGACTCATTGTGGATTTGGTCATTCTTAATGAACAAACATTTTCCTATATACAAAATACACAACGCGCTCTTGAGTGGGTCTGTGAATCTTATTATCACCACATGCAAAAAGCAGATGAACGCCAACATATTTTCATGCTTCGGCGCGATCAAATGAGTGAACAAAGCTTTAAAACGCTTCTTGCATCAGCGCGCATCGTTCTTGATGCCCAAAATGGCTCTTTATCTGAACAGCTTAAACGATTTGATGAGAGTGATTTTGATCTTACAATTCGTAAAAATTATCAAGAATCTTATGATCAATTAGATTACCAAAAATATAACGAAGGAAGGCAAGTTACAACACAAACTGAACAAAATTTTTTTGCTTCCATTGGTCTTATTAGCCAACGAAAACCATCTTCTTTTCCCATAAATGGAGAAGATCTAAAATATTGGAATGGTTACGGTGGTTTTAACCAGTATAACCATTATGTAATACGTCTTCATGGACGTACAACTACACCGCACCCGTGGATTAACGTCATCGCTAATCACAAATTTGGTTTTCATGTCTCTGCTGAAGGTGCAATTTTTACTTGGGTTAACAATAGCCGCGATTATAAATTAACTCCTTGGGCAAATGATCCAACATCTAACCGGCCAGGAGAAGCACTTTATCTGGTTGATCGCCAGTCTTTAAAACGTTTTTCACCCGTTTCTACTGTTGAATGTGATGAAAATATTGTCTATGAGGCTTGTCATGGGTTTGGATTCTCAACTTTTAAATCAACACATTCAGAAATCGCATTAGAACTGACTCATACACTTGATCCCGAAAAACCTATTCGCTTTTCACGTCTTATCCTTACGAATGAAGGGAAAGAACCACGCAGTTTACGCCTTTATAATTATGTTGAATGGGTTTTGGGAAATACCCGTACAAAATATGCCCCCTTCATTATTTCCTCTTATGAGGACAAAAGGGGTGTACATTTTATTCAAAATCCTTATCACATTGAAAAATCTCAACAAGTCACATTCTTATCGGCATCTGAAATGCCAACCAGCACCACAACCAATCGTGCTGAATTTATTGGTGCAACGGGAACCGTAACGCATCCAACTGCGATCCGTAAAGCTGGTGCTCTTTCGAATACCATTGAAGCAGGATGTGATCCTTGTTCAGCATTTTCCTATGATATTGATCTTCAAGCAGGGCAAACAAAAGAAATCATCTTTTATCTTGGTAGTGCTGAAAATAGACAAGAAGCTGAAAAATTACTCAATCAAGTACGTGCAAGTGATTTTGAAATTCTGCTCACAAAACAAAAACAGCAATGGAGCGATTTTGTTTCTCCTTTTCAAGTTAAAACACCGGATCCCTCTTTTGATATTATGGTCAATCATTGGCTCCCTTATCAGACCTATGCATGCCGCATCATGGCACGCGCAGGATTTTACCAAGCTAGTGGTGCATTTGGCTTCCGTGACCAATTGCAAGATAGCTTGTCTTTACTCCTCCTTGAACCACAACTGGCACGTGAACAATTGTTAAACGCTGCAGCCCATCAATTTCCCGAAGGTGATGTACAGCATTGGTGGTTGCCTGACACCAACGCAGGCGTTCGCACACGCATTTCTGATGACATTGTTTGGCTAGCCTATGGTAGCGCCCTTTATGTTAACACCACTGGTGAGTACGACTTTCTTGATATTCCCATTGCGTTCATTGAAGGCCCTCCTCTAGAGATAGAACAACAAGATGCTTATTTTCAACCCACGCAATCTCAAAAAACAGCAACACTTTATGAACATTGTTCTTTAGCTTTAGATCTTGCCATCAAACGTTGTGGTCAACATGGTCTTCCTCTCATCTTAGGCGGAGATTGGAATGATGGCATGAATTTAGTGGGCATTGGAGAAAAAGGGGAAAGTACTTGGTTGGGTTGGTTTCTTGGCACTACACTACAAGCATTTATTCCTCTTGCCAAAAAACGTGGCGACCATAACCATGCTAACACATGGAGTGCATACCTTAAACATTTGACTACAGCTTTAGAAAAAAATGGTTGGGATGGCGCTTGGTATCGACGTGGTTATTTTGATGATGGAACACCCCTTGGTTCTAAAATAAATGATGAATGCCAAATTGATACCATTGCGCAATCTTGGGCTGTCATTTCTCAAATGGCATCACTTAAGCGCCAAAAACAAGCAATGGCTTCTATGCTTGAACATCTATGGGACAAAAAAGCCGGCATTATACGTCTTTTTTGGCCTCCTTTTGATAAAAGTACTCTCGAACCTGGTTATATAAAAGGTTATCCTCCAGGCATTCGAGAAAATGGTGGTCAATATACGCATGGTGCTATTTGGAGCATTCTAGCGCTTGCTGAGATGGGTGAAGCAGACAAAGCTTATTCTCTATTTTCTATGATCAATCCAATCACCCATGGTAAAAATCCTGAAGTTTATCGTGTTGAACCCTATGTTATGGCTGCAGACATCTACGCCATTGAACCACGTCGTGGACAAGGCGGTTGGACATGGTATACAGGTTCAGCAGGATGGTTCTACCATACCGCGATACAAGCCATTCTTGGGATTCAACGTCAAGGCAATCTGTTGTTTTTAAAACCACATTTACCCTCCTCTTGGCCTAAATATGAAACAAAAATAAAATTTTATGATGCCATCTATACTATCAAAGTAAAATGGGGATCTGAAAATATGCTTAGTGTTGACGGTAAGAAATATGCCAAACTTAACGCAGGAATAAAGTTAAAAAAAATAGGTCAACATGAAATCATACGTATTCTTAAATCTTAAAAACAGAAAAAATAACAGGCTTTTTTATTCTTGCTCAAAGCCACAGAATTGTTATATTTTCTGCACTCCCTATATTGACCATATTGGTGCACAATAATTTTAGATTCTATGAGACTGAAAGAAAAAGGGTTATGAATCATCCGGATATTGCTAGACGTGTTTACAATCATACTTGGAAACTTGATCCCATTATTCGTTCACTTCTCGATACGGATTTTTATAAGCTTCTTATGGTACAGATGATTTGGGGGTTGTATCCTGATGTTAATGTTACTTTTTCCCTCATAAATCGCTCTAAAACAATACGTCTTGCCGATGATATTGATGAGAGTGAATTACGTGCTCAACTTGATCATGCTCTTAGTTTGCGCTTTACAAAAAAAGAAATGATCTGGCTTGCTGGTAATACATTTTATGGACGCAAACAAATTTTTGAACCGGATTTTCTTCAGTGGCTTGAGAATTTTCAACTCCCAGAATATGAACTAACCCGCAAAGATGGCCAATATATGCTTCATTTTTATGGTTCGTGGGCTCATAGCTCTATGTGGGAAATTCCAGCCCTTGCTATTATCAGTGAATTACGTTCACGTGCAGCTCTCAAAAAACTAGATCGTTTTGCTCTTGATGTACTTTATGCGCGTGCTAAAGCAAAAATGTGGAGTAAAGTTGAACGTCTCAAAAAATTGCCTGATATTAAAATATCTGACTTTGGGACAAGGCGTCGCCATTCTTTTTTATGGCAGCGCTGGTGTGTGGAAGCATTAAAAGAAGGCATTGGTAATTCTTTTACTGGAACTTCTAATGTTCTTCTTGCCATGGATACGGATTTAGAAGCTCTTGGAACCAATGCACACGAATTGCCCATGGTTATTGCGGCTCTCAGCAACAACGATGATGAATTACGCAGAGCTCCATATCAAGTCTTGCAAGATTGGAACCGTTATTATGGTGGAAATCTTCTCATTGTTTTACCTGATACCTTTGGTACAGAAGCATTTTTACGCAATGCACCAGATTGGGTCGCTGATTGGACAGGTTTCAGACCCGATAGTGCGCCCCCTATTGAAGGTGGCGAACGTATTATTCAATGGTGGAAAGAAAAAGGAAAAGATCCACGCGAAAAACTTTTAATTTTTTCTGATGCTCTTGATGTCAATACAATTGAAAAAACCTATCATCATTTCCATGGTAGAGTGCGCATGAGTTTTGGATGGGGCACGGATCTTACCAATGACTTTACAGGCTGTGCACCTCAGGAAATCGAAACTCTTGATGCTCTTTCCCTTGTTTGTAAGGTGACCTATGCTAATGGTCGACCAGCCGTAAAACTTTCAGATAATCCTGAAAAAACGATCGGTAATTCAAAAGAAGTACAACGTTATCTCAATTTTTTTAGTAATAAAAAGCGAATTGCTAGATCTATAAAGACGTAGTTTCCGGTTCTTTAAAACGAGTATATTGACTCACCATATTGTTTATAAGATTGATTTTTGTCCTGCCCTAAAGATGGGGTTCTTAACCTTTGCTGATCTGTAAATAGTTCGGCTGTTTTTTGAGCAGATTCTACTTGGGCTACCACGCATACGCTTCACTTACATAAGGATCGACAGATCAGATTTAAAAAAATACTTAACGTGCTAGGGAAGTTTAGCCAAGGGGGCTTCCTTATATCATTTTCATAAATAACGGTGTTATACGGCATAACAAGATACTATCATTTTGCATGTTGAATGAGCGCGAATATCATAAATTTTTCTCATTTCAACCCTGTTAAATCAAGCACACTAATCTCCTTGCGTGTATGAAGATTTTCAATTTTTAAGGGTTGTTGTTGTAGCTCGACAGTAGGTTTTGTACTAAGTGGGAAGAGATAGGATTAAGTAGGAATACGTGGTAATTTGTTGTTTTTATGTACAATTTTGACCATTAAATGCGCATTTTGTCAAAATAAATTTTGACGCCTAAAATTGCAAAAATTACCGAAAATCAGAAAAAATGCGTTTCCATAGTAAAAATGAAAAAAGGCTTTGAAACCCCTTTGAGAACACCTTTAAAATTCTTTGAAAAAAAATAAATTGGTAAAAAAACTAGCGTCAAAATATACAAAACCAAATGATAAGCTACAATTGTAACATTAGGAATTGCTAAGGCAACATTGGAGGATGACAAATAGCATGGTGACTATCAGTGTGCATTTTGCAAGGCAAGGATGATAGTGCCCAAATAGATTTTATAAACTTTACAGGAGATTTTACTTTATCCAATGTATGGTCTGCTATCATGAAATGCGTAAAGCGTTGAGAAATGTTTCATAAAAATAAATGTGTAAATAACATGATTTGGGAGACCTTTTGTTTTACATGGGGGGCATGACCTCATTAACAAACAGAGAATGCAATAATATTTTTATTTCGAATAAACTTATACAAAGATAGAGAATTTATTTATTCGCATATTATAATAAGAATGCGTGTATGCATAAAACCATCTGAAAAATTCTGTTGTTTTTTAAGAATTATCCTTAAGCTAAGAACAGATGTAACATTAAAGATTAATATAATAGACCGGTTTCTTAACTGTATAAGTATAAAATGATGATGTTTAGTAAGCTTTGTATTATATCCTCATTAAGAGATATGAAAACAAACGAAACGTCTTTTTAGAAAGAAAAGGCTATCATATCAATGACTTTTCAATGACGTATATATAGAGATTCATACAAACATGTCTTATAAAAATAATGACTCTCTTCCATGAATGTGGTTTATCCAAGTGAGAACATTTTGAGTGTGCGTAAACAGTCTTCTTTGTTCATAAAAATCATTTCACAAACATATTATTAATTAATTGCTTTCAAAAAGCTTACTACTTCATATGCATTTTGGATATGGAGAGCTTATATTCAAAACTTAAAAGTCCTCATAGTTTTTACAAATAAGTCGAAGCTAAAAAGAATATCTCATAAAGCCTTTTCTATCCTTATGAAGATGGACGTGTTACAATATAAATGCCAATTAGCAATAATATAACCGCAGCAAGTAAGGAAATCCATAAAGGAGGGTGTACCATTACGAAAAAGGATAAAAATCCTCCTGTCATACTCATCATTGCAAAAACTTTAACGAATGGAGAGATTGCTTTTTTTTCTTCCCATCGCTTAAGAGGGGGACCAAAAATACGATGATTATTCAACCATTGATGAAAACGTGGAGAAGAACGCGTAAAACACCATGAGGCAACCAATAAAAAAGGCACAGTTGGCATAATAGGTAATACTACACCGATAATACCTAATATAACCATTATCCAACCTGCTATATAATAGCAGATACGCAAAAGATGCGATATCTTCAAATCGTTTTTCATTTTCTCGTACTATTTTCCTCTACGCAAAACCTTCTACAAAAACATTGTATCTGTTTTTTTCTGTTTACATGTCCGAGTGCACAATTACGTTCTACCCTTTTATGCGTAAGCGTCTTTGCTGTTATAAGTTCCTTGAAAATACCGAATAGCTTACGCAATATGATAATCATTTTAAATGATTTCAAGAAAAGAGAAGAGATTTTAGAAAATCAAAAAAATAAAAAGGCTGCAGAATAAATCAATGCAGCCTCTTAATTAAGAATGCAGCGTTGGGGGGGGAGAAAATGCACTGCATTCACCTGCTAGACATTAGGAGGAAAAATAACCTAGCACCCCGAACTCTAATTAAAATAAAAATGAGAAACAATATATAAAAATGCATGGCTGATATGCATGAAATTTAACACTTTCAAGTTTCTTGAACTGTGTTTTGACGAAAGAAAATCATCATGAAAATAGCCATAAAAATCAACGTCAAGATCAACACAATTGTGGAAGCAGAATCAGAGCCGATAAATAAGCTGAGATAAATCCCTAAAAAACCAGAAAAAGCTGCAACAAGTATCGCGATCATTAACATAAAAGAAAACCGCTTTGTAACAAGATAAGCAATTGCTCCTGGTGCTATCAGTAAAGAAATAACGAGCACGATACCTACAGCTTTCAGAGCCGCAACAATTGTAAGAGAAATCATCGTTAGAAGGGTATAGTGGAGTAGAGATATTGGTAACCCCATTGCATGTCCTTGAACTGTATCAAAAATATACAGCATAAAGTCGCGCCATTTTGCTGCTAAAATGAAAGTGACAACAGCAGAAATAATCGCCGTTTGTGTTATATCAAGCCAGTTAACACCCAAAAGATTACCAAATAGAATATGATTCAAATCTAAGCTACTATAAATAGACGTGGCTAAAACAAGCCCCAAACCAAACATCGAAGAAAATACCACACCCATTACCGTGTCCTGTTTGATACGGCTATTGCTCCCTAAAAAACCCGTTAATAGTGCACACACCATTCCTGCAACAAAAGCACCGCAAGTAATCAGAGTCATTGTAATGTTCTCTGGACGCATATGCTGAAACCAAGCAAATGGCAAAGAAGTTAAAAATGCGATTACCCATGGTGTTGTCATATAGCCAACAACAACACCTGGAAAAACTGCATGAGAAATGGCATCGCCTAACAGCGCCCATCCTTTCAAAATAAGAAAACAGGAAAGCATCGCCATGGGAATAGAAAGAATCATGACAATAAGCATACCCTTAAGCATAAAAGAAAACTGAAACGGAAGCAGTAATTGATCAATCATGATAATATTACACCCTTTTTTGCCGCATTTATACGTAAGCGCGCAGCAATATACCCATGTTTAGGAGCAAAAATAAAAGCCAAAACAAATAAAGATGCTTGAAAAAGCACAACAACCCCCCCCGTTTGTGCATTTAAAAAATAACTCACATAAACACCCAAAACACTCGTGAATGTTCCAATTATAACTGCAATAACCAAGATATTCACGAAACGATCACTTAAAAGATAGGCTGTTGCCCCAGGTGTCACAACAAGACAAATAACCAAGAACGCTCCAACGGTTTGCATAGCAGCAACAGTACAAGCAGCAAGTAATGTGAAAAAGAGAATCTTTAAAAACTTTACATTTAATCCAATGGCATGCGCATGCGTTTCATCAAATAACGAAACAAGAAGATCTTTCCATTTCAAAAGCAATATAAGCAACGAAAAAAAGCCGATAAAAGCCAATTGTAGAATATCTGATGAACTGACGGCTAAAATATTTCCCAAAACAATCGTATCAATATTAACAGCCATTGGTTTTAATGATTTGAGAAACAACCCAAAGGCAAAAAAGGAAGAAAAAATGAGTCCAATAATGGTATCTTCTTTCAGCTTTGTCCGGTGGTTAAAAAAGAGCATTGCTGCTGCTGCAAGACCACCAGAAAAAAAAGCACCGAGTGAAAAAGGTAACCCTAAAAGGTAAGCTCCTGCTACACCAGGAACAATCGAATGGGAAAGAGCATCACCAATTAATGACCAACCTTTTAACATCAAAAAAGCTGAAAGAAAGGCACAAACACACCCAACTAACCCAGAAACCCACATTGCATTCACCATATATTGATAGCTTAGTGGCTCAAGCAACCAAGAAATCATGCAACGTTCTCCACTCTTTCAATATCTTCACAAACTGCAGCCTGCTTTCTTCCCATGAAAACATCATTTTTTTTTGTGCTTTGAAGATCAAAAATATGGTGGTGCAAAGACCCTCCAAAAGTTTTCTCCAGATTTTCCTTTGTAAAGATTTTTTCTGTTAACCCAGAAGCTAAAACGGTTCCTTTTATTAAAACTGTATGATCACAAAATTCGCGAACAGAACCCAAATTGTGAGTTGAAACCAAGATCACTGCTCCTTCTTTACGAAGATCTTGTAACAAAGCAATGATTTTATCTTCTGTTGTAACGTCAACCCCTGTAAATGGCTCATCTAATAAAATAGCTTTTGCTTTCTGTGCAAGAGCGCGTGCTAGGAAAACACGCTTTTTCTGTCCACCAGAAAGTTCTCCAATCTGGCGCTTGGCAAAAGCCAACATATCAACGCGTTCTAAGGCAATACGAACGGCTTCATAATCTTGTGTACGGGCATAGCGAAAGAAATTCATATGACCGTACCGCCCCATCAATACAACATCTTCGACCAAGACGGGAAAATTCCAATCAACATCTTCACTTTGAGGAACATAAGCAATAAGGTTTTTTTTCAAAGCTATATCAACGGGCAAATCAAACATGCGAATTTTTCCCTTTGAGGGGCGTACAAACCCCATAATCGCTTTAAATAACGTTGACTTACCGGATCCATTAACACCAACTAATGCCGTAATAGAACCCTTTGGACTTTCAAAATTTACTTCGCGTAAAGCTGTATGTCCATTACGATAAGTTACCGTTACTCCTTGGGCAAATATTCCAGATTCCATCATTGGCTTTTTACTCCCTCTAATAAAGCATTGCTAATACGCCCACTCGTGACACGTAATAAATCAATATAAGTGGGTACCTCACCATTTTTCTCACTTAAAGAATCAACATAAAGAACACCACCGTATTTAGCCCCTGTTTCTCTGGCAACCTGCTTAGCAGGTGCAGGGGAAATAGTGCTTTCAGAAAAAACTGCATGAATATTGTATTTGCGAACCATATCAATAACATGCTTGACTTGCTGTGGTGTTCCTTGCTGGTCAGCATTGATGGGCCATAAATAAAGTTCTTTTAGATCAAAATCACGCGCCAAATAGCTAAAAGCCCCCTCACTGGTCACAAGCCAACGTTTATCTTGTGGTACGGCTTCTAATTCAGCCCTAATTGGATCAATTGTTGCACGAATTTTCTGTTTATAAATTTCAGCATTCTCTTTATAAATTTCAGCATGTTCAGGATCATATTTTACAAAAGCATCGCGAATATTATCAACGTAAATCAAAGCAGAGGTCGGTGACATCCACGCATGAGGATTGGGTTTGCCGCTAAAGGGGCCATCACCAATTTTAATGGGTACAACACCTTTTGAAACAACAACACTTGGAACATCCTTGATGTTTTGAAAAAACTTTTCAAACCAAAGCTCTAACTCTAATCCATTCCACAATACAAGGTTAGCTCCCTGGGCACGCATAAGATCGCGTGGGGTGGGTTGATATTCATGAATTTCCGCACCTGGTTTTGTAATGGATTCAACCTCAGCGGCATCACCTGCTACATTGCGTGCCATATCAGCAATGATAGTGAATGTCGTAACAGCTTTAAATTTACCAGCACACAAAGCAAAATTGGGTGTAAAAAAAATAACACTTCCAAAAACTATGCTGAAAAACGTTTTTACGTTCATTGATTCTCTCTTTCCTCTATATGCTTTCTTTTTATTGCAAATAATTTGCATTATCATTTAGCAATAGCAGTTATCTTTTACATTTGCAATGAAGGATTAAGAGAAAAAATAACTTTTCAAGATGTTTAGAAATAGTTTTTTTCATATTGAAAAAATTGATGATTTAAGCAGCTTGTTTTGGTAAGGAGCACCGCTTTCAAGAAGCTCCATCGCTCTTGAATGCCAAATAAAAAGGGAGCACTCAAAAATGCTCCCACTTCATGTAAAATATCTCATAAAAAATGAAAATACTCAGTAGCGCAAATATGCACCTGTCATTTTGGTAACATTATCCACGATCTTTAAGGCAAGCTTTTCTAAATCTTCATCTGTTAGAGTCCGTTCTATGGGCTGAATAGTTACTTCAATCGCAACAGATTTTTTATCTTCGCCAAAGCTTAAATCTTCAAAAATATCAAAAATCTGCACTGAATGAATAAGTTTTTTATCGGCTCCACTTGCCGCACGAATAATAAGAGAAGAGGCAACAGTTTTATCCGCTATAAAGGCAAAATCACGCCGCACCATTTGAAAAGGTGAGAGTTTCAAAGGAGGACGGCTTTTGGTCGTTTTTTTCTTTGATTCTGGAATTCTGTCTAGAAAAATTTCAAAGCCGCATAAAGGGCCACTGACATCTAACTTTTCTAATGTAGCAGGATGAAAAACACCAAAAAAACCAAGAATAATCTTTGATCCAAGTTTTATGACACCTGAACGACCAGGATGATACCAATCGGGCGCTCCAACTTCAATCTGCACTTTTCCAACATCCATATCGCATGCCTCTAAAATAGCTAAAGCATCTGCTTTGGCATCAAAAACATCAACGACGGTTGCATTTCCATTCCAAAAACGACCAGCCCCTTTAAATTGCTCTGTTCCACGACGAATCCCACTAACAACACGGTGTTGTTTATCAGGGGTATCGCCTTCATAAATATTGGAAACTTCAAACAAAGCAAGATCGGAAAAACCACGATCAGCATTTCTCTGTGCCGCCATAATCAAACCAGGTAAAAGGGAAGGACGCATCATTGACATATCAGCAGCAATAGGATTAACCAATTTAAGCTTTTCTTGACCTCCTCCAAAAGCAAGAGCTTGATTTTCAGAAATAAAAGACCATGTTACCGCTTCTTTCATACCACGTTGCACTAAAGCCAAACGTGTAGCACGTGAACGAATTTGTGCGCATGTTAAAATTTGATCTTTTCCTTCTGCGAAGTTTTCCAAAGGAATAGGTTTAATTTTATCTAGCCCATAAATCCTCATGACTTCTTCCACCAAATCGGCTTTCCCCATAATATCAGGGCGCCATGATGGTACTTTTACTGTAACGACATCTCCTTTTCCTTCAACGAAAAATCCAAGTTTTGTTAAAATAGAGATGACTTTTTCAGGCTCTATTTCCAAATTGGTTAAACGTTTAATTTCAGAAAAAGGAAAAACGATCTGTTTGATTTCTTGTTGCTGATAGCCAGCGATCCTCTTCTTAGATACTTCACCACCACAAAGACGTAAGACCAATTCTGTTGCAATCTCAAG
This sequence comes from Bartonella sp. PS7NMGDW, assembly GCF_042193585.1. Lineage (NCBI taxonomy): Bacteria > Pseudomonadati > Pseudomonadota > Alphaproteobacteria > Hyphomicrobiales > Bartonellaceae > Bartonella > Bartonella sp. PS7NMGDW. The sequence continues at coordinate 242,079 of NZ_JBHILX010000001.1, forward strand.
CCCTGTTTCCATAAAAGCCGGATCAACACCTCGTTCAAATCGATAACGCGCATCACTGATAAGACCTAATGCTCTTCCTGTTTGTGCAATGTTTTTCGCATCCCAAAGCGCCGATTCAATAATAACACGATGTGTTGTTTCATCACAACTCGTTCTTTCACCGCCCATGATACCGGCAATCGAAACAATCCCATCGTCATCTGCAATGACACAATTCTTAGCGCCCAAATGATAGATTTTTCCGTTCAGTGCTTGAAGCTGTTCTCCCTCACGAGCACAACGTACACACAAATTACCTTTAATTTTATCTGCATCAAAAACATGGAGTGGACGACCAAGGTCAAAACTGATGTAATTGGTCATATCAACAAGCGCATTAATCGGTCTCAAACCAATTGCATTCAAACGCTGTTGCATCCACTGTGGCGATGCTCCATTTTGAACATTGCGAACTTCACGCCAAGCAAAACCTAAACATAATGATGAATCTTGTGAAAAATCTAATGAAATATCGAGAGGTGTTTCAAAGGAAGGTTCAAATTTTGACAAGGATAATTCTTTTAATTTTCCCATTCCGGTGGCAGCAAGATCACGGGCAATACCACGAACACCTGTACAATCAGAGCGATTGGGGGTCAAACCAATATCAATAATCGGATCATCTAAACCAGCATAAGCTGCAAATGAATCTCCAATAGGTGCATCTTCTGGAAGTTCGATAATCCCGTCATGTTCATTTGATAATTCAAGCTCCGCTTGCGAACACATCATCCCAAAACTTTCAACACCGCGGATTTTTCCTACAGATAATGTCACATCGAGTCCTGAAATATAAGTGCCTGGTAGTGCCAGAACACCAACAAGACCTGCACGCGCATTTGGTGCTCCACAGACAACTTGAACAGGTGTAGAAGTCCCTGTATCGACGGACAGAATCTGGAGTTTATCTGCATCAGGATGTTTTATTGCAGTTAAAACTTTTGCAATCACAAAACCTTTTAAAGAAGACCGATCATCAACGTAATCAACCTCAAGACCTATAGCTGTTAGTTTCTCACAAATTTCATCCAAAGATGCATTTGTCTCTAAGTGATCTTTTAACCACGACAATGTAAATTTCATTTTAAAACCTCACATGAAAGCGATGACTAAGATCACATATTTCTATTAGGAAAAAAAGCAGGCATATCAAAGCAACGAAAGCCATAATGGTCTAACCAACGCAGATCGGCATCAAAAAAAGCCCGTAAATCAGGCATACCGTATTTCAACATGGCAATACGATCAATGCCCATTCCCCAAGCAAAGCCTTGATATTCATCGGGGTCTAAACCAACATTTTTCAACACATGAGGATGCACCATTCCGCATCCTAAAATTTCCAACCAATCCTGTCCTTCTCCGAATTTTACTTCTGAACCAGAACGATCACATTGAATATCCACTTCCATAGATGGTTCGGTAAAAGGGAAAAAAGAGGGACGAAAACGCATTTTTACAGAGGGAACTTCAAAAAATTCTTTACAAAAGGTTTCATGTAACCACATCATATGGGCAATGGTGGAGGTTTTATCAATGACAAGACCTTCTACCTGATGGAACATGGGAGAATGTGTTGCATCCGAATCCATGCGGTACGTTTTTCCAGGAATAATGATCCGTATCGGTGCTTTTTGTTTTTCTAGTGTGCGAATTTGTACAGGTGATGTATGGGTCCGCAATAATTTTCGTTCTCCCATTTTATCGACATCAAAAAAGAAGGTATCATGCATTTCTCGTGCTGGATGCCCTTCAGGAAAATTCAATGCCGTAAAATTATAATAATCTGTTTCAATATCAGGTCCCTCTGCAAGAGAAAAACCCAACTTCGTATAAATGGCAATAATTTCCTCAATTACTTGTGAAATAGGATGAATGCGCCCCCGTTCTATAGGTGAAGAGCGAACAGGCAAGGTAACATCAACTGTTTCACGAGAAAGCCGAGCATCCATTGCCTGTCTTTTCAGAAGATCACGCTTTTGTGCCCATAATTCTAAAATACGATTTTTTAATCCATTAAGAACTGGTCCAACTTTATGACGCTCGCCAGCATCCATTTTTCCTAATTCTTTTAATTTTTCAGAGATACTACCTTTTTTACCCAATGCTGCAATACGCACTTCCTCAAGTGCTTGTTCATCACCCGCTGCCTCTAAGGCTAAACAAATTTCTTGTTCCAGACGCTCAATATCATTCATATTTTTGCCTATTTTTTAATAAAGAAAAACCCGCACTCGCAATAGCCAGCACGGGACCTCGAATAAATGAATGCTTTAAGAGAACACGACTGGCTTATTTGACAGCGCCTTCGAAAGCATTAGGTGTCGTATCTTTTAAATATTCCAAAGCCTTTTTTGCCGAGGCAATTAAAGCAGAAAATGCTTCTGCCTCATAGATCGCTATATCTGAAAGAACCTTACGATCAACCTCAATACCGGCTTTTGATAAACCATCAATAAAACGTCCATAGGTTAAACCTTCTGCGCGAACAGCCGCATTAATTCTCTGAATCCACAAAGCACGGAAAGTACGTTTCCTATTTTTGCGATCACGATAAGCGTATTGCTTTGAACGATCAACTGCTGCTTTAGCTGCACGAATGGTATTTTTACGACGACCGTAAAAACCTTCAGCCTGTTTAAGAACTTTTTTGTGCTTAGCGTGTGCTGTCACACCTCTTTTCACACGTGCCATATTATAATCTCCTCAAAATCAAAAGCGTAAGGTTTAAACACCATTCGGCAAATAATGCTGAACGACTTTTTTAGCATCTTGTTCACACAAAACCATTGTTCCACGTGCATCGCGAATAAATTTATTCGAACGCTTAATCATACCGTGGCGCTTACCGGCAGCTGCTACTTTAATTTTGCCTGACGCAGTGATTTTAAACCGCTTTTTAGCGGATGATTTGGTCTTCATCTTGGGCATTTTGCTACTCCGTACATTAATTTATTCAATCAAACATTTTATTCACTCAAGCGGACCAACGCTTGAACAAGCATTTAAACAGCCACGGCATGCCCTGCCGGGCGGTTCTAATAGTGTTTCCATAAGCTAGTATACACAAAATAGCAAGACCGTATTACAAAAAAATCGGAGCTCCATTGCCTTGAAGCTCAACTAAAGGTGCCGGAATAGCATTTGTTTTGATAGCTGCTTTACATAGATCAGCAATAATGCATTGCCTACATTGTGCTTTACGTGCTTGGCAAACATAGCGTCCATGTAAAATCAGCCAATGATGTGCATGACGAAGATAATGGATTGGTATAATCTTTAATAATTTTTTCTCAACAATCTCCGGTGTTTTGCCAGGCGCTAAACCAAGACGATTGCTTAAGCGAAAAATATGTGTATCTACTGCCAATGTAGGCTGACCAAAAGCAACATTCAAAACAACATTAGCCGTTTTGCGCCCCACTCCAGGAAGGGACATAAGTGCTTCACGCGTATCAGGTACTTGACCGCCATAACAATCAATTAAACAGTTGCAAAGTGCATAAACATTGCGTGCTTTTGCTCGCCAAAGACCAATTGAACGGATATGATGTGCTATTTCTTCTTCTCCTAATGCAACCATTTTTTCCGGTTGATCAGCAAGGCGAAATAATTCTTTTGTCGCTTTATTAACGCTTACATCTGTCGCTTGAGCCGAAAGCACAACGGCAACCAAAAGCGTAAAAATATTTGTATAGATAAGATCACTCTTAGGCGCTGGGCGTTGCACAGAAAAACGGCGAAATATTTCTGCAATTTCATTTTCATTATATAATATACCAGATAAATTTCGCACGTTTGACAATTTTATGGTACTTTGAGGCATTGAACTCTCTTAAATCTTCTCTCTTGAAGTTATCATTCACGCTCGCCATATGAGAGGAATGCAGCGAACACTTTTATAGAGTTTGGTCAAGTAAAGCCGTTTTAAAGAGGATACTCATGAATGACACATGTGACACCTTTCTCCAATCCCTTCCTTTTAGGGTTTGAAACCGTAGAAAAAATATTGCAACGTATCGGTAAAGCTGATGAGGCTTACCCAGCCTATAACATTGAACGTTTGCATAAAAATGATGATGCAAATCATATCCGGATAACTTTGGCTGTTGCTGGATTTAAGGTTAACCATCTTAATATTTTGCTCGATGATAATCAATTGGTTATTCATGGTAAACAAACAGACAACCAAAATCATCAATATTTATATCGCGGTATAGCTGCGCGACAATTCCAGCGAACCTTTGTTCTCGCGGAAGGGATGCATGTTACAAATGCAGAGTTGAAAAATGGTCTTTTATCAATTAATCTGTATCAACCAAAGTTAAAAAAAGAAATAAAACAGATTCCAATTAAAGTCAGTAGTGGTGAGTCATAAAAGTTAAGGCGTAAAGGAACAGTGAAATGGGAGAACATAAACAGAACTTGTCGTTTCAGAACACATCCTACTCTGATGCGGGACAGATTGCCTATTTAAAAAAAGTTTGTACAGATGATTTGGCTAAAAATTTTCCAGATCTTCCACCAATGACCCCAGGAATTACGATATGGGCTCTCTTTGGTGAAACAGGTTATCCTATCATTTTATCCGATGAGCGTTCTATCGCTCTTGCTGGAGCCAATGAGCATGAACTACAAATTGTAACTCTGCACTAGATTACCTTACGAGAAAACGCTGTACTCTTTGTAAATTCTATCTGTTTTTTCGTAAAGGGTGTAATGTGAGTTATAATGAGATAAGTATTGGTTTATATTCATAATTAATTTTTTACAACTGGAATGAGAGTCCCGAATATCATAAGGTTCTCTCATTTTAGATCCTCTTGTATTAAAACAATTAAAGTCACTTGCTTGTATGTCACACGCAGGGAAAGCCATTTAGATAAAAACGCTTGAAGGAAGGAATAAAAATATCTCTTGTTAATTGTCTTAATTACCAAGGATGTTCGCAATATTGGGGATGAGAAAAATGTATGATGGTGTCAGTTTGTTTCTTCATAAGTGTGAAGATGTTCTCTATAGATTTATATTATTCACGGGGATTTTTATACCATTCATGGGCGCTATCGTGAAATGGGCTCGAGCGCATTGAAAGATGTTTCTTTAAAATGAGTACATGAAGGCTATAAAAGTGTATTTTGTTTGGGGTGTTCTGTTCTTCCTAAGGGGAGTAACTCCATTGAAGAGTGTAAAAACAAAAGCATGAGATAATGCGTCATCATTATTAAAAAGATATTGCTATGAATGCTTTTGAAAAGTGTAAAGCTGAATTGTAAGGAGATGATAGATTTTTACATGATGCTTTTATATTCTTTCCAAATTAGGCTGTCTTCTTGTTCCAGAAATTACGCAAACAGATAGATGCAATATACTTACCAAATCTGGCCAAATCTGGCATACAAAAATCTGGAACAGTTCGTGCCACACTGAAGCGTTTTGATATTTGTCTCAAACGTGGAATTGCACAGGGATTAGATGTTGATTAACAGGTAATAAGAAAAACAAAGGCTTTATGAAAAAGTTTATGCAGAGCTTTTAATTTTGTGCTTCAAATGCCTCAGTACAAGGTATTTTTCTCTTTTGAATATTAAAGCTCTTGTTTTTATAATGAAGTTACAGCACAACAAGCAAAATGGAATTATTTGAGGGGAAAAAAATAATGCCTTCTTACCGTTCAAGAATATCGACCCACGGGCGTAATATGGCAGGAGCCCGCGGACTTTGGCGTGCAACAGGGATGAAAGATACTGATTTTGGTAAACCCATTATTGCGATTGCGAATTCTTTTACACAATTTGTACCAGGGCATGTCCATTTAAAAGATCTTGGGCAATTAGTCGCACAACAGATAGCAGTTGCCGGTGGTGTTGCGAAAGAATTTAATACCATTGCTGTAGATGATGGAATTGCGATGGGGCACGATGGAATGCTCTATTCTTTGCCCTCACGTGAAATCATTGCTGATTCTGTAGAGTATATGGTTAATGCACATTGTGCGGATGCACTTGTCTGTATTTCTAATTGTGACAAAATTACGCCTGGTATGTTAATGGCTGCTTTACGGTTGAATATTCCGACAATCTTTGTTTCTGGCGGTCCTATGGAAGCAGGTAAGATTAAATGGAAGGATCAAGATCTAAGGGTTGATTTGGTCGATGCCATGGTCGCAGCAGCTTCAGAACAGAATTCAGAAGAAGAAGTTGCTGAAATGGAGCGTGCTGCTTGTCCTACATGTGGTTCTTGTTCAGGAATGTTTACAGCCAACTCCATGAATTGCTTAACGGAAGCATTGGGGCTTTCGCTTCCCGGAAATGGATCAATGTTAGCAACACATGCAGATCGACGGATGCTTTTTGAAGAAGCTGGAAAACAGATTGTTGCATTGGTTAAACGTTATTATGAAAAAGATGATGAAACAGTCTTGCCGCGCTCTATTGCTTCACGCAAGGCTTTTGAAAATGCAATGACCGTTGATATTGCTATGGGGGGATCAACCAATACAGTACTGCATCTTTTAGCCGCGGCGCAAGAAGGTGAAGTGGATTTTACCATGACGGATATTGATCATCTTTCACGTCGTGTTCCTATTTTATGTAAGGTTGCTCCTGCTGTCGCGAATGTACATATGGAAGATGTTCATCGCGCTGGTGGTATTATGGGGCTTTTAGGTGAACTGGATGCGGCAGGACTCATTGATACGTCAACTTATACGGTTCACGCAAAAACAATGAAAGAAGCTCTTTACCGTTGGGATGTGAAACAAACTAATGAACCAACAGTTCGTACATTTTATCGTGCTGCTCCTGGTGGTATTCCAACACAGACAGCTTTTAGCCAATCTTGTCGCTATGAGACCCTTGATCTTGATCGTGAAAAAGGTGTGATTCGCGATAGGGAACATGCATATTCACAAGATGGAGGATTGGCAGTTCTTTATGGAAATCTTGCAAAAGATGGCTGCATTGTAAAAACAGCAGGCGTTGATCAATCAATCTTAACTTTTAAAGGTCCGGCAAGAATTTTTGAAAGCCAAGATTCAGCTGTTTCAGCTATATTAACTGATAAGATTAAAACAGGTGAAATTGTTTTAATCCGTTATGAAGGTCCACGTGGTGGACCTGGAATGCAAGAAATGCTTTATCCAACAAGTTATCTCAAATCTAAAGGATTGGGCAAGGTTTGTGCACTTGTTACAGATGGGCGTTTTTCAGGGGGAAGTTCAGGGCTTTCGATAGGACATATTTCACCAGAAGCTGCTGAAGGAGGAGAAATTGCGTTGGTAGAGGAGGGGGATATCATAGAAATTGATATTCCAAATCGTAGAATTCATATGTTGGTGGATGATATTGAGATGAAGCAGCGCCGTGCTAAGATGGAAGCAAAAGGAAAAGGTGCTTGGCAACCGATTGAGAAGCGTCAGCGTAAAGTTTCAAAGGCTCTCAAAGCCTATGCAGCGATGACCACATCTGCTGCAAAGGGTGCAGTACGTAATATTTGATGAGATGAATGACGCGTCTTATAAAAGAGAGATAGTATTCTGATTTTTTGCATCTTTTGCACGATATTCTAAGCTAATTATTTTATGAGTTTATGAACTTAACAGAATATTTCGAGTCATGATGAGTATGATTAAAAAGCTATCAATACAACTAAAAGCTGCTGAGGATTGCTTATTTTAGCAGCTAGGTAAGACAGATAAAGATAGATATGGTATGATTACTTTTCATATCATATTCCAATTTTATACGAAATTACGATTTCTTGTTACTCATATTTATGAAAGATATTTATTGTAGTGGTGGCATTATCTTGCAATACCGTAAAACACTGTCATTTAGAGCTGTGATATATGGTATTCTTCTTAATATATTTAAGTATTTTTTTAGTGTGTGGTGAATATTCTTAGATTTGTTTATCAGGCTTTGAGTTTAGGTGAATCACATGACTAGGAAGTCAAGGTAAATCTCTTAGAATCTGGACTGTTTGCAGACTTGATTCGAATGAAAATCCTTATCCTTTGAGATGCGGGAAGGAGTTCAAGGATGTTTAGGAAAATAAAATACTGCTGTGATATATTTGATTATATGGTTCATATGAAAACAGTAAAAGAGCTCTTTATAACTTAAAATGTGAAGAAAATGCGAGACCCATTATCTGTGAAGTTATTATGCAAAATGGAGTGGCATCTCAACACCGACAGCTTTAAACTAAAACTGTTGCTATGATAACAATAATATTGATTATGAAAAAGCATAATTCATTAAATATTGCGTATTTGCAAGGTGGAGGAGATTTCATGACAATCTTTGCAAAAAACGACTATCTTGTAAAAATATTCGACATTGACCAATTTTTTGTATACGGGCCAATATTGATCTAAGGAAATATGAAATATAATACATAGGATTTTGCCTCTATATGCATTACACTTATCAAAATATATTGTGTAGAAAAGCGATGGGAATACGGTAAACAACAGTTTATGCTGTGGCATATCAAAAAGGGATACTTTATCTCCTATTAAGAAAGCTTTTTAATAAAAAATAACATCCGTTTTCTATAAAGGGTTGCTCTTTTCAAGCTGTTTGAGGTGGTAAATTGCTTCTAAAGCTTGTTTAGGAGAGAGTTCATCGGGATGGATATTTTTTAAAGCTTCGTGAAGTACACAATGTTTGTTTCTTGCTTCATTGACGGGAGATGTTGCTTTAAGAGAAAAGAGCGGTAAATCATCAATGAGTTTATGTCCTTTTCCAGCCATTTCACCTTGTTCTAATTGATGGAGTACATCTGTTGCTCGTGTAATAACTGCTGGGGGAAGTCCAGCAAGCTTTGCGACTTGTACACCATAGGAACGGTCAGCAGCTCCTGGTGTGACCTCATGAAGAAAAACTACATCACCATCCCAATTTTTGACTTTCATGGTTACATTATGCAGCCTGTCAAGTTTTTCGGTAAGTGCAGTCATTTCATGAAAATGGGTAGCGAGAATAGCACGACAATGGTTAACTTCATGGAGATATTCAACGGCAGCCCAAGCAATAGAAAGTCCATCAAAGGTTGATGTCCCACGCCCTATTTCATCAAGAATAACAAGGGAATGGTGGCTAGCATGATTGAGAATCGTTGCTGTTTCAACCATTTCCATCATAAAGGTTGAGCGTCCCCGTGCAAGGTCATCGGAAGCCCCGACACGACTAAACAGGCGATCAACGACACCAATATGTGCTGAAGTCGCTGGAACGAAGGACCCCATTTGCGCCATAATAGCAATGAGAGCATTTTGCCGCAAAAAAGTTGATTTTCCTCCCATATTAGGCCCTGTCAACAGCCAGATTGCTGCATATTGCTGATTTTCTTGCACAGAGAGATCACAATTATTGGCAATAAAAGGTTCTGCTGCTTGTTTGCGGAGTGCTTGCTCGACGACAGGATGGCGTCCTGCTGTGATATGAAAGGTAAGTGAAAGATCAATTTTAGGGCGGCAATATCCTTGTTCTTCAGCAAGATATGCTAAGGCGACAGAGACATCTAAAATAGCAAGTGCTTCAGAGGCTTTACGAATAAAATCAACTTGTTCGGTAATTTCCTGAACGAGAATATCAAAAATCTCTAGTTCAAGTGTTAATGCGTGATTGGCGGCATGGGCAATACGGCTTTCAAGGTCAGCAAGCTCTGTTGTCGTAAAACGCATAGCATTTGCCATTGTTTGCCGATGAATAAAACGTGCTTTAGCTTGTGGATTATTTGTAAGAGCAGATGCTTGTGTACTGGTTACTTCAATGAAATAACCTAGAATATTATTATGCTTTATTTTAAGCGTCTTAATATCTGTTTCTTGAGCATATTGCGCTTGAAGTTCAGCAATAACACGGCGCGATTCATCACGTAAAGCACGCATTTCATCGAGCTCTTTATGATAATTTGAACGAATAAAACCACCATCACGTTTAAGGAGCGGGAGATCATCAGCTAATGCTTGTTCTAAATGAAAATATAACGCTGTGGGTAAGTTTGAGAACATCTGTTGTACATCACTTATTTCTTGAGGCAGAAGCTCATTATCAAGAAGTTGATGCAATTCACGAATGATTTCAAAGCCGCGCTGGATTGTCGCCATATCACGGGGACCTCCTCGTCCAAGAGCCAAACGTGAAACGGCGCGGGGCATATCTGGTCCCCCTTTTAAAATAAGCTTTATCGCTTCTGCAAGAGAAGGATTACGTAGAAAAAAATCGATAGAATCCAAACGCGTATCAATAGCTGAAGGAGTGGTGAGGGGAGCAATAAGGCGGTCAATAAGAAGGCGTGATCCTCCTCCTGTTACAGTGCGATCAATAGCTTTTAATAAACTTCCATCCCGTTGACCTGATGTCGTACGAATAAGTTCAAGGCTTAATCTGGTTGCGGCATCAATAAAAAGAGTTGCACTTTCATTTTGGCGCTCAGGCTGCATGAGGGGAGGACGATGCGTTATTTGTGTTTTTTCGATATAACGAATAGCAGCTACAATTGCAGAGAGTTCGGAACGTGAATAATCAGCAACACCTTCAAGAGTTGAGAGTTTAAAATAATTGCAAATATCGCGTTCAGCGGTTAGTGCATCAAAGAGACAAGCAGGTTGAGGTGAAATGATACGGTCAAGAACATTAAAAAGTGATTTGTGAGATTTATCATGAAAGAATGAATCAGCAACAATGATTTCTTGTGGATCCACACGCATAATATCTGCTAAAAGTTTTTCTTGGCGGCTTTCTGTTACACGAAATATGCCTGTTGAGATATCAATCCAAGAAAGAGCAAATTCCTCTCCATCGCTAGTTTTTATACGGGAAAGTGTCATCAAATAATTTGCGCGTGTTGGATCAAGGAGTTTTTCTTCTGTTATAGTTCCAGGTGTTACAAGGCGAACAACATCACGCCGAACAACAGATTTTGAGCCACGTTTTTTTGCTTCAGCAGGATCTTCTATTTGCTCACAAACAGCAACTCGGTAACCACAAGCAATCAGTTTTTGTAAATAATCATCAGCAGCATGAACGGGAACACCGCACATAGGAATATCTTGTCCTAAATGTTTTCCGCGTGCTGTGAGTGTGATTCCTAAAGCCTGAGCAGCTTCAATCGCATCATTAAAAAATAATTCATAAAAATCCCCCATTCGGTAAAAGAGAAGAGAATCATGATGTACGGCTTTGATTTCTATGTACTGCTCCATCATAGGTGTCAGACGTTCTTGAGAGGAAGCAGATGAGGAGGCAGGCTGTGGAATTAAATTATTTTTATGGTTGTCTTTTTTATCCATTTGTATGAGGCCTGTTTCCTTTAAGTGAAGTTTTTACTCTTTTTTGTTTACTTCAATATCTATTTATCTCTAAATTGCAACGCATCATCAGATTTGCTAAGGCAAGAATAGCGATTTCTAATATATGAATCAAATTTAATGACTATACGCATTATCAAGCAAAATTTACACTGTTTTTGGAGAAAATAAAGTGAGATGAAAGAGAGCGAGCAGGATCAGAAAATGTCTCAAACTGTTTACAGTGCGAGCGAACGAGAAGCTCTAGATTTTCATAGTCGTGGTCGACCAGGAAAGCTTGAGATTGTTGCAACAAAGTCTATGGCAACACAGCATGATTTAGCACTTGCTTATTCACCAGGTGTTGCAGTTCCAGTTAAGGCAATTGCTCAAAATCCAGCGTTAGCTTATGATTATACAGCAAAAGGCAATCTTGTTGCTGTTATTTCAAATGGAACCGCTATTTTAGGGTTAGGTAACTTAGGAGCCCTTGCCTCTAAGCCGGTCATGGAAGGCAAAGCAGTGCTGTTTAAGCGTTTTGCGGATATTGATTCCATTGATTTAGAAATTGATATAAACGATACAGAAAGTTTTATCAATTTGGTGCGTCATTTAGAACCTTCTTTTGGTGGAATTAATCTTGAAGATATTAAGGCGCCAGAGTGCTTTATGATTGAAAGCCGCCTACGCGAGGTGATGAATATACCTGTTTTTCACGACGACCAACATGGTACAGCAATTATTGTTGCTGCTGGTGTTCTCAATGCTTTGACTTTAACAGGGCGCGATATGCAAAATACGCGGTTAGTCTGTAATGGTGCTGGTTCTGCAGGGATTGCTTGTATTGAACTGATTAAAGCGATGGGCTTTCGTTCCGAAAATATCATATTATGTGATACAAAGGGTGTGGTCTATGAAGGCCGCAAAGAGGGAATGAATCAATGGAAATCTGCGCATGCTATTCAAACAGATAAACGTACGCTTATGGAAGCAATGGAAGGAGCAGATATATTTTTTGGGGTTTCTGCTAAAGGCGCTCTTACTCCTGAAATGGTAAGATCCATGGCACCACAGCCGATCATTTTTGCTATGGCTAATCCTGATCCAGAAATTACGCCGGAAGAGGTTATGCAAGTGCGTCATGATGCCATTGTCGCAACAGGGCGTTCCGATTATCCAAATCAGATTAATAATGTTCTCTGCTTTCCTTATATATTTCGTGGTGCACTTGATGTGCGTGCAAGAGTTATTAATGAAGACATGAAGATTGCTGCGGCAAAGGCTCTTGCTAATTTAGCGCACGAAGAAGTGCCTGACAGCGTTGCAGAAGCTTATCGTGGAAAGCGATTAAAATTTGGTCCTAATTATATCATCCCTGTTCCTTTTGATCCGCGTTTATTAACGGTTGTTTCAATAGCGGTAGCAAAAGCAGCAATGGAAAGTGGTGTTGCGCAAAAGAACATAGATGATTTAGAGGCCTATGAGCGCGATTTGAATGCGAGACGTGATCCTACTTCCTCGATGATGCGTGGGATTTATAATCATGTTCGTCAAGCGCCAAAACAAATTGTCTTTGCAGAAGGTGAAGAAGAGCAAGTTATGCGGGCGGCCGTTTCCTATGTTCATCAAAAATTAGGACAAGCGATTTTGGTTGGTCGTGAAGAGCAAGTAAGAGAAGCGGCTGTTATCGCTGGAATTGATCTGGAGCGTGAAGGTATTTCTATTATGAATGCTAAGCTTTCTTGCCGTACAGATGCTTATGCGAATTATCTTTATAAAAAGATGCAGCGTCAAGGCTGGCTGTTGCGTGATTGTCATCGTCGTATCAATAATGATCGCAATTATTTTGCTGCGTGTATGGTGGCACTAGGAGATGCTGATGCAATGGTTACAGGGGTGACACGCAATTATGAAACAGCGCTGATCGATATACGTCGTGCGATTGATGAAAAACCAAAAGAACGATTGATTGGTATTTCAATGGCTATTTGCCGTGGACGAACTGTGTTTATTGCGGATACAGCCGTTTATGAAAATCCTAATGCTGAAGAACTTGCGGATATAGCGGAACAAACCGCTTCGTTTGTACGTGGATTTGGATATCAACCACGGGTAGCATTTCTAGCATTTTCTACGTTTGGTTATATGAAAGGGCAGATCATACAGCAAATTCAGGATGCGATTAATATTTTGCATGAACGCAAGGTTGATTTTGAGTTTGATGGAGAAATGAGCGCTGATGTGGCACTCAATTCCAAATTGATGCAGCAATATCCATTTATGGGATTAACAGAGCCCGCTAATATTTTGGTTATGCCTGGATATCACGCGTCTTCCATTGCAAGCAAAATGTTACAAGAACTTGGTGGAGCAACCATCATTGGTCCTATTTTAATTGGATTGGAAAAATCTGTCCAAATTGTACCGTTTAGTGGAAGCGATACAGATGTTGTCAATATCGCAATGCTTGCGGCTTATCATGCCGCAAAAGTCGTCTAAAGAAAAAAAGCCCCTAATATACCAATAATATATTAAGGGGCTTTATGATAGCAAAAGAATAAATTTTTTAAGAGGGTTGTATTTGATTGTCGTTTTGTTCTTCAGCGAGACGCTTTTGGAAGAGGGCTGCAAAATCAATAGGATCAATCCATAAAGGTGGAAAACCACCATTTTGAGTAGCATTAGATATAATTTGGCGAGCAAATGGGAATAAAAGACGGGGACATTCAATAAAGACCAATGGCATAACATGTTCTTGTGGAATGTTTTTAAGGTGGAAAACACCACCGTAAATCAGTTCTACATGAAATAAGGTTTCAGTTTCATCATTGGCTTTGACGGAGAGAGACAAAACGACATCATAATTGTCATCACCAATTGGGTTAGCATTGACGTTAATATTGATATCAATTTGTGGTGATTTTTCACGTGTACGCAATGAACGAGGAGCACCCGGGTTTTCGAATGATAAATCTTTTAAATATTGAGTTAATACAGCAAAAACCGGCTCTCCACCACTGTTATTCATTTCATCTTCGGCCATACGACGAACCTCTCTCATTATAATATGTATATTTATTTTAGATCTAAAGACCAAACTGGTTATCACGCCTTGCAAAAGGTTGCAAGAAATGCGCTCTTTATCTTGAATATTTTTTTAGTTTGTTACAGGTTTTTTAGGCATTTCAATGGTTATCATCATTTTTGCGCCATGGAGATTCTGTCGTATCATAAATTGTGTAATCTTCTGCGTTAAGATCAATTACTTTTTCAGCGTCATTTTTTCTTTTAGTATTGAGATTCATTTTGTTTTGTAATGATGTAAAAAAATGCCAAACAACAGAGCGAATTGGTTTAATAAGAAGTAATATTCCCAAGAGATCACTTACAAAGCCAGGAAGAATAAGTAAAATTGCACTAAACATGATGAAAACATCATTAATAATATTATTCTCTAATGTGCGTCCTTGGATAAGTTCAGTTTGTATGTTTTTTAAAAGGCTAAACCCTTGAACTCGCAATAAAACAACCCCAACTATGGCTGTGAGAATAACCAAACTCAAAGTTGCTAAAATACCAATTTCTTGACCAACAAAGATAAAACCAGCGATCTCGATTAAAAGACTGCAAAGAAAGATAACAACAAAAAAACGAGGATTTATAGAATAAAATTTTATCACATGCAAATTTCCTTCTGGATGAGTAAGGGGAGAAATTCTTAAGAGCACTCCATTTAATATAAAATCTATAAAAATATTTGAATGGTAGGATTCCTTATTTTACATATTTATTGATAAATGGTATTGACTGCAATGTTTATTAGAGATTTAAGCTTTGGAGATTGACAGCGCCCATGGAATTTGACGTTATACTTGTCATAGCTCTTGTTGTTATGGTTGTTATTTTTGTGCAGCTCCGTAATGTATTAGGGAAACGAATTGGGTTTGAAAAGCCCCCCTTTGATCCTTATTCACGTCGTTCTAAAAAACAGGTTGAAGCAGAAACGACTGATAATATTGTTTCGTTCCCTCATCAGAAAAATTCACAAAAAGACGACTTTAGTGAAATTGATAAAATTGCACCGGAGGGGAGTATTTTGAATAAAAATTTGCGGGAATTGCATAAAATTGATCCTCAATTTTCTCCTCAATTTTTTATAAAAGGTGCACAAATTGCTTATGAAATGATTGTAACAGCTTTTGCCAAAGGTGATCGCAATCAACTTAGAAGCTTGCTTTGTCAGGATGTTTTTGAGAGCTTTTGTACGGCTATTGAGCAACGAGAAAAAAATAAAGAGAGAATAGAGTTCACTTTTGTTGGAATTAATAAGATCGAATTTGTTGCGGCGGCAATACAAGAAAAGGATGAACTTCTAACGATACGTATTGTCAGTGAGATGATTTCTGTTACTTATAATGAACAGGGCGAGCGTATAGACGGTGATCCTGATGCTATTGTAGAAATCAGAGATATTTGGACTTTTGTTCGCAATAGTTTATCATCAGATCCAAACTGGAAGCTTTTTGCTACAGAAAATGAAAATTAAAATACTTTTTGTTTTTCTTCCATAAGCATTCAATGATTTATGAGAAATTAAAATGTCCTCAAGTAAATGGAGACAAAAAAGAGATTTATTGGCTTCACAAGATCGCCTTTTATGGGAGAGGGTTTGTCGTACGATAACACCGCTTCACGGTAAGATGCTCTCTTCTACTTCAGAAACTATTGCAAATATTAATGATAAAAAACAGCTTGTAACTCAAATCTCCTCATTGTCTCAGGAAAATCAACAACCCTCGACAATTATTAAAAGCGAAAAGAGGGCAGTTACACAAGCACAAAAGATTCATTTCTTTGATCATGTTGCACATCGTAAAATTTCCCAAGGTCGTTATCCTCTTGAGGCGCGCCTTGATCTCCACGGTTATATGCAGGAAGAAGCTTATTTTTTCTTAAAAAAATTTCTACAATCCTCTCAGCAGAGAGGATTACGTTATGTCCTTGTGATTACAGGAAAAGGACGATCCGTTGGGAGCGATGGAACTTTGTATAGATTTGTTCCGTATTGGTTATCAACACCAGCTTTTCGATATTATGTCCACGCGTTTGAGCAAGCAGGGCGTCAACATGGCGGAGAAGGTGCACTTTATGTTTGGTTGCGCCGTTTTGTGTCGGGAAAAGGAAAGTGATGTTATTGTGGTCGTTCTAGGTTTAATATTTATTTATACGTAATAATTTATTGTTTTCGTATATTTCGTAAGAGTCTTGAATACAATATCCCCTTATTTATAATTTTTTATAAATAATTATAAATATATCATTTTACATTCTACGTATTGCTTCACGCTTTTGTTTATCGCGTTCTTTAATGGAGCACATCCCTCACGCAAAACAGAATGACATTGTTGCATATATTCACAGGCTTGTTTTAAAGAAACATTTCTCAACGCTCCCAAGCCTATTTTGCGACAGCATCCGTGAAGGGTATAACGATAAATCCATTAAGCACTCCTATCTTTATACTTAATAAAAGAGCAAGATGGCATCATCACACACTTTGCTAGCTTCCAATGTTGCGACACCCCTTGAAGCCCTTGTTCCTTGAAAGCATTTATAAAAGGCATGCTTTTCTTTAAGTGTTTTTATTCTTCGCAGCTCTCATCTTGCTCGTGACGCTTAAACGAAAGATTTTGATTGATTCAATATAAGAGGCTTAAAATGAAAGAGATATTGATGGGTCTCATTTAGGTTGCAACGCGATAAATTATTTTTATAAACCACAGCATTACTCTATTAAATACACGAAGAATAAAAACATGAGAAATTATCTTATTCAAAAGATATTGCTATGGATAGTGTTAAAAGTAGTGCAACTAAATTAAAGAGAATCTTGAAAATAAACAGGAATATAACTTTACAATACATAATTGTGCAATAGCACCAAAAGATACAATTTCGTTGAATAGTTTCATGAAGAAATTTTTTCACTCATTAAAAGCTTTATTAAATTTCTTTCTCATAATAATTCGATAATTAAAATTTAATAACGAAGCGCAGAAGGCTTAGAATATGAGATTCAATCGAGGATATTACACTCTTATCCGACGTCTTTCAGATATTGGTTGAAATGCTAGCTTAGCATGAAAGGCACAATAGGGGCTATTTTCATCAGAATCTGCACCACAAAAATGAAAATCTGCTGATAATGGATCGCCAACCGGCCATCTACATGTATTTTCACTCAATTGTAAAAGATTAAGTTGACGTGATATAGGCACAACTACATTGGATTTTGTGGACATATCAACTTCTTTTACATCTTCTGCTACAAATTCTGTCTTTAAAACTGGTTCTTCAATACCTACAGATGATGTGTTTATTGGCGATACCGTGGATGTGTTGCGACGCACACGTGGAGATGATGGGCTGCTTCCCACGGGGGTTTTTTGCGTACGCGCACTTCCTTGTGGTGTTTTACCGCGTCCTGGCAACTTTAATCGGTGTACTTTGCCGATGACTGCGTTTCTGCTGACCCCACCTAATTGAGCAGCAATTTGACTTGCACTTAACCCTTCACTCCAAAGCTTTTTAAGAAGCTCAACGCGTTCACATGTCCAACCCATACCAGCACTCCATTCCGATTACGTCACTAAGATGCTCTCCCCCTTTGCATCTTCAAATGTTTTAATAATGTTTTCACTACGCTGAATGAAAGAATTTTACACTCTAAGCGAGCATAAGAAAATCATCCAACCTTTGGACTTACAAACCAAAACACATCATCTTGCTTATTATATAATAAATTACAATATGCACTCACTCTATGACAAGAGTCTTTACCTCTTGAAGAGTTTATTTAGAATGTTTTCCCCAACTTGCAAATCAATCATAGGTTAAACTTTTACTTTTGTTTAAGGATTTTTCCAAAAATGCTTATTTGTAGAACCTTCATTGACTTTTTTTCAATTGGTGTAATGATCTATTCCATAGGTGTAATCATTAATCGTAATGAAATGTTGAAAGCACCGTAACGAAATGTACCATGTTGTTTTATTTGTAGTGTTGCTTTGTATATATATTGAAAAGGTTAAAATATAAAGGAAATTATGATGGATGCCGTCTCTATACAACCACTTTATGAATGCTTCGCACGACGAGATTTGCATTTTGAACAGGGGCATGGTGTATGGCTTATTTCCGATAAGGGAGAACATTATCTTGATTTCACATCTGGCATTGCTGTTAATGCATTAGGGTATTCACATCCAAAATTAGTTGATGCGCTCAAAATGCAAGCTGAAAAACTTTGGCATGTTTCTAATATTTTTCAATCCCCTGAACAATCAGCTCTTGCTACGCGGCTTTGTGCAAATAGTTTTGCGGATAAGGTTTTTTTCTGCAATTCAGGCACTGAAGCATTGGAGTGCGCATTCAAAACGGCACGTCATTATTACTATGCTGCGGGTCATTCAGAACGCATTGAAATAATTACTTTTGAAGGGGCATTTCATGGACGTACACTTGCAGCACTTGCTGCGACTGGGCATGAAAAATATCTTGAAGGCTTTGGACCTAAAGCTGGTGGATTTATTCAAGTACCTTTTTGTGATGAAATCGCTTTGCGTAACGCTATTAATAAAAATACCGCCGCTATTCTTATTGAACCTATTCAAGGAGAAGGAGGAATACGAACGGTCCCTCATGAATATTTAAGATTTTTGCGCAAAATATGCGATGATAATGGTCTGTTATTGATTTTGGATGAAGTCCAAACGGGTATAGGACGAACAGGAAAGCTTTTTGCTTATGAATGGAGTGATGTCTTTCCTGATATACTTACCCTCGCAAAAGGATTAGGAGGAGGATTTCCATTAGGTGCTTGCCTTGCAACTGATAAAGTTGCAAAAAGCATGACACTTGGGACCCATGGTTCAACCTTTGGAGGAAATCTTCTTGGAATGGCTGTAGGAAATAGTGTTCTTGATATTTTGTTAGAGCCAAATTTTCTCAACCATGTTCAGCGCATGGGGGATAAACTAAAAAGTGGACTTTTGCACATTCTCAATATCTATCCTGATATTATCTGCGCAGTTCAGGGGATGGGCCTAATGGTGGGTATTCAGTGTGTTGTGCCTTCAAATCTTGTCGTTAATGCTTTAGAAAATGAATATCTCTTAAGTGTTGCTGCCAACAACAACGTTGTGCGCTTATTGCCTCCTCTTATCATTAGGGAAGAAGAAATAGATGAAAGTTTGCATCGTATTGAAAAAGCAATAGCTTATCTTTCGCAAGTAAACAAAGAAAGACAAATATTACACAAATGACAAATGCTCTTCGTCATTTCACGGACTTATCCATTTTAACGCCAGCAATAGCGCGCGCACTGATCGATTATGCAAAAATCCTTAAAGCGTCTTTTAAAGCAGGGAAAGGTTCAAAACCTTTTATGGGTAAAACACTTGCGATGATTTTTGAAAAACCATCCACACGAACCCGTATTTCATTCGATATCAGTATGCGCCAGCTTGGGGGAGATACAATCATGCTCACGGGTTCAGAGATGCAGCTTGGTCATAGTGAAACTATAGCTGACACAGCTCGTGTTTTATCCCGTTTTGTGGATATCGTGATATTACGAACAACAAAACATCAACGTATGCTCGAATTGGCACAATATGCACAAATTCCTGTCATTAATGCCCTTACAGATGATACACATCCTTGCCAAATTTTAGCAGATATATTAACCTATGAAGAGCATCGGGGGCCAATTGCTGGCAAAATATTCGCGTGGATGGGGGATGGTAATAATGTGCTCCATTCCTTAATTGAGGCCGCAGCTCTTTTTGATTTTCATTTGCGTATTGCTACTCCAAAGGGCAGTGAACCACAAGAAAAATTTATACATTGGGCACGTGAACGAGGAGCACACCTTACACTAACTCATAGTCCCCAAAAAGCAGCTCAAGATGCTGATTGTATTATGACCGATACATGGGTCTCCATGGGACAAGAATTTCGTGCTCGCAGTCGTTCTATTTTTCAGCCTTATCAAGTCAATGAAGCTCTCATGAAATTAGCAAAATCTGATGCTCTTTTTATGCATTGTCTTCCTGCTCATCGTGGTGAAGAAGTGGTTGATTCTGTGATTGATGGACCGCACTCCGTTGTTTTCGATGAGGCTGAAAATCGTCTTCATGCTCAAAAAGCAATTCTTTCTTGGTGTTTACAAGATGCGTTTTTCTCTCCACAATAGCTCCTCTACAACAAATTATATAAAAAAGGCAAAGCTATGAGTAAACAAGCTAAAGATGAAGCCTCTCTCGACAACAACTTCTTGCATGAAGATGATACTGTTATTCCCTTTCAAGTCGAAGAACTTGATATCCGTGGACGTGCCGTACAACTTGGGGAAACTTTAAATTCTATTCTTAACAGACATCAATACCCTGAACCGGTTTCTTATCTTCTAGCAGAAGCTTTACTTTTAACTGTTCTGCTTGGAACTTCTCTAAAGCTTACGGGAAAATTTATTTTACAAACTCATTCCGATGGACCGGTTAATATGTTGGTATGCGATTTTTCGCCTCCTTCCAGTTTACGTGGATACGCTCGTTTTGATAAAGAACAGCTTAAACAAGCCATAGACAATAATCAAATCTCTTCAGAAACCCTTTTAGGGAAAGGCACTTTAGCCTTCACAATTGATCAAGGTCCCCATATGCAACCCTATCAAGGGATAGTTGCATTAGATGGATCAAATTTACAAGAAGCTTCTCGTATTTATTTTGATCAATCAGAACAAATTCCTACCGATATCCGTTTGGCTGTTGCTATATTAATTAATCGTGACCAACAAGGAAAAACGCAGAAAAGCTGGCGAGCTGGAGGTATTTTGATCCAACTTTTACCTCAAGAATCCTCTCATCATAAAATAGATGTCTCTCATCAAAAGCGAGAAGAAACGAAAACCCACACCCAATTGGATAACCAATGGCAGGAAGCTAAAATACTCATGGCAACGATTGAAAGTTCAGAATTAACAGATCCCCAAGTTGGTAGTAAACAGCTCTTGTTCCGTCTTTTTCATGAACAAGGTGTTAGAGTTTTTAATCCTTTTTCTCTTGTCGATCAATGTTCTTGTTCACACGAAAAAATTAAAGGAATCCTAGAAGGATTTTCTATTGATGAACGCAATAAAATGGTTAAAAATAAATATATTTCAGTCACATGTGAATTTTGCTCAAAAACGTATTGTTTTACACCACAAGAATTTTTAGAAGAAAAAACATAATCAAATATTTTTCATAAAAAATGATGATTGCAACAAAAGCCTATTTTATTTGCGTTATAAAAGTTTACCCATAAGCTCATATAAACTTCTAGAATATTTCTTGTCTTAGAGTTTTTTAATGTATACGAGTGATCTTTCTGTTGAAATCAGTAATCACGTCACAGAGTGCTTAAAAAAGAGTTCTCTGTAAAATATATTTTCTCCTCTCGAAAAAGCTTCTTGTTTATTTTTTTCATCTCAAAAGCCTATTTCTTACAATGAATTCTTTTATAATATTCATTGATAGATTGATCATGTACTCATAACTTATCTTTTCTGTTAAATGAGATTTTTTGATTATAGTCATATTTGCTTACTCGAATTTATCTTATTAAGAGTCAAAAAAGCTTATTAGTTATAATCATAAGATAAATTATCGAAAGAATAAGAATGTATAGACTCAATATGGAATTTATGGAGTCTATTACGAACAGATAGTATAATGGGAATAAATATACCAATAACGCTGCGAAGGAATGGATTTGTTATTTTATAAAGATGAAAATAGTGGTGAAGTCCCCTCATAACAATGTGCATTTCAGATAAAAAAGCGGAGACAGAACACTATATGATTTTGAAAATAATAGTTGGTTTCTTTCACTAATCTAACGATGTTTCTATAACAATATTGTTTTGTCCAAATAATCAAAAATAAAGCTCCTAAACAGATATTTAATCGATAAAAAAATGAAAACTACTTAAATTTTTGTCATACTTGGGAGGTTTGCTCTACAGATATTTCTTTGCACATGTTTTTGAATCAACAATGGTAATGCTCTTGTCAAATTTTCCTAAGAAGAATGAGGATCCATATAAATAAAATAGCATACATAGCATGATAAAACGTTATGTTTTTACAAACCTGCATTATTATATTTTTCAACTTAAAATATTGCCAATTATTTTCACGTTTAGACAATTCATAAAAGGTATTTTTAGTCTTTATCTTAAATGTTTTTTTGATTCAACATATAGAAATTTTAAAAATCTCATAGTATAGGGCATTTTCATTTAATAGATAAAAATGGTAAATTATTATTTATAAATCAATATGTTGATATTTTATTTTTCTTCTGTCATGAGCGCTTGTTCAATTTTTGGTAGAATTTTTTTTTGATAAATTTTCCATGTTAAGGGACCAACATGTTTGACAATAATGATGCTCTCTTTATTCAAGAGAAAGGTTTCTGGGGGTCCATATATTCCCCAATCAATGGCTGTATATCCTGAAACATCAAAGCCAATAAATTTAAAAGGATTACCAAAATTGTTTAAAAAGCGTAGGGCGTTTGTTTTGTTATCTTTATAATTAATACCAATCAGATCAAAACGTTTATCTTGTGCAATTTTCATAAGAATAGGATGCTCTTCGCGGCATGGCAAACACCAAGAGCCCCAAAAGTTAACCAATGTGACACGTCCTTTAAACTGTTTTGAATTGAGATAACTTTCTTTATCAAGAAGAGGAAGATGAATATTGGGAGCAGATTTTTCAGCTAATGCGTTTGGGAGAAGAGAAGAATCTTGAAGGTATTTTTTATCCATAAAGTTGAAAAAAAACACCATGAGAAGAAGAAAAAGCACAAATGGTCCAAAAAAAACAAGCAGAACAGGCAAAGATATATTTTTTTTAAGTTTTGGAGGGATGTTTTTCATTATACTTTTCTTTTTGTGGCAGCTCTTTTTTGTTTAGCTGTTGGAGAATTTTTTTTTGGTATAGGGCTTTACAAAGAATATATCCAATAAGACATAAGAGGGATATTGCAGAAAGCACATAGCTTAAAACAACAATTTGCTCGTGTTTAAGGGTGCTAAGGAAAAAATCAATTTTCTGAGATAGATTTCCTAAAAGTCCGCCCTGGATGCCATTTAGGTCGAGCATGATGAAGAGTCCTGTTGTTGTGCACGGCGGGATTTTTTAATCTGAAGTATTCGGATATAATGACTATTGATTTCATTTCGCATAGCCATCAAATAGAGCGCAATAAACATAAAGATGAAACAAAATAGCATTGTTATAAGAGGCCATAACATAGCATTGTCGATTGTTGATCCTCCAGCACGTAACAATGATGCTGGCTGATGCAATGTATTCCACCAATTAACGGAAAATTTAATAACAGGGATATTAACAAATCCAACAAGTGTAAGAATTGCAGTAGCGCGAGCACCTTTTACTTGGTTTTCAAAAGCACGTCCGAGCAGGATAATGGAAAGATAGATAAAAAGCAGAATTAAAACTGATGTTAAACGTGCATCCCAGACCCACCATGTTCCCCATGTAGGTCGCCCCCAAAGTGCTCCTGTCATGAGAGCCAAGGCGGTAAAAATTGCCCCAATAGGCGCCCCACATTTAAGGGCCACATCAGCAAGATGATATTTCCAAATCAGATTTCCTAATGCTGCTGCACTCATCGTTACATAACAGAATGTAGACAACCACGCAAAGGGTACATGAAGGTACATAATCTTAACAGTAATGCCTTGTTGATAGTCATCAGGGGAATGCATCACCAGAATAAGCCCTAAAATAAGGAAACACAATGTTATACCGGCCAACCAAGGTAAGACGACACTGCTTATTTTCATAAAAAGGATAAAACTTTCAGGGAGTGACCTGATTTTATATGGACGAGATAGTTCATTCATGAAATTCATAATAGGCAGAGTTTTTCAATGCGGCAATCATCTTTTATTATTCTGATAAAAGTTTAAGCGTTATCGCAGCAACAAAAGAGCCAAAGAGACTCAAAAGAAGTGAAAAAGCGCTGAGAAGAGCCAAGGACGTGAGAAAAGAAATATTTGGATTTATTGGGGCTGTAGCAGTCGAAACACCAAAAATCATAATTGGAATGATCCACGGCAAGATAATGATAAAAATAAGCAGAGTACTGTGCAACAATGAGGTTGCGAGTGCAGCACCTATGGCGCCAATAAAAATAATGGCTGGTGTTCCGCATAAAAGGGTAAGTATTGTTGTAAAAGTTATTGCTACATCTAAATGGAGCATGAGGGCTAAAATAGGTGTAGCAAAAATAAGAGGAAGCATTGTTCCTACCCAATGGGCAAGACATTTGGTAAAGACAATTAGTGTAAAACTTTGTCTTTTTCCTGAAAGGATAAATTGGTCGAGATTACCATCATCGCGATCGATTTGGAAAAGTTTGTTCAGATTGAGGAGTCCTGCAAGAAGGGCTCCAAACCACAATATACCAGGCCCTATTTGTGCAAGAATTTTGGGATCTGGTCCAATGGCAAAGGGGGTTATGACAACAAAAGCGATAAAAAACAATAGTCCTGTTAGTGAAGAGGCTTGTGGCGCTAATAATAGTTTAAGGTCACGCCAGAACAGTGCTTTCATTTTATTTTCTCCTAGAGAGGTAAAAATTTTTCCAGAGCGATTTTATGGTTTTCTGGAATACCTAGGGAATTATGAGTTGCAGCGATAATCATACCACCTTGATTGAGATGACGCTGGAAAATACGAGCAAGGAGTTTTTGAGCATGGTTATCAAGCCCAGATATTGGTTCATCTAAAATCCAAAGAGGACGATAGGAGAGCAAAAGGCGAGCAATAGCTACGCGTCTTTGTTGTCCAGTTGATAGAGCTTTAAAGGGTAAATGTTCAAGGTTAGAAAGACCAATATCGGCAAGAACCTCATGCACAAAGCGTAAATGTTGACCGTAAAAATCTGCCCAAAATTGCAAATTGTCAATGACAGATAAGAGAGGTTTCATAGCATTTTGAGGACCAAGATAATGACACGCAGTTGCAACAGGGTATATTTGATCATGGTCTTTAAGTATTATATGACCTTCAGCAGCTTCAAGAAGACCGACAATGATTCGGAGTAATGTAGACTTTCCGATACCATTAGGACCGGTGATTGTCATCAGTTGCTGTGAAAATAAACAAAAAGAAAGACCTTTAAACAGAATTTCCTCGTTTCTGTAAGCGGCTAAATCTTTGCCTGATAACACCATGTGATTACCTATTTTGTTTTTATTTTCATATTCTTTATTGCATTATAGAATAAAAAACACATTTTTTGTGCAATTGTACCTAGAATAGTTCTAGAAATAGTTCTATAAGGGATACCTTACATCAATATCTGGTGTAAAATGGTTTCTGGCGCTGATTTCCGCATTTGCCTATGAGAGGTGGAGGGGGAAATGGATAGCGGAGGTGATAGCGTCTGCGCTCAAGCTGCGACCTTGAATCGTAGTTTGTGTTGTTCATTCCTGGAAATTGGGTGGTTATAGTATGAGGGTGGACAGTCATGACTCAAATTGATAGCTTTAATTGTCGCAGAGTATTAAATGTTGGTGGCAAAGAATATACTTATTATAGCTTGATCGAAGCGGAGAAGAATGGGCTTGAAGGTGTTTCTCGTTTACCGTTTTCGATGAAAGTTATTCTCGAAAATTTATTGCGATTTGAAGATGGTCGCACAGTTAAAAAAGAGGATGTCCTCAATGTTGCTAAGTGGTTAAACGACAAAGGGAGCGCTGGGGCAGAAATTGCTTACCGTCCTGCACGTGTTCTTATGCAGGATTTTACAGGTGTTCCAGCAGTTGTTGATCTTTCTGCAATGCGTGATGCTATGGTTAAACTTGGCGGTAACGCTGAAAAAATCAATCCTCTCATTCCCGTTGATCTCATCATTGATCACTCAGTTATTGTTGATGCTTTTGGCAATTCCATGGCTTTTAAGGAAAACGTTGAGCATGAATATGAACGCAATGGTGAACGCTATCGTTTCCTTAAATGGGGGCAGCAAGCCTTTCAAAATTTTCGCGTTGTTCCTCCAGGAACAGGGATTTGTCATCAGGTTAACCTAGAATATTTAGCACAATGTGTATGGATGAAGAATGAAGAGGGCTGTGAGACGATTTATCCTGACACCTGTGTGGGAACTGATTCGCATACGACTATGGTGAATGGTTTAGGGGTTTTAGGTTGGGGTGTTGGTGGTATTGAAGCAGAAGCAGCAATGTTAGGTCAACCTGTTTCTATGTTGTTACCTGAAGTGATTGGTTTTCGTCTAACAGGTAAACTTAAAGAAGGTGTAACAGCCACCGATCTCGTATTGACGGTGACTCAAATGCTACGCCGGAAGGGTGTTGTCGGTAAATTTGTTGAGTTTTTTGGTCCTGGTTTGGAGCAGATGACGCTTGCTGATCGGGCAACGATTGGAAATATGGCACCTGAATATGGAGCGACGTGTGGTTTTTTCCCAATTGATAAGGAGACAGTGCGTTATCTCAATATGACAGGACGTGATGAAAATCGGATTGCCTTAGTAGAAGCTTACACCAAAGCACAAGGGATGTGGCATGACGAAATGGTGGCTCATCCCATTTTTAGTGATACAATTGAATTGGATATGGGAACTGTTGTTCCTTCTATGGCTGGTCCTAAACGTCCTGAAGGACGTATTGCATTGGAAAACGTTGGGCAGGGTTTTGAGAAGGCATTGGTCGAAGACTATAAGAAGACTTCTGAACAAGATAAGCGTTATCAGGTCGAGGGTGAAGAATATACGCTTGGTCACGGTGATGTGGTGATCGCTGCGATTACGTCGTGTACGAATACATCGAATCCAAGTGTTCTTATTGCAGCGGGTCTTTTGGCACGAAATGCTGTGGCAAAAGGTCTCAAGAGCAAGCCATGGGTAAAAACTTCTCTTGCACCTGGTTCACAAGTTGTTGAAGCTTACCTTCAAAATTCGGGTCTGCAAAAAGATTTAGATGCATTAGGATTTAACTTAGTAGGATTTGGGTGCACAACATGTATTGGGAATTCTGGTCCTTTGCATCCAGCTATTTCCAAAACGATTAATGACAATGGTATAGTTGCATCTGCAGTTCTTTCAGGAAATCGTAATTTTGAAGGGCGTGTTTCCCCTGATGTGCAAGCGAATTATTTAGCTTCACCACCGTTAGTTGTTGCACATGCGCTCATCGGGACGGTGTGTAAAGATTTAACCAAGGAACCTCTTGGTGAAGATTCAAATGGCCAACCCATTTATTTGAGAGATATTTGGCCAACTTCTCAAGAAATACAGGAATTCATCGAAAAAAATGTCACGCGTAAGGTTTTTGCTGAAAAGTATGCAGATGTTTTTAAGGGAGATGAAAATTGGCAAAAAGTTCAGATTCCTACGGGTTCTACCTATTCTTGGGATGAGCAATCCACCTATGTACGCAATCCACCTTATTTCGATGATATGCAGAAAACACCTGATATCTTACCAGATATTAAAGATGCACGGATTTTAGGTTTATTTGGTGATAAAATCACGACGGATCATATTTCTCCTGCTGGTTCTATTAAAGCAGCTTCTCCTGCCGGAAAATATTTAATGGATCATGGTGTTAAAGTGGCTGATTTTAATCAGTATGGAACGCGTCGTGGGAATCACGAAGTTATGGTGCGTGGGACCTTTGCCAATATTCGCATTCGTAATTTCATGTTGGGAGAAAATGGTCGAGAAGGAGGTTATACGGTTCATTATCCGTCAGCGGTAGAACAAGCCATTTACGATGCGGCAATGGCGTATAAACAAGAAGGTACTCCACTCGTTGTTTTTGCTGGTATTGAATATGGCAATGGATCATCGCGCGATTGGGCAGCCAAAGGCACCAATCTTCTTGGTATAAAAGCAGTGATTGTACAGTCTTTTGAAAGGATTCATCGCTCTAATCTTGTTGGTATGGGCATTGTTCCCTTTGTCTTTGAGGAGGGTGTAAGTTGGACATCTTTAGGCTTAAAGGGAGATGAAAAGGTGACAATTGAAGGAATTCATAACTTGAAACCTCGTCAAAAGACAGTAGCGAAAATTACTTTTTCTGATGGTACGATAAAAACCGCTCCGTTATTATGCCGTATTGATACTGAAGATGAGCTAGATTATTTGCATCATGGGGGGATTTTGCAATATGTCTTGCGTAAGTTAGCCGTTTAAATTCTTTTATTTGTTAAGGAATGTCTATTATTAAGCTATAAAGCTGCGGATCAAAGAGTTTGGCTTCGTTTTTTTATGACTATCTTTGAAAATCTAATTGACGTTAGCTTTGGGATTGCGCTATAAGCCACACAGTTATAGGCAGCTTTATAGTTTTGCTTGGGTTGAATTTATTTATATTGGTAGAGTTGTTCTTTAGACTCATTTTACCAAGGTGTTGAAAGAGAGATTATATTTATGGCGAATACACCTTCTGCTCGAAAAGCGGTGCGCAAGGTTACGGCGCGCACACAGGTTAATAGGGCCCGCCGTTCGCGCGTTCGTACCTTTATACGTAAGTTTGATGATGCTTTAGCGGGTGGTGATAAGGCATCTGCAGAGATTGCATTTAAGAATTTTGAGCCTGAAATTATGCGTGCGGTTTCTAAAGGAGTTTTTCATAAAAATGCTGCTGCGAGGAAAGTATCGCGTTTAGCTAAACGTTTGAAGGCTCTCAGCGTTTAAGCTTTTTCTCCTTTATTGAGAATCAAGCCAGTATCCATGAGGATGCTGGCTTTTTGTTTATTATTTCAAAAAGTTTCTATCGAAAATAAGAATCGATAATGATTCTCCTCTTGAAAAAGGAGAGAAAGTTTATAGGAGGGGTATGGTTATCCACAAGCTTTGTGGATTTTTACAGAGTCTTTTTTGTCAAGCATTTTATTTTTTTTTTTAAATCTGAAGAGATTCTTTAATTGTTGGTAAATTTAGAGAAAAAAAATGAATTGAATCAATATTTTTTTCATTCCTCATTGATACAAGCATTTTTTTCGGGTTTTTTGATTTTATTTTGACCTCTTGCATTTTACCTCTGCTGTTTTGTATGGTTCTTATGAAGACTAAAAAGCATGAAGGGGTCACACCAGCACATTGTTCTGTATTTTGTTGAGTACAAGATGTTTTGACTTAGGCTTTTTGAAGCTTTTGTGCTGGGGAGGTTTTCTGACGATTTTTTAGTTTTCTGAATAGATATGTTTACCATTTTAGAAGGGTGGGTCATATCATGAGTGCAAGTAAATCTTATTGGTCATCTTTGTTAGTGGGGTTGTGATGAGGCTATCCTAGGGGAGGGTGAGTAATCTTATTTGGGGTAGGGCGTTTTGCCTTCGCTAGATTTATTTTAGCTGTTTGGCAGGACAGAATTTTATTTTTATCAGGATGAAAGATGGTGGATAAATTGAACTCTAAAGCTAGTTCCTTTAAAAGGGTTTCGGTGAATATCCTGTCGGCAGAGAACATAATAAAGAATAGGATGACAGAGAGTGATGAGGACGTTTGTAGAAATGCTTCTATAGGGCATTCTATTGTTTCAGAGGAGGAAAGTGCGGCGGCTTTTATACGTGTTATGGCGCAATTAAAGGTGCAGGTTGGTGTTGAGGCTTATACCAGTTGGTTTGGACGTGTGAAGCTTGCTGAATATAGCCATACTCTTGTAAAGCTTTCTGTTCCTACAGCTTTTTTACGTTCATGGATTAATAATCACTATGGTTCTCTTTTGACTCATTTATGGAAACAAGAGAATTCAGCAATTCTTCGTGTTGAAGTTATTGTTCGTGGTATGGAACGCGTTTCAAGAGACGTCGTTTGTAAAAGAAGTGTTCCTTCTGCTGTGCTAGAGGAGCAAGCGACTTCATCTTTTGTTGAAAGTTGTGCAGAGCATTCAGTTAAGAGTTCTCAAACGGGAGTTTTTGGATCTCCACTTGATTCTCGCTATACTTTTGAAAGTTTTGTTGAGGGGGCTTCTAATCGTGTTGCTTTAGCAGCTGCGCGTTCAATTGCGGAGGGGCATAAAAGTGCTTTGCGTTTTAATCCTCTTTTTATTCACGCATCTGTTGGTTTAGGAAAAACACATTTGCTTCAAGCAATTGCTGCTTCTGCATTGAAGCGTTTAACGTCTGCGCGTGTTATTTATTTAACTGCTGAATATTTTATGTGGCGTTTTGCAACAGCTATTCGTGATAATGATGCTCTTTCTTTTAAAGAGCAGCTTCGTGATATCGACCTTTTGATTATTGATGATATGCAGTTTTTGCAGGGTAAGTCGATACAACATGAGTTTTGCCATTTGCTTAATATGTTGCTTGATAGTGCAAAACAAGTTGTTGTCGCTGCAGATCGTCCGCCAGCAGAATTAGAATCGCTTGATCTTCGCGTTCGTTCTCGTCTTCAGGGAGGGGTAGCTCTTGAAATTGAAGCACCAGATTATGAAATGCGTTTGCAAATGTTGCGCCAGCGGTTGAAGGTGGCACAACAAGATGATGGCATGGTATCAATTTCTGATGATATCTTGGAATATATTGCGAAAACGGTTTTAGGGTCGGGGCGTGATATTGAAGGTGCATTTAATCAGCTCTTGTTTCGCCAATCTTTTGAGTCTGATTTATCTTTAGAGCGGATTGATGAGTTATTAGGTCACTTGACACGTCCTGGTGAACCTAAGCGTATTCGGATTGAAGAAATTCAGCGTACGGTAGCACGTCATTATAATGTTTCTAAACAGGACTTGTTATCTAATCGTCGAACACGTACGGTTGTGAAGCCACGGCAAGTTGCAATGTATTTAGCAAAAGTATTAACTCCTCGCTCGTTGCCAGAAATTGGGCGTCGTTTTGGTGGACGTGATCATACAACAGTTTTACACGCTGTGCGTAAAATTGAAGATTTGGTTTGTGGTGATCAGACCTTGGCTAAGGAACTTGAATTGCTTAAGCGTTTGATTGGAGAACAGGCTGTATAGTGTTTATCGTTTCTTTCTTTGGAGAAACTTTAAAGAATTTAATGAAAAGATTTATTTTCTTCTTATGCAGGAGTGACTTGCCATTTTAAGAGAGGTTTAATAAAGTCTAGCAGGCGATTCTTTGAAGAGGATCTATTTTAATGCTAAGGAATTCTTATAGTTTTTAGTAAATCATACGGGGCTTTTATGCGTATTACAGTTGATCGCAGTCAATTTCTCAAGTCTCTTGGTCGGGTTCACCGTGTGGTAGAGCGCCGTAATACTGTTCCTATTTTATCGAATGTGCTGATTGATGCAGAAAATGGTCGTGTGCAGTTAAAAGCAACAGACCTTGATTTAGAGGTTACGGAATCTTTTGCAGTTAATGTTAAACAAGCTGGAGCAACAACTGTTCCAGCACATTTGCTCTATGATATCATTCGAAAACTTCCTGATAGCAATGAAGTTGTCTTATCCGTCGATGAGAATCAAGCAGGCACAATGTCTGTTGTTTCGGGTTGTGCACATTTTCAGCTTCAATGTCTTCCGAAGGCAGATTTTCCAGAGTCGCTTCCTGGGCAGTTTGGTTATCGTTTTTCTCTATCGGCATCAAGCTTAAAACATTTACTTGATTGTACGCAATTTGCTATTTCTACTGAAGAAACCCGTTATTATCTTAATGGTATTTATTTACATGTTATTAATGATGGTGTTTTGAAATTGCGTTTGGTTGCAACTGATGGTCATCGTTTGGCACAAGTTGAGATGGAAGCTCCTTCAGGAGTTGAGGGAATGCCCGGTGTTATTGTTCCCCGTAAAGCTGTAGGAGAATTGCAAAAACTTCTTTCAGAAGAAAATGATAGCGATGTATGTATAGAGCTTTCAGAGACAAAGATTCGTTTTTCTGTAGGTTCTGTGATTTTTACATCAAAATTAATTGATGGAACATTTCCGGATTATCAACGTGTTATTCCTCTTGGAAATGATAAAGAATTAATTGTTAATAGGCAGGACTTTTCTTCTGCAGTTGATCGTGTTTCAACGATTTCAAGTGATCGGGGGCGTGCAGTTAAATTAACGATTGAGCATGGACAGTTAAGGCTTGTTGTTAATAGCCCAGATTCGGGCAGTGCAGAAGATCAATTATCAGTAACTTATGCATCTGAACCGCTTGAGATAGGATTTAATTCACGTTATCTTTTGGATATTGCTGGGCAGCTTTCAAGTGACGAGATGGTTTTTATGTTGGCTGAGGCTGGAGCACCAGCTCTGATTCGTGATAATGATGATGCGGATGTGCTCTATGTACTGATGCCTATTCGCGTTTAGGGGCAATTGTTTTGCAATGTATGGCCAGTCATGTGCACAAAGTGGCAGTGAGGCAGCTGAAGCTTTTACGTTATCGCAATTATCCTTTTTTCAATATTCATTTTTCTGGTCAGCATGTGGTTTTTACCGGCCATAACGGTGCTGGTAAGACGAATCTTTTAGAGGCGTTATCTTTTCTTTCTCCTGGTCGTGGTTTGCGGCGTGCTGCTTATTCTGACGTTAGCTTTGTAGATGGTGGCGGTGGAGGATTTGTTGTATTTGCGCGTCTTGAATGCGCTCTTTATGGCGAAGTAAAGATTGGTACAGCTTTGGAGGTTAGCGATAACAGTCGAAAAGTCCATATTAATGGTGTGAATGAGTCGGGTGATTGCCTAACAGATTATTGTCATATTAGTGTCCTAACACCGTCTATGGATGGTCTTTTTACAGGTCCTTCGCTTGAGCGCCGTAGTTTTTTGGATCGTATGGTTTTGGCGATTGATCCCTTGCATAGGCGCCGCATAGCCGATTATGATAGAGCTATGCGCGCACGTAATCGTTTATTTTTAGATGGAAATGAAGATTGTGCTTGGTTTGATGCTTTAGAAAAGCAGATGGCAGAACTGGCGACAGCTATTTCTGCGGCGCGTGTTGATGTTATTCGTCTTTTAAATGATATGTTTACACAAATGCCATCACAGATACCTTTTCCACGAGCTTTTTTGCAAATTGATGGTTTTTTGGAAACAGCTCTTAGTGAAATATCAGCAATTGAAGTTGAAGAGCAATTTTGTGATCGATTACGGCATAATCGCGCAATGGACCGTGCTGCTGGTCGGACGTTAGAAGGACCACATCGCGCAGATTTGCAGGTTTTTTATGCTGATAAAAATATAGAAGCAACATCGTGTTCAACAGGTGAACAAAAAGCGCTGCTGACAGGTTTAGTTTTGTGTCATGCTCGTCTAACAGGTATGATGTCGGAAAAAGCCCCCATTCTTCTTCTTGATGAAATGGCTGCTCATCTTGATTCGCACCGACGTGCTGCTTTATTTGATATTCTTGATGATTTAGCTGTACAAACATTTATGACAGGAACAGATCGTCTTTTATTTGATGACTTAAAAGG
Organism: Bartonella sp. PS7NMGDW; assembly: GCF_042193585.1. Taxonomy (NCBI): domain Bacteria; kingdom Pseudomonadati; phylum Pseudomonadota; class Alphaproteobacteria; order Hyphomicrobiales; family Bartonellaceae; genus Bartonella; species Bartonella sp. PS7NMGDW. Next base: position 275,910 of record NZ_JBHILX010000001.1, read on the forward strand.
ACGCGCAGAATTCTTTGAGATTAAGGATGGGGCTTTATTGTCGTAAAAACATGCTAAATATTATTTTTAATAAGTGATAGGTCTAAAAGAAAAGGCATGCTATGTCTGAGATGATAACGATTTTAAATGGTCCTAATTTAAATTTTCTAGGTCAACGTGAGCCAGAAATTTATGGAACTGAGACTCTGGAAGATATTGAAAAAAGATGCAGAGAATGGGCAAAAAAAAATGATATCATAATAAATTTTTATCAAAGTAATTGTGAAGGGCAGTTGGTAGCATGGATACAAGAAGCAATAGAGGCAAGTTCTGGATTGATTATTAACCCAGCCGCTTACAGTCACACATCTGTTGCACTTCTTGATGCCCTAAAAATGTTTTCAGGGCCAAAAGTAGAAGTTCATTTATCTCATATTTACCAGCGTGAAGCTTTTCGTCACTACTCTTATACATCTGCAGGTGTAGACGCTATCATAACTGGGTGTGGAGGTGATGGATATTGGTTTGCACTTGAATATATTGCAAAACAATTAAGCAAAACAATTAAATTGTGATAGGTAAAGAATAAGCGTTTGATAAGAGTAATATAGGCATTGAATTCACTTGATAATTATTTTCAAATCTGTACAATACGAGGTATATATTTATGACAATTTTTGGTGCATATGACGGGGGTAAATAGAGATGAAAAGCTTTGTTCGACAATTAGAAATGCTTGTGATTTTAGGGGGAGCACTGCTTTTATCTGGTTGTAAAATTGATGTTATACAGCCATCAGGTTATGTTGCACGTCAACAGCTCATTTTGATAGTTGTTTGTGTGGTGGTGATGCTTTGTGTTGTCATCCCAGTTATGGTGAGTGTGGTATTTTTAGCTATAAAATATCGTGCATCGAATATGAAAGCGGACTATTCTCCTGATTGGGCGCATTCAAATAAAATTGAAGCGTTGATGTGGGGTATTCCAATTGTAATTGTAATGGTTTTAGGTTCATTAACAGCTTATTATACTTATAAGCTGGAACCTACAAATCCTCTCCCAGTGGAAGTTGTAGGTGAAGGAAAGCCATTACAGATAGATGCCGTTTCTCTTGATTGGAAATGGCTTTTTATTTATCCTGAATATGGTGTTGCATCGATTAATGAGATTTATGCACCTGAAGGGCGTCAAGTTTTATTGCAATTGACGTCAGAGAATTCTGTCAATGCTTTTTGGGTCCCCAAACTGGGTACAGTTCTTTACGCTATGCCGCAGATGAATGCTAAGTTGCATTTGGTCGCTGAAGAGCAAGGAGTATTCAAAGGAACCTCAGCAAATTACAGTGGTGATGGTTTTTCGAGTATGCGGTTTAAGTGGCATTCTGTGTCTTTGCAGGACTTTGAGGATTGGATTGTAAAAGCTCGGGCTAATGGTCGAGTACTTGATCGTGCATCTTATCGTCAACTTTCTATTGCGCCTCGTATGGGTGATATTGCTGCGAAGAAAAAAGATGCTGAAGTTCGTTATTTTGCACCTGTGGAGAAGCGCCTTTACTATCGTGTTGTTAATCGATGTGTCGATGAAAATACGGTATGTAATGAGGATTTAATGAAACGTGCTGCTGCTCAGACGCTATGGGGTGCACTATGTTCAGTATTTGATCCTGATGTTATTTAAAGAATCAGTAAAGAAAGAGCCCTTTTAACATAGGGTTTCTTTTAAACTTGAATTTCATTTGAAATGGGTTGAGAAATGTTTGGAAGACTTACAGATCCTACGGCAGGTGCTTTTCATGCACTTGCACATGAGCCGATCGTTTTATACACGTGTATTGCGATTGTTGTGGTTGGTTTAATTGCTGTTGTTGCTCTAACAGCACTTGGGTGGTGGGGGATTCTATGGCGAAATTGGATTACAACTGTTGACCATAAACGCATAGGCATTATGTACATAGTTCTTGGAATTATTATGCTTGTTCGCGGTTTTGCGGACGCACTCATGATGCGAACACATCAAGCTTTAGCTCTTGGGAGTGAAAGTGCAGGTTATTTGCCACCTGACCATTTTGATCAAATTTTTTCGGCGCATGGCACTATCATGATTTTTTTCATGGCTACGCCTATTTTATTTGGTCTTTTTAATTATCTTATACCGCTTCAAATTGGTGCGCGTGATGTTGCTTTTCCCTTTGCAAATAATCTAGGTTTTTGGATTACGGCTGCAGGGGCAATATTGATTAACATATCCCTAGGTGTTGGGAATTTTGGTCGTGGTGGCTGGTTGATGTATCCACCTTTTACAGAATTGCAAACGAGTCCAGATACAGGGGTAGACTATTATTTATGGTCACTTCAACTTTCTGGTATAGCGACAACAATGGGGGCGGTCAATTTTGTTGCGACTTTGATTAAGATGCGTGCTCCTGGGATGACGATGATGAGAATGCCTGTTTTTTGTTGGAGCGCTTTTGTTAGCAATGTCCTTATTTTAGTTATTTACCCTGTCTTAACTGTAGCATTTGCACTCTTGGCATGCGATCGTTATTTGGGCATGAATTTCTTTTCTAATGTTGGTGGCGGAAATCCGATGGTATGGATTAACTATGTTTGGGTTTTTGGTCATCCTGAGGTTTATGTTTTGGTTGTTCCTGCTTTTGGAATTGTTTCTGAGGTTGTATCAACTTTTTCTTCAAAACGCCTCTTTGGTTATACTTCGATGATATGGGCCATGTTGGTTATTTTGATTCTTTCGCTTCTTGTTTGGGGACATCATTTCTTCACAATGGGTGGCGGTGAAGCTGTGAATACTTTCTTTGGTATTGCGACAATGATTATTGCTGTTCCAACAGGTGTAAAAGTCTTTAATTGGCTGCTAACTATGTATAAGGGGCGGATTCGCTTTGAGCCTCCAATGCTTTGGTGCATGGGAATGATTTTTACATTTGTTGGTGGTGGATTAACTGGTGTTTTGTTATCTATTGTGCCAGCTGATTGGCAGTTTCATAATTCGTTGTTTTTGGTAGCGCATTTCCATCATACAATTATTGGTGGTGTCGTTTTTGCGTACTTAGCGGGGATTGCATTTTGGTTTCCAAAAGTTTTTGGTTATAAACCAAATCGAGCATTGGGTATTGCATCTTTCTGGTGTTGGTTCATTGGTTTTTACCTTGCCTTTTTCCCAGTCTATGCACTTGGTTTAATGGGTGGGACGCGTCGTCTCCAGCATTACATGGAACCTAGTTGGCAACCGATGTTTATGATTGCTGCATTGGGTGCTTTTATTATTTTGCTTGGTATCCTTTGTTTTGTGCTGCAAGTTGTTTTGGCGATTTGGTACGGTATCAAACATAAGGGACATTTACCTGTAACATTAAATGATTCTTGGGGTGATGCACGGACCCTTGAATGGTCTATCTCTTCACCGCCTCCTTCTTACAATTTTGCAATAGTTCCGAAAATACAGTCTGATGATGCTTATTGGAATATGAAGAAAAGTGGTTATCAACGTCCTACCAGTGGATTTACAAAAATTCATATGCCGTCCAATACATCGGCTGGAATTATTGCGGGATTTTTCTCATTAGTTGTTGGTTTTGCGCTTGTCTGGCATATTTGGTGGCTTGTTGCGGTCGGCTTGATTGGTTTTATTGCAACGCTTGTGTGTCATTCATTAACAGGTGACCATCATGGTTATTATATTCCGGCTGAAGAAGTACAAAAAACTGAAGATGCCTTTACAGCTGTTCTTAAAGAACAAGGAGTGACAGTATGAGTGCAGTAACAATGAATAAAGTGAGTGCTGTGGATGAACATCACCACGATAATAGTTCGGTAATGACGTTTGGTTTTTGGGTCTATATTCTCTCAGATTTGATCCTGTTTTCGACACTTTTTTCAAGTTTTGCTGTTTTTTCTGCTTCTTATGGTGGTGGTAAGGCGGGCAATGAGTTTATTGATTTAAAATTTGTTTTGGTTGAGACTGCTTTCTTGTTGTTTTCATCCGTCACTTATGGTTTTACAATGGTACAAGCACATAAAAATAACATCAGTGGTGTGCGTTTATGGATGGCTATTACCTTTGTATTTGGGTGTTGCTTCATTGGTATGGAACTTTACGAATTTCATGAACTTTTGGGTGAGGTCTTTTATTACGATCCAAATGCTTATGCTGGTATTGATCCTGCGACGGGTTTACAGCTTTTTGGACGGGAGATTCTCTCTGCTTATTGGTCAGCATTTTTTGCTTTGGTTGGCACCCATGGACTTCACGTAAGTGTTGGTCTTCTTTGGATGGTTGTGATGTTTTTTCATCTTCGTCGTAATGGCTTGGATCAGAACAATAAAACACGTTTAGCATGCCTTTCCATTTTTTGGCATTTACTTGATATTGTATGGGTTGGTGTTTTCACCATGGTTTATCTATTAGGAGCGTTGTGATGAGCATGCAAAATGAAACACATGGTCCCAGTACTGGTTCCTATTTGGTCGGCTTTATTCTGGCTGTATTTTTCACCCTAGGTTCTTTTGTTCCTGTGATGTATGGAATGATGGAAAGTTGGGCAGTTAGTACAAAAGTTGTGTATCTTATTGGGATGGCTATCATTCAGATTATAGTACAAATTGTTTTCTTTTTGCACTTGAACTCTGGTCCAGATGCCAAGTGGAATTTAAGCGCATTGTGGTTTGCTGCTATTTGCGTTTTTGTTATTATTGGGGGAACTTGGTGGGCTATCTCTCATTTGAATTATAATATGATGGGTGGTTCAGGACGTGTTATTGAACCGGAAATATCAAGTAGAGATGGTTCTTCAGTATCTGAGCAGTTATCAAACAAAGATATATCCGTAAGAAAACAGCCAGAAAAGATACAGGGCTCAGAAATGCCTATGGAGCAGGGGGGGCTAAGTACGCAGTCTCCTGTGGAGTAGTTGTTAGAAATATCTGTGGGAGCTGATGCGGCATGTATCAGCTCTTACAAGAAATTCGTAGGATATTAAAGAGAGGGGTAGGTACAAGATATCAGTGGAATGAGTATCATGATTTTGAATGTACTTTTATTTTAAAAGAGAAATTCCATGGAGTATTTAGTCAAGCCTTAATTTTTGAGATAAATAGCTGTTTGTAGGATATACAAAAAGTGATATTTATACAATTTACTACAAAGAAAGAGAATGTGAGAAACAAGTTTTTATGTTGTGTGAGATAAAAGCTACGAGGCGGTAACGTTTTTATGATTTACAGGATTTATATTAAAGATAGCATTAAAGTTATTTGTAATAATAATATGCCATTGAAATCAAAAATTTAGAGAATAATCAGAAAACTTAATGAAAACCGTTGCAATGACAGTTATTGGTGCTGGTTCTTTTGGTACTGCATTAGCGATTGCTCTTGCCCGTAATGGTCATAATGTTTTACTTTGGGGATATAAACCCCAACATATCAAAGAATTACAAGAACAACGTTGTAATAAAGTATATTTACCCGATATTCAATTTCCTGAAAATTTATTACTTGAAGCTTCGCTTGAAACTGCAATAGTAGCAAGTCACAATATATTAATCGCTGTTCCAAGCCATGTATTTCATCAAGTTTTGTATAACATTCAGCCTTATTTAGATCAGCATTCACGTGTTATTTGGGCAACAAAAGGTTTAGAACATGGTACCGGACGTTTCTTACAAGAGGTTGCTCGTGAGATTTTAGGTGAAAAAATTCCTTTAGCTGTTTTTTCTGGACCAACTTTTGCTCAAGAACTAGCTGTTGGTTGGCCTACTGCAATGACGATAGCAGCTTCTGATGTTGAGTTTGGTAAAGAATTGCAGCAACTTTTTCATTGTGACAAAAGTTTTAGAGTTTATAAAAGTTCAGATATGATTGGCGTTCAATTAGGGGGAGCAGTTAAAAATGTTATTGCTATTGGTGCAGGAATATCAGATGGCATGGGATTTGGGGCAAATGCACGAATAGCTCTCATCACACGAGGACTAGCTGAAATCAGTCGTTTAGGAGGGGCTATGGGTGCTGAGCTTTCCACATTTATGGGAATGACAGGCTTAGGTGATCTGGTTTTGACATGTACTGATAATCAGTCGCGTAATCGCCGTTTTGGAATACTTCTTGGTAAAGGAGTAGATATCAAAGAAGCGGAAAAACAAATTGGTCAGGTTGTGGAAGGGTACTTAAATACCAAGGAAGTACATACGTTGGCGCAACGTATTGGGATAGAAATGCCCATTGTAGAACAAATTTATCAAATTCTCTATTGTGGTAAAAACATAACTGAAGCGGCGAACGCATTACTAAGCCGTACTCTTAAGGATGAAATACAATGATATCCTGTTTTTTTAAATAATTCCAATTGTAAAAAATAGAAACATGCTATGATAGGCATATAAAATAGATTGTATTGATGGTTGTATAAGACAGTCATATTCTAGGAAATTATAGATTCATATCATTCGATTCTTTATGAAACATGGATGAAATATAAAAGTTTTGGCTTTTGTCTAAAAACTATCTCTTTGAAAATAAATTATCGTTTCCACTTACACATGTTTATGTAATATAATGAATTTATGCAATGTAATGAAGAAGATATTTTGATTTTCTCTTAAATTCATCTCACAATGATATTTGCAAACAGAATAATACAAGACTCATTAGGTGGAAGCATCTTATTTATTAACGTATAAGCTAAAAATATCATTGCTATTATCCAATTTTCAATATTATTTGCTGCGTGTAACAGCGTTTATATCTCGATAGGGGCAGGGATATCGTGTGTCTCTGTTTGTGTAATTCTTTAAAACAAGAAGACAATCTAATTTGGGAAGAAGATGAAATTTTAAAGATGAAAACCAGTTTCCATTTCTACCATCATTTTTAAATTCAGTTTTACGCTATCTAAAGCATATCTTTTAAATAATGGAGATTACCTCACACCTTGATGTGTCAGGTAAAATAGAACGCCCAAAATAAAACACTATTGCTGTTGTATATTTACGCGCTTGTTTTAAAGAGACCTCTCTTAAAACTCCCAAGCCCAATTCGCGACGGTGACCGTAAATAGTGTAACGATAAAGCCATTGTGCACGTCCCCATCTTTATGTTTATGAAGGAGGAAGCCGAGCATCATCACACATCCTACCTTGAGACAGCTCTTGGCACTTGAGCCTGTTCCGTAGAGATGTTTACGCCTTTTATTTTCTCACATGTCAATTCTGTTTTTTATATGCAAGAAATGACTTTTGGAATTATAAATTTGAAAATCTAAAATTGAAAAAATGTTATTGTACTTATTTGTGGCTGTCATTTAAACTGAAAAAATAATGTGATTATAAAGATAAAAAATTGATTTATATGAATAATTCATTTTATTTTTGTATTGAATTAATTAAAAATATGTGTTTGCTTGTCACAAGCGGGTTAGTATGTGGATAAAAATTATTAAAAATACTTCTAATGAATCATCTCAAGCATCAAGGGGTGTTTCAACATTAGAACATGGCAAGTAAAATGATGGTGTCGGTTTGTCATTTTTATAAACATTAAAATGGTGGAGCAAAAAGGATTTATGTACTTCACGGGGATTTTTATACGTTCTACAGATACCATTGTGAAATGGAATTGCGTGTATTGAGAGATATCTTTTAAAAAAATGCATGAAGGAGCAACAGCCGTAGTGTTTTTGGGCGTTCTATTTTACCTGATATATCAGAGAAATGCTTTCATTAAAGAACGAGAAAATAAAGGTGTGAGGTAAAGCGTAACCTCCCTTATTTAAAAAAATATTGTGTGGGTGCTTTTAAAATTGTAAAGCCTCATTAAAGAATAATAGTCAGATTAATGATTGATTTCTTTACGCCTTCATATTCTTCCTAAATTAGATTGCCTTTGCGTTTCAAGAATAAATAAAACGGTAGGCAATATTTTTTTCAATCTGGTATACAAAAGCTGAAGCTAAGGATTTTAATAATCCCCTAATCTCTGTTTCACACTGCGAGGGCTGGGGATTGATTTATAAGCAACAGCAAAAGCGTATGCTTTAGTAAGGTAAATAACGTCATAAAATACAAAATTTATCAACCATGGATTGAAGAAATATTCCGGATTTTTATGAAACACTTTGCAAAACAAGGTATCTGGTTTTGTATTAGACTTATTCTTATAAAGACCTGCACACGTGCCTTACGTCATATTTTTCTAAGTGCGATGATTTTTATCCTTCCTGAGTATCATCACTTTTTTTCAGCTCTTCAAGTATTGGCATAGACATGATGTTATAGCCTGAATCAACATAATGGATTTCACCTGTAACACCTGATGATAAGTCAGAGAGTAGATAAAGAGCAGATTTTCCAATTTCATGAATATTTACGGTACGACGTAATGGGGCATTACGGCGTTGATGTGAAAATATTGCACGTGCAGCTGCAATACCATTACCTGCTAAAGTTCTAACAGGACCAGCGGAAATCGCATTGACACGGATATTTTGAGGACCAAAGTCCGCTGCTAAATAACGTACCATAGCTTCTAGAGCTGCTTTAGCAACACCCATGATGTTATAATTAGGCACAACTTGCTGTGAAGCACCGTAGGTAAGAGTTAAAAGTGTTCCTCCATTGGGCATAAGCCTACCCGCGCGCTGGGCAATTTCAGTAAAGGAATAAGCTGAAATAACCATCGTGCGTTGGAAGTTTTCACGTGTTGTAACATCAACATAACGTCCTTTTAGCTGAGTTTTATCTGAAAAACCAATGGCATGGACAATAAAATCAATAGTTTTCCATTCTTTTTCAAGTTGCTCAAAGACGTAGTCAATATTTTCAATTTTTTCAACATCACACTCTAGCACTAATTTGCAGCCAAGTTTATCAGCTAGAGGCTGAACACGTTTTCCAAAAGCATTCCCTTGATAAGTCAATGCTAATTCAGCTCCTGCTTGTGCGAGCTGACAGGCAATGCCCCAAGCAATTGAATGGTCATTCGCAATCCCCATAATAAGGCCACGTTTGCCCTCCATCAAACCTTTCATATTATTCTCCGTAAGACCGTACTTTTTTCAATTACTAAGAACGTGTGTTTATTCATAGCGTTGGAAAACAAGCGTTGCATTGGTACCGCCAAAGCCAAAAGTATTTGACAATACGGTATTCAGTTGTTGATGATCACGTCGTTTACGAACGATTGGCATATCAGCAAAAGCTGGATCAAGTTCTTCAATATGGGCACTTTCACAAATAAAATTATGCTGCATCATTAACAGTGTGTAGATTGCTTCTTGAACACCAGCTGCACCCAAGGAATGACCAGTCAGAGATTTTGTGGCAGAAATTGGCGGGCATTGATCACCTGCTCCGAAGATACGGCGGATCGCTTCTATTTCAGGAGGATCACCAACAGGTGTTGCTGTTGCATGGGGATTGATATAATCAATCTTATTTTTGACGGTCGCAAGTGCCATGCGCATGCACCGTTCTGCTCCCTCACCCGACGGAGAGACCATATCGTATCCATCGGATGTAGCGCCATAACCAACAATTTCTCCATAGATTTTTGCACCACGCGCTTTAGCGACTTCTAGTTCTTCAAGAACCAAAACGCCAGCGCCACCAGCAATAACAAATCCATCACGATTAGCGTCATAAGCACGCGAAGCTTTTTCTGGTACATCATTATATTTGCTGGACATAGCACCCATAGCATCGAATAAAACAGATAATGTCCAATCCAGATCTTCGCAACCACCAGCAAAAATGCGATCTTGTTTTCCATATTGGATTGTTTCATAAGCATTGCCGATACAATGATTGGATGTAGCACATGCGGAAGAGATTGAATAGTTTACGCCCTTAATTTTAAAAAAAGTTGCAAGTGTTGCGGATGCCGTGGAACTCATCACTTTAGGCACAACAAAAGGACCGATGCGTTTTGGACCTTTTTGGCGTGTAATATCAGCAGCCTCAACGATTGACTGAGTTGAAGCACCTCCAGAACCCATAATAATACCCGTGTGTTCATTCGATACTTCATGCGGTTCTAGACCCGCATCAGCAATTGCCTGATCCATGGCGATGTGATTCCATGCTGTTCCACGCCCATGAAAACGTAGAGCACGTCGATCTACGAGTTCTTCTATATTAATATCAGGTTTGCCGTAAACTCTGCTACGAAAGCCTAATTCGGCATATTGAGGTGCGTAAGAAATTCCGGATTTTGCTTCACGTAAACTGGTTAAAACAGCTTCAGGTCCATTTCCAATCGCGGAGACAATTCCCATTCCAGTTACAACAACTCGACGCATTCATACCTCCTCGTTCCATACAGAATAGTGAAAAGTTCTTTCTGACGGAAATAACGTTCAATCTTCTTTGAATAAAGCAACGCGTAAATCACTCGCCTTATAAATAGTCTCTCCATCTGCTTTTAGCCACCCATCAGCTATTCCTAAGACTAAATTTCCACGCCGAATACGCTTAAAATCTATTTCATATTCAAGAATTTTGGTTTGTGGAGTTACCATCCCTGATAACTTTACTTCACCTGTTGATATCGCTCTTCCTTTTCCTGGTTCGCCTAGCCAACCAAGAAAAAATCCTGTCAATTGCCACATACCATCCAGTCCGAGACATCCTGGCATGACGGGATCGCCTATAAAGTGACAATTAAAGAACCACAGGTCTGGTGTAATGTCAAATTCGGCGCGAACCATTCCTTTATCGTATTTACCATCAGTTTCACTAATTTGAGTGATTCGATGAATCATTAACATTGGCGGTGCTGGCAATTGCGCATTACCTTTACCAAACATTTCGCCGCGAGCGCAGCTTAGAAGCTCTTCATAAGTGTAGCGAGACTTTTGTTCAGCCATTGTTACTCCATTTATTTGCATATATTTTTATTTCTGCGCTTTTCCCAACCTACTTTTAGAGCAAATTTTAAAGAGAGGGAAATGATTTTATATCATTTTTAATGACAAAAGGCCTTTTTTATGTATTCTACACAGGTAATTATTTAAAAATGGAATACAAGATTACACCATACTATTCCCATTTTTTTGTATTTTGATCTTATTTAGCAGGAATATATTTGGGTTTGTAATATGTCAGTGAGTGCAGACGATTTAGATATGAATGAAGAGCAACAGTTCACAAAAGAGTGTGGAAAAATTGTGCAATATTATTCCATTTCTATGTTAGAAAAACGTTTGCGTCAGAATGGTTTGCGTCCAACACGTCAGCGGTTGGAACTTGCGCATATGATTTTTTCTCAAGGAAATCGTCATATTACTGCTGAAGAGCTCTATGAGGAAGCAGTGAGGGCAGGTGTACCTGTATCTTTAGCAACGGTTTATAATACGCTTCATCAATTTACGGAAGCGGGATTATTACGGATTATTGCCGTAGAAGGCTCAAAAACTTGGTTTGATACCAATACCTCTGATCACTACCATTTTTATATAGAAGGTGAAAATCGTATTCTTGATATTCCTTACAATTTGGAAGAAGCTCCCATTATTAGAAATTTGCCTAAGCCACCAGAAGGTATGGAAATTTCACATGTTGATTTGATCGTGCGATTGAAACCAAAAAATCAATCTTGTGATAGGCAGTGAGGATATTCAATGAGGAATAAAAATTAAATTTAATGAGTTTGTGCATTTACCAACCTTTTACTTTTTCATCAGGATAGATTCCCCATAACTGGGGTTGCTGAAGCCATCCGCGCATATTATTAATGTTTAGTTCGCACCATTGTCCATCACATTGGCGGATATTGCCAATGACATTAGGTTCTACTTCTGCCACAAGCTCTGCGTTGTCGGTGGGGTTTTTTCGGAGCATCAGCCTTTTTGTTTTATCTTTTTGCCATGGAATAGTTATAGCAGTTCGCTTTCCCGATAAAAGCGATTGATACACCCACCCCTCATCGCCTTCTGCATCACGAATTTTGCGCCATTGATCATATTCTTGAATGATTTCAATAGGCAAGCCCTTCTTTTTGTAGGTAAAAATGATAGAATAGTTGCTTCCTGGTCCGACGCGCACATTAACGCTGGTGGGTTTAATCGAAGCAAATCGCGGAAGTGGTAAACCACTGGGCCCTAAATTTTGATTAAATGTTTGTGCGTGCAACAAATGAGGTGAACCCAATACAATGACTGTTGTTATTAAGATACATGATGCGAGCATTGAAACGCGAAACCAACGAGAATTTTGCACACTGAACTCCTTTATTTCGTCATATATTGGAAATTTAAAATCTGAAATATAAGACTAAAATTATGACATATCGCTCGTTAAAGAGATCTAAACAATGAAAAAATTGTTACGAGAATAGCAAAATAAGGAAAACAAAAGTTTGTATTTTTTAGTGCTTATCTTGTTTATAAGGGGATAAATATAAATAAAAACTGGATTTTTATGCAGCTGTACGCGTGATAAAACAGTAAAGTATACTGGGTCCATAGCAATTTTTGTACAGGAAATTAGGGCTAAAGTATTGCATCTCTTTTCTGAGTTTGTTTCTCGAAGTAAAAGTACATATATGCATATTATACAAAGAGCTGTTCAGTAAAGGGGTTATCATGTGGCTTGAAAAGAAGTTTTGAATGGACAAAATAATACGATGAATAAAACAGTTAAGCTTAAAAATATGAGAAAAATTATGAAGTAGATTGATATATGAAGGGCTGATTTTAACAGGACAGTTTTTCGTGATAATCCATTTTATAAAATTTGCTATACTATAATTTCATGCCATGATAATGCTTATCGGTATGGTAGATAAGCTCGATCCATTATACCTTTAGGAGCTCTCAATGTTACGTAGTTCTTATTATTTATGGCGTTCATAAGAAGCATTTTTATTTTTTTCTTAAATAGCTTTTATTCTATTTGCATACTAACCCTGCTTATGATGTACAAGAAATAATCTTGATTGATTCAATATAAGAAGGTGTTGAGAAAATAAGAAGGTGTTGAGAAACTTCACGTTATTCAGAATTATTACTTAATATGAAAAACGATTACTTATAACGATAAATAAACGCGTTAAAAACTTTAACTCGTTATTTGAGTTGTAAATATATTTCCATTAAAAATGGTAATAAAAGGCACATTCATCCATATTAAAATACAGTGTTTTCTCTGTTTATTGTTAATTTTCTTTTTCTATAACTCAGTATAGAAGAAAGTTGAATGAAATAGAGGGGCTTATTCGATACACTTATGGGGGTCATTACATAAGTGATGAATAGAAGAAATTTATCAAGAAAAAAGAATCTGTAGTGCAGTGGTTGAAATTCGTCATCGTTTAGAGAGACAGAGTCAAGGGATATAAAAAGTTATGGAATTATATCGTTTTGTTACATAACTGAAGGGAAAGAGGATTATGCATTTGATATCATATTTGTATACACAATCGCATATTGCGATAGTTACTTTTGTTTTGCAATCTGATCTAGCATCTTCGAAAGATGTAGAATATTTAATGACAAAAAAAGAAAATCATCATGAAATTTATACATAAGAAACAGTTACTTAAGAGATATCCGGAAGGAGAAAAATTATAGCGAAAAGTGATAATAAAACACCCTACACTCAATTCACATAAGAACAAGTCGCTTAAATATCTAAAGCGTAATTTGTTATCTGTTTTTTGAAATATAAGAATGAAAAAACCACCCCTATGACAGAAACCTTATTATTTTCAGATAACTAACATATTAGATAACATTGTACACAAAAAACCATACACAAGCAATTTATTGCAACCGCCTATGAAGATAAAATTTTCTGGAAGCTTATTATCTACTGCTTACGCAATTGCATAAAGTATATTACTTTACCGCAACAGTTCGTCCGTTACTAACAAAACCTTCTCTTTGCGCACGCTTACGAGCAAGCTTACGTGTACGACGAATAGCTTCAGCTTTTTCACGAGCACGCTTCTCAGATGGCTTCTCATAATAACTACGCATTTTCATTTCACGGAAGATACCTTCACGCTGCATCTTTTTTTTCAACGCACGGAGCGCTTGGTCAACATTATTATCACGAACGAGTACTTGCACTATCTATCCTGCTTTTTTCAGTGTCATAAATGATAGGAAAAACCTACGTCCTTTTAAAGGCATATCCAAAAGGACAAGCACCTATATCATATAAATAAGACATTTGTCTATATCGCTTTTTAAAATTCTATTCTTTTTGCAATAAAACACTTTTTATAATGAATGATAAAATTTTACGGTTATAAATTTATGAAAGTCCTTGTATTTGATCATTTTCGTCAAGATGAATTTTTTCAGCCGTGGGATAATGGGGTAGTCCCGGCATGGTCATAACATCTCCACAAATGACAACAATAAAGCCGGCTCCTGCGGAGAGACGAACTTCACGTACGGGAATTTCAAAATCAACAGGAGCACCATATTGCTTGGGATCAGAAGAAAAAGAATAAGGTGTTTTTGCCATACAAATAGGGTAGGCACCAAAACCTTCTTTTTCCCAAGATTCAAGTTGTTTGAGAATAGGGGCTGGGATGATGGCGCCACGCCCACCGTATAGCTTTGTTATAATACAATTAATTTTTTGAACGAGTGGAATATTATCTTGATATAAAACTTTAAAATGAGAATGTTTTTCTTCAATCAAGGTAACGAGTTCTTGTGCAAGTTCTATAGCGCCTTTTCCACCTTGTTCCCAATGCTTACAGATAATAGCTTTGTGTCCAGTTGTTGCAACTATTTTTTGTAATGTTTTTATTTCAGCATCGCTATCGCTGTCAAAATGATTGATAGCCACAACACAAGGAATACCGTAGTGCTCCATATTCTTTATATGTCGTAAAAGATTGGCTGTTCCTTTTTCTAAAGCGGTGATATTTTCTTCTGTCAGGTTATTTTTATCCACACCACCATTCATTTTTAATGCACGAATAGTTGCGACGATCACTGTAGCATTTGGTACAATACCTGCTTGCCTACATTTGATATTGAAGAACTTTTCTGCTCCAAGATCTGCTCCAAACCCTGCTTCTGTGACAACATAATCAGCAAGTTTTAAAGCAGTTTTTGTTGCTATAACTGAATTGCAACCATGAGCAATGTTGGCAAAAGGTCCTCCATGAACGAGAACAGGGTTATTTTCAATTGTCTGTACGAGATTGGGTTGTATAGCATCCTTGAGAAGAACTGCCATTGCACCTTCTGCATTGAGATCAGAAACGGTGATGGGCGTTTTATCATAACGATAAGCAACAATAATTTTTTTGAGTCTTTGTGTAAGGTTTTCTAAATTTTCAGAGAGACAAAGAAGTGCCATAATTTCTGACGCAACAGTAATATCAAAACCTGTTTGGCGTGGAAAACCATTTGTTATGCCCCCCAATGAAATAACAATATCGCGCAATGCGCGGTCATTCATATCAAGAACGCGTTTCCAAACAATGCGACGTGGATCAATGTTTAGAGTATTTCCCCAATAAAGATGATTATCTATTATTGCGGCAAGAAGATTATGAGCAGCTGTAATAGCATGAAAATCACCGGTAAAATGTAAATTAAGGTCATCCATTGGAACGACTTGCGCATAACCACCACCAGCAGCACCACCTTTTACACCAAAACAGGGACCTAAAGACGGTTCTCTCAAGGTAGCTATTGTTTTTTTACCAATAAGATTAAGAGCATCACTTAGTCCAACTGTTGTTGTTGTTTTGCCTTCTCCGGCAGGTGTGGGGTTGATAGCTGTGACGAGGATAAGTTTACCATCTGGATTTTTATCAAGCGATTTTATGTATTCAGAAGAAATTTTAGCTTTATCATGGCCATAGGGAATGAGATTTTCATGTGAGATACCAATTTTTTGTGCAATTTCAATAATATGCTGCTTTTTAGCAGTGCGAGCAATTTCAATATCTGTTTTAGGCATGGAAAAATTCTTTAAACTTATCTTTTATTAATGTTCGAGATCTGTACCCCATGGATTAATTAGAAGAATTCATAGAGAACAGAAAGTGTTAGGATATCATAGAAGTCGATGACATGCTATGCAAGAGATAATGCTAAAGAAGCACGAGAAGAGTTTCATTGTTTTTTAGGAAAAAGAGTTTCTTTGCTTTTAAGCAGTAAAGATATGTTTAATTCAATTAAAAATATCTCGAAAAGAAGCTTTGGTTTGCAACAAAATGTCTAATGATATTAATGGATACCATAAGTGTTTTATGGCGGCACATCTGAAGTCCCTATTAAGATGGGATTGCTAAGAATAAAATATCCAGAAACATCTAGTTATGGAAAAATTAGAAATAAGCACGCAAAAAATTATCTAACTGATTAAAGAGTATAATCCGGAAGAGACTAAAAACAAGCGCATAGATCGAAAAAAGAAAACAACACACGCTGCTTATGCAATCGTTATGATTATTAGCTAATAAAAGCACCTTGGAGCTGAATTGAAGGACTCATAACATCTTATTCTAGCAAAATGGCTAAAGAAACGACTCACAACAGAATAAAGTAACAAAATACAAAAAACAAAGATAGGCAAAAATAAATCACAAAATAAAGGATTTAAAGAGCCTGAATTTATAAGAAGATACTATTGATAGATGGCGCACCCGAAGAGATTCGAACTCCTGACCCCCAGATTCGTAGTCTGGTGCTCTATCCAGCTGAGCTACGGGTGCATACATTTCAGTTTTTTACATTATCTACGACAAAGGGTTCCTAATCGTTTCATTAAAGAAATGCAAGTGAAACTTGGGGCGTCATAAAAAAAATCTCTCTTTTTTATGAGATATTTTAAAAAAGGATATAATATATTATGGTTTCAGTTGGTTTTGATATAATCATTTTTTGTTGTGACCGTACAAAGCAATATGAACGATAGTTAACTTGACGTTTTAATCTATGAAAGATAGTCAAGCAAAGATGAGATGTGTTTTTTGCGGTGGGGGGTAAGATATATACACCCGCTGTTTGGTTTTTGTGTAAAACGCCGATATTACTGTTGAAAACTATTTCAGATGAACATGACACAGCAAGGGTGGATGTATGGCGTTATTAAAAAAGAGCTTTCCGTTGGTATTTTTAATCGTCGTTTTAACGGTTACTTATTGGGCTGGAAAAAAGAGTGCAGAACAACCCATTTCTATGGTAGATAAAACAAGAGTATCGTATAAAGCTTCAAAGGAAAAAATGGGAAGACCACCGGCGAATGTTGTTGTTGATCTTGTAAAAGTTCAAGATTTTTATGAACAACTTAACGTTCTTGGGAGTGGAAAAGCTCTTGCAGAAGTCGATCTTACCCCTTTATCCTCAGGTGTTATTGATAAGCTTTTTGTATCTGCTGGTACAAAAGTACAAGTCGATGATGTGATTGCAAAGCTTGATTCTAAAAAAGAGGAAATAGCGGCTGCAAAAGCAAAAGTACAACGTGATAATAATGCATTAACGCTTTCGCGCATTCTTAAATTACGCGCCAGCAATACAGCAACGGAAGTCCAAGAAATTACAGCACGTTTAGAGTTGGATAACGCAAATTTAGTTTTGCGTAATGCTGAATTAGATCTCGATCGGCGAACAATTCGTGCACCGATTCCTGGAGTTGTTGGTATTTTGCCCGTTGATGTGGGGAATAACGTGACCCTTAATACCGTAATAGGGCGTATTGAGAATAGAGAACGTATTTTGGTCGATATATGGGCCCCTGAACGATATGTGTCGCGCATCCATAAAGGAGATGAGGTAACGGCAACATTAACTGCGCAGCCAGATAAATCGTTTGTTGGTCATATTTATGCGATTGATAATATTGTTGATCCAGAAAGTCGCACGCTTCATGCTCAGGTTGAAATCAATAATGAAAAAGATACGCTCATGTCTGGTATGTCCTTTTCTGTTGTATTGCAATTTCATGGTGGTTCTTTTCCTGTCGTTAATCCTCTTGCGGTTCAATGGAATAGTAAAGGGTCATTCGTTTGGCGTGTGAGAGAAGGAAAAGTAGAGTCTATTCCCGTATCAATTATTCAGCATAAAGCGGATCAGGTTTTCGTGAAAGCTCCCCTAGAAAAGGGTGATCAAGTTGTCATTCAAGGGGTGCAAATGCTTTATCCAGGAAGTAAAGTAACTATTGATGACCCAAAGTCCCATCAACAGCAATTATCAGCGGTTTATGGAACGGATATACAATGAGCCAAGAATTAAGCACAAAACAGCCTATGTCAAAGGTGGAGCAAGGTGGTCTCATTGCCTTATTTATTCGCAGACCGGTTTTTACTTTTGTTTTAAATGCTATGATCATCATTGCAGGATTTGCAGCATGGTTGAATGTTGATGTAAGAGAATTACCCGATGTTGATACTCCAGTAACAACGATTGTGACGATGTTTTCTGGTGCATCAGCAGAAACCATTGATCGTGAAGTAACAAAAATTATAGAAGATGCTGTTTCTCGTGTTTCAGGTGTTAAGACAATTTCTTCAACATCTTCTTTTGGACGCTCTCGTGTGCAAATTAATTTTAATGTCGGTGTTGATTTGAATGTAGCGGCATCTGATATTCGTGATGCTCTGTCTCGTATTGCTTATTCTTTACCAAAAAATGCAGATACCCCTCTGATCATTAAAGCAGATTCGAATGCTGCTGCTATGATGTATTTGGTTGTGACGTCACCAACAATGAGCATTGATGATTTAACAACGATTGTAAATGATCAGATTGTTGATGCAATTTCTGCTGTTGATGGTGTTGGTGATGTACAGGTTGATAGTGCTCGCACAAAGATTTTTCAGATTGATATAGATCAAGCAAGACTTGCAAGTTATGGATTAACTGTAGCAGATATTTCACGTGTTCTTGCTGATATGACAACGGATGTGCCAGTAGGATCATTACGCAATTCTAAGCAAACTTTAGTTGTCCGTGCCACTGCACGTCTAACAACACCAGAATCTTTTGAACAAGTTGTTTTAAAGCCTCATGTGCATCTTGGTGATGTTGCGCATGTTACTTTATCGCCGGATATAGAAACGGTTATTCTTCGTGTCAATGGAAAGACGGGTATTGGATTAGGTATCGTGCGGAAAGCACAATCCAACACGCTTAATATTTCTCAAGGTGTAAGAGCCGTTGTTGATAATCTCAAAAGTATTGTTCCTTCTTCTGTACATATAGACGTTATTAATGACGATGCAATTTTTATTAAAAGTGCTCTTCATGAGGTTGAGGTTGCGTTGGTCATTGCTATTTTGAGCGTTATTTTAGTCATTTTTCTTTTTCTCAGAGATATTCGTGTAACACTGATACCTGCTTTATCTCTTCCTGTTGCCTTAATTGGTACCATTGCAGCTATTTATCTTGTGGGATTTTCATTGAATATTCTCACATTTTTAGGACTTGTTTTAGCAACAGGGCTTGTTGTGGATGATGCCATTGTTGTTCTGGAAAATATTGTTCGATGGCGCAATATGGGGTTAGGTTCCAGAGCTGCAGCGGTGTTAGGAACACGTGAAGTTTTTTTTGCTGTTGTCGCAACAACATTGACTTTAGTGGCTGTATTTGTTCCTATTTCCTTTCTTCCTGGGCAAGTTGGAGGGCTTTTTAGAGAATTCGGTTTTGTCTTGGCAATTTCTATTTTGCTTTCTTCAATTGTTGCTTTAACGCTTTGTCCCATGTTGGCTTCACGTTTTCTCAAAGAACATGTTGAGGAGAAAGAGGAAAAGTCCCATCATTATTTTACTTTTTTATATAAATTAGGTACTTTTTTTCATAAGGCATATACTTACAGTTTGCATAAGTGTTTAGAAAAACCTTGGGCTGTTGTTTTTGCTTCACTTATTTTTGGGGGTCTTTGTGTTGGAGGCTATATGAAGCTGAAACAGGAATTAACGCCAGCAGAAGACAGAGCTTTTATCTTTTTGGTTATTAATGGACCACAAGGTATTTCAACACAATATTTGAACGAACAGGTAGAGCAAATTGAAGCAAGTCTACAGCCATTACGTGATGCAGGGGAGATTGCTAACAGTTACTCTATTGCGGGTATTGGTGGTTCACCCAATACTGCTTTTTTGCTTTTATTGCTTTCATCTTGGGATGAACGTTTACGTAGTCAGCAAGAAATTGTGAAAGATGTTAATGCAAAGGTTAGACAGTTTCCCGCAGTTTTTGTGTTTGCTGCGGAGGGAAATTCTCTAGGTGTGAGAGGAACTGGGCAAGGATTACAATTTGCAATTCTTGGCAACGATTATGCAACACTACAACCCATTGCTGATAAGCTGGTGAGTGCTTTACAAGATGATCCGCGTTTTATTCGACCACGTCTTACTGTTGATGCAACACAACCGCAATTTTTTATTGAAATCAATCGAAAAAAAGCCTCCGATTTAGGGATTGATATCACCAATTTGGGCGATACATTACAAGCAATGTTGGATGGTAAAAAGATTGGTTCCATTAACGTGGATGATCATTCTTACGATGTTAAATTGATATCGCGTAAAAATTCTATGAAGAGTCCTAGTGATTTAGAAAATATTTTCTTAAAGACTAAAGACAATCGATATGTTCCTTTATCGGTTATTGCGCATTTACATGAAAAAGCTATCGCTCCCCAATTAAAACGGGAAAAACGCATGAGCGCTGTTATTTTAAGCGCAAATCTTGCTCCAGGTATCGCTTTAGGGGAAGCTTATCAAACTGTACAGAAAATTGCTTCTCCTTTGTTATCAAAAGGAATCTACGTGGTTCCCTTAGGAGAAGCTGAAACGCTTAATGAAACATCTTCCAATTTTATGATTGTTTTTGGCATTGCTTTTTTGATTATTTTATTGATTTTGGCTGCTCAGTTTGAAAGTTTTATTTCAGGATTCATTATCATGGCTACGGTCCCATTAGGGATTGGTTGTGCTGTAATTGCTATGCTATTAAGTGGTGTGAGTCTTAATATTTACAGCCAAATTGGACTAATTTTGTTAATTGGCGTTATGGCAAAAAATGGTATTCTCATTGTTGAATTTGCGGATCAATTACGAGATCAGGGAAGAAGCGTGCGTGAAGCCGTAGAAGAAGCAGCAAATATTCGACTTCGTCCAGTTTGTATGACAATGATTTGTGCCATTTTAGGAGGTATTCCTTTGGTTTTAGCCAAAGGTGCTGGCGCAGAGGCTCGTATAGCTTTAGGTTGGGTTATCGTTGGTGGCTTAGGTTTAGCAACTATTTTTACGCTTTATGTCACACCGGTTGTTTATCTTTTTTTAGGGCGGTTTATAAGACCGAAAGCAGAGGAAGATTTACGCTTAATAAAAGAACTCAATCAAGTTAAATGATGTATCTGATAGAAAAGATTTGAAAGTTTATTCTTGTAAAAATATCATTTTCGGATCTTATCCTTTTATTTTGTATATTCCTTCATTTTCATGTGAGCAGTGAAAATAGCGAGCAATAAAGGAGACGCTTTCTGCTTTGTTATGGTTTGGGCATAGATTTCATTATCAATAACCGTATAGGATAAGCTTATGGGAGATAGCTTTTCGATTCGAAATGAAAAGGCTTTTGAGGCCACATTAAAAGCTTTAAGAAACCATGCAGCAAAGGATGGGGTCTATGATATTCGTCGACATTTTATAGAAGATGAACAGCGTTTTTCCCATTTTTCCCTCAGACTCGATGATCTTCTTTTCGATTTTTCAAAATGTGGTGTGACATTTAAAACATTGCAACTTCTAGATGATTTAGCTGTCGCAGCAGATGTGTTAGGCCGGCGTGACGCAATGTTTTCTGGTAAGGCTATTAATACAACTGAAAAACGCTCAGTTCTTCATATTGCGTTACGTTTACCTGCGGATGAAATTTTCATGTTGGATGGTCATAATCTTATTCGCGATATTCAAGACGTCCTTGAAGATATGGAAAGATTTTCTGAAAAGGTGCGTGATGGCAGCTATAAGGGAAACAGTGGCGAGAGAATAAGTGATATTGTCAATATTGGTATTGGAGGTTCTGATCTTGGTCCTGCAATGGTCACATATGCTTTAAAACCTTATCATGATGGTCCACAGTGTCATTTTGTTTCTAATGCTGACAGTGCCCATATTTCTGATACTCTCTCTATTTTGAATCCAGCAACAACGCTGTTTGTCATTGCTTCTAAAACTTTTACAACGGCTGAAACAATGGTAAATGCTCAAGTTGCACGTCAGTGGATTTGTTCACATTTAGGAGAAGAAGCCATTGGTACGCATTTTATTGCTGTTTCAAGTGCGCTTGATAAAGTAGCAGAATTTGGCATAGATTCCACAAGAGTTTTTAAATTTTGGAATTGGGTGGGAGGACGTTATTCAATTTGGTCGGCCATTGGACTTGTTGTTATGTTTGCAATAGGTGGTGGAAATTTTCGCCAATTTCTCAATGGTGCATTGCAAATGGACCAACATTTTAAAACAATGCCTTTGCATAAAAATATTCCTATTCGTTTTGCTCTTTTAGGATTCTGGCATCGTGTTATTTGTGGTTATTCATCACGTTCTATCATTCCTTATGCACAGCGTTTAATACATTTTCCAGCTTATTTACAACAGCTTGATATGGAATCAAATGGTAAGCAAGTCTCGCTGGATGGAAAACCATTAAGTTTTTCAAGTGGTCCGATTGTTTGGGGGGATTCAGGAACAAATAGTCAACATGCTTTTTTTCAGCTTCTGCATCAAGGAACAGATATTATTCCTGTAGAATTTATTTTATTTATAAAAGGGCATGAGCAAAATTTACATTCTATGTATGAGATGTTGCTAGCAAACGGTTTAGCACAATCAAAAGCATTGATGAAGGGGCGTAGTATTGAAGATGCTCGGCATATCTTGATAAAAAATGGAGTTGATGAGGGTGAAGCAGATCATTTAGCACTTCATAGGAGTTTTAAAGGAAACCGTCCCAGCATTACGCTAGTTCAAGATTTATTAACACCTTTTGCACTCGGTCGTCTTATTGCGCTTTATGAACATCGTACTTTTGTTGAAGGGATTTTAATGAATATTAATTCATTTGATCAATGGGGTGTTGAACTTGGTAAAGAATTAGCAAACGAGTTACTACCAATTCTTCGTGGCGAAAGTAAAGCGGATAATCGTGATAGTTCAACATTAGGGTTGCTAGCACATATTCAAGCAAGACGTGCAAAATAAATATGATTTTACAGTAGTTTTTGTACTAACTAAGCAAAAGTAGAATGAGAGAGAAATATGAGATAATTCTGCAATTTTACTATGCATTCTCTTAATTATCTGAACTATATTTATGTAAAATAAAACAAAAAAGTGAAAAAATTGTAAAAATGAGAATTTATTCGCACAAACGATAAAGAGCTTTGAAAAGTCTTGAAGACCTTTTGAAAAATGGATTGGTACAAAACCTGCTGATAAACTACACTAGGTAAAAACATACAGAATTCACCGGCAAGCTACGATTAAAGACATTTTAATAATGTCGCTTTATAAACTTTGGCGGAGAGAGAGGGATTTGAACCCCCGATAGAGTTGCCCCTATGCCGCATTTCGAGTGCGGTGCTTTCAACCACTCAGCCATCTCTCCATAATAAAGTGAAATAAAAATTGGCACTATTTGAGTATATAAGGGGTAGATAACCTTCAATTGTTTTTGGTACAACCTTTTTTTCTTTTTTATGGGACTTTATTGACAGAGAATAGAAATTCCTTCATATATACGGAACATGAGCGTGGAGAAATCTGCGCGTATTTGTGTTGAAGAAGGTTTTATCCTTCTTTAAGATCTATTACGACTGATAAAAAGCAGCCTATTTTCCCTTATTTCAAGGCAGAAATTAAATAAGAGCTGGAGTGAACGGAAGGATAAAAAATGTTCGCAGTCATTAAAACTGGTGGTAAGCAATACCGCGTTGTTGCTAATCAAGTGGTGAAAGTTGAAAAAGTTAGTGGAAATGCGGGTGATGTTGTTGAATTCAATGACATATTGATGGTTGGGCAAGAAGGTAATGCGGTTATTGGTACCCCTGTCGTTGCTGATGCATTGGTGACAGCTGAGATTGTAGAACAGGCACGTGGGCGCAAGGTTATCGCATTTAAGAAGCGCCGTCGTCAAAATTCTAAGCGCACGCGTGGTCATCGTCAAGAATTTACGAAGCTTCGTGTTTTAGAAATTTTAATGGGTGGTTCAAAACCTAAAAAAGCAGCTGCAAAGCCGATAAAAGAAGAGGCAACAGCACCAAAAGAAACAAAAGATGCTGCTTCTGTTGAGAAGACGGCTAAAAAAACGGCTGAAAAAAAGACTGCGTCGCAGAAGAAAGCGTCTGTAGCATCAAAGAGTAAGAAAGATTAAAGGAGAGCGTCTATGGCACATAAAAAAGCTGGTGGTTCCTCGCGTAATGGTCGCGATTCAGAATCGAAACGTCTGGGCGTTAAAAAATTTGGTGGTGAGACCGTTATTGCTGGAAATATTATTATTCGCCAGCGTGGTACACGTTGGCATCCTGGCAACAATGTCGGCATTGGAAAAGACCATACGCTTTTTGCATTATCAAATGGAAAGGTTTCTTTTCAACGCAAAGCGGGTGATCGTTCCTATGTTTCAGTCATTCCTATGGTGGAGGCAGCAGAGTAATCTGTAACACTCTCTAGCAATCAACGGGATTCCATTAAATTGTAGTTGTGGTTTTATAAGTATTAAAAGGGAAAGATAGAATCTCATCTTTCCCTTTTTGCTTTGGTACTATAATAAATATAGAAGATATACGAAAAAGGTAGAATTGGGGAAATGACTTTTCTCAATGAGGGGGGGAGAAGTTTGTGCGGTGTTATGTTAGTATTTAGTACTGAACGTATTGATATTATGATAGAATTTGTTGATAAATTTTTGTATAATAATAATGAGGAGAGACTTTCTTTTTATGCATGAAGAAGTGTCTAGTAATTTCTTTATAAGAGAAGCAGTTTGTTTTCAGGAAATTATGAGAAATTTAATGAAAGCATTATTTATGTAATCATTTTGATAAAGATGGATCTTTTTATTGGCATTGTAGTATTGATGAGTTGTCATACTGTTTTTAGGTGGTGGTGTGGATAGGTGATGCTATTCATTTAAAAGGATATAGGGATAAAAAATCCATAAGATGGCAGTCAAAACTACTTTGAAAGTGATGTGCATTAAGGAGTTTTTGGTAAATCGAGAGTGAAATTATATTTTTAAAGAGGACGCTGTTTAAAGATATAAAAATAACCAATCTGCAATCAGCGCTTTTCAAGAATATTTTTTCTGATTTCACTATTATTGTATTGTACATTATTTGAAAACAAACAAGCATAAGAGCTAGGGTTAAGGCAATAACTGCTTTTCATTTTTTACTTTATTCATCTTATTTGTAGAGTTTTTCTTGATTTTAGTAGTTGATGATGGTGCTTGGGTGATGTTCGTACTTTGCAAATGTGCGACGGAGGGCATTGTGTGTTTGCGATATTGATTAAAGTAAAGGAGTAGCTTAAAATATATAAATGTTATATATCAAGGATTTCGTATCATAGGATGAGCTGTACGGAATTTTAAAGATGATAAGTTGCATGGAGCAATTTATAATTATGTAATGAATTTATAAAGAGGAATAATAGGTTAAATAAACTTTGAGGAATCAGTTAAAATATTAGCTGAAGTTACAGATGATTGGGAAGGATGCTTTCTTGTAGGGAGAATAATGAAAAGTTATGTTGAATAACTTGGGATAATGAGAGCGTTTTTAAAACATAGTTTTTTAGGTGATTGGTGCTGTAAAAATCGGGGTTTTGTCTTTGTAAAGTAGAAGAGTAAGAGGCAAACTTGCTTATTGTACTTTTAAGCACTTCGCTAGATGATAATATCCAATTGTATTATCGGTTATATTGAGGTATTTAAGCACCTCACTTAACTACATTTCCTAAAATATAAAGAGAGCTGTGGTGGTATTTATAGATTGTATTTTGGGAAATGCAGCTTTGAAAAGGAATTTATCAGAGATATTGGTGTTCAAATGTGAGGCAATTTGAATTCATGATGAGATGTGAGAAAGCAGAAGCAGTGAATGTAGATTTTACCGAGAGTGAAATCTTGTCTATAAGATCTGTACAACTTGCAGCTGCTTTTGATCATAAAAATGATGCAATTTATGCTGCTGCTGAATTGCTTGTGCAGGTTGGTGCGGTTGATAAGTGTTATCTGGCAAGCATGCTCGCACGTGAAGAAACAACCAATACTTGGCTTGGAAATGGTATAGCCATTCCTCATGGTATGGCTGAAAATCGTGATTTAATTATCAAGGACGCTGTTGCTGTTATACAGGTTCCTGCTGGTGTTGAGTGGCAGGATGGCAAGAAAGCACATTTGGTTATTGCTATTGCAGCGTGTCCAGATCGTTATAGAGAAATTTGTAAAAAATTGACGTCTCTTTTATTTGATAAAAAACAGCTTGAAGTACTTGCAACAACTATGGACAAACAGCAAATTGTTACAACTTTGTTTGATCAAGATATGAAGATAGAAAAAGCTTTTATTGGTGACCTTTCGGTGTGTCAGGAATGGACGTTAGATTATCCAAGTGGTCTTCATGCACGACCAGCTTCTCTTTGGGTTGATTTTGCGAAAAAGGCTCAAAATTCTATCAGAGTTCGCCATGGTCAATATGCTGTTGAAATGAAAAATTTAGTTGGTTTATTGCAATTAGGAGCAAAAAACGGTGATGTTCTGATTTTTTCTACAGATGCTGCAGAAGGAGCACAACTTCTCAATGATGCCATTGCTATTGCAAAAAAAGTGAGTATTAGTGAAAAATGTCTGATGAGAGCAATGGAATCTCAAACAAAAGCTTTTCATGGTTGGTATCCACGCTCTATGCAAAAAGGCATTTCTGGTGTTGGAGCAAGTTCAGGATTAGCATTTGGTAAGATTTTTGTTTTAAGACAAAATGATATTTCCATAATAGACCAGCCAATTGATTTTGCAGCTGGTGCAGCATGTCTTGAAAATGCTCTTACAAAAACAAAACATAAAATGGCATCTGTGATTTCTGATATTACAGTGCGTATGGGAGCAGATTCTGCTGCGATTTTTTCTGCGCAAATTGTTTTGCTTGAAGATGAAAATTTAATAGCTCAAGCTTGTCGTTTTATAGCAGAAGGTCATGGTGTCGCTTGGTCTTGGGATAGAGCGGTTCGTCAATTTTCAGATATGTTTTTTAAGGTAGATAATCCTTTGTTAGCAGCACGTGCTGTTAATTTAGTTGATGTTGGTCGACGTGTTTTAGGTGAAATCAATCCATCCTATAGATCATTCTTTTTAAATGATATTCCACATGGTGTAATTCTGGTTACAAATGACCTTTCTCCTTCTGATGTAGCACAACTTGATTGTACAAGGGTAAAAGGATTAGCAACAGCATGGGGAGGTCCATTATCTCATACAGCTATTTTGGCGCGTACTCTTGGTATTCCAATGGTTGTTGCTGCAGGTGATGATATTTTAGCGATTCAGTCTGATATTCAGGCTATTATTGATGGCGATAACGGGTTTATTTACCTTGATCCTACGCTTGAAGACGTTGAAGATGCTCAAAGGCATATTGATACTGTTGCGCAAAAACGTGTCAGTGAAATAAGTACGTGTAGATTACCAGCGCAAACGATAGATGGTCAAAGAATCCGTATTATGGCTAATGTCAACTACGCAAATCAGGTTCCTGTTGCGCTTGATTTGGGGGCTGAAGGTATTGGACTCATGCGCACGGAATTTTTGTTTTTAGAGAATCCTCATATTCCGGATGAAGAGCTACAATTTAATATATATCGGGCGATGATTACAGCTGTAGGAGATAAGCCATTAATTATTCGTGCACTCGATATTGGTGGGGATAAACAGGTTACGCATTTACATTTATCTAAAGAAGACAATCCTTTTTTAGGTGTTCGAGGGACGCGGCTTTTGTTACGTCGACGTGATCTTTTGGTGCCTCAATTACGTGCTTTGTATCGAGCAGCAAAAGAAGGCGGAGATCTATGGATTGTGTTTCCGATGGTAATGTCTGTTTCAGAGATTGTCACTATAAAAAAGATTGCAGAAGAAATCCGCAATGATATTGATGCACCAAAATTAAAACTTGGTATTATGATCGAAGTTCCAGCAGCCGCCATTATGGCAGATGTGTTGAGCGCCCATGTTGATTTTTTCTCAATTGGAACCAATGACCTAACACAGTATACAATGGCTGTTGATCGGCAAAATCCGTACCTTGTGTCTGAAGCGGATAGCCTTGATCCAGCAGTTTTGCGTATGATTTATCAGACTATACAGGGAGCTTCACAACATAAGTGTTGGGTTAGTGTATGTGGTGGTATGGCTGGAGATCCTTTTGGTGCAATGATTTTGACAGGGTTGGGAATTAATGAGCTTTCTATGATATCTTGCGATATTTCTCCAGTAAAGGCGTGTTTGCAGACTCATAGTTTTGAAGATATGAAAATTTTAGCACAAAAAGCATTACAATGTGAAACTGCACGAGCTGTACGTGCTCTAAGCAAGGATATAAGGTGATAAAGAACATTAAGGGGAACGAGCTAGAAGGGGAACGAGCTAGCTCATTTTGCAGAGTAATCAGATCGTTAGTGCTGTAAAACATTATTCTTTTATACGTTACAGGGAGGAGTAGCGTGTGGATAAAAACGCTTTAAGAAAGAATAAATGCCTTTTATGCATTCTCTCAAATCGCAAGGGATGTTGCAACATTAGAGGCTAAATAGCGTGATGGTACTTGGCTTGTACTTTTTATTTAAGGAAAGATGATGCTATTCAATAGATTTTATACCATTCATAGACACCGTATGAGATAGATGTGACAATCTTTTTATTCCCATTATTGTATTATACAAACCTATCCACGGAAAAAGTTTTTTCTTAAAAAGAAAGGATGTGCTTGTTATTCAACAGATATAAGCTCTTACTTTAATAAATGAATTTGTTTTTTGAACTTTGAATGTATAATTTAGGCTTGCACGTTATTTCTTTCTGGGTATAGTGCGAGACTTCTGGAGAGGTGGCCGAGTGGTTGAAGGCGCACGCCTGGAACGCGTGTATATGGGAAACCATATCGAGGGTTCGAATCCCTCTCTCTCCGCCATTAATTTAAAACGAACTTTCATATGCTTGATATGATATAGCTTAAAAAGCTCAGGATTTTTTACTGTTTGCAATTGACCAGTTTGCGCTGATCTGTGTCTGTCATTGTGTATACCTAGAGATTGCTGTTTAATTTCCATGAATTTTATAATTTCTAAGTTCCTCTCTTCTCGATCTTTAGATAACCTGATCTAGCATAAACGATCTCTTCAAATATCATTAAAGGATTTTTGCCATTATCACTAACTTCTGATAGAGTTTCAGAATTAATGGTGATCATAGTTCTATTTGCAATTCCGATTAACGGGCTAAATGCGTTTATTCACATGAGAGGTAACAAACACCTCAGCTTTTCTCACGCAATGTGCTCATTTAAAATTAATGTCATGAATATTTGTACGAAATCTTTATCTATACAATAATCAAAAAAAGGCTGACGTAATATAATAATTGAAGATCATTCATGCGGCGCTTTCTTTTATTTCTAAGCTTTGTATGTAAATAGATAGTCCGTGTACAATAAATAAAGGGGCGCAAAAACCTATAAATATACACAGGACATATAATATAGAAAATGAAAAAAATTTTTCTGCATATAAAAGCACAATAGAGAATAAAGCCGTTATGATGCGCACACTGGCATCGCCTGCCAAAATCACCTCGGCTAAATTTTCACTAGGTGTGATAGCTTGTCCAATTGTTATTCCCGATACCCTAAAATAAAATTGCCCAATACCTAATAAAAAACCCATAATATAAAGGGAATATTGAGTAAAATTTAAATATAAAACAAAAGAGATTGCGATCACTGCAAAAGCCGGTGTTCCCCATACAAAAAAACGAATTAAAGATGGAAATTTCCGTAAATAATAGGATGAGATAAGACCATTGACTACAAAACCCAGTGCTGACAAAGCAAAAATAGAATTTTGAATAGCTGTGAATTTTATATTATCTGATGTTATAGATGCAAGAACAAGTGGCAATAGAACAATAGGCCCCGTATAGAGAAAATTATTCAAAATACGATTAATCGTTAAAAAACGCAACGCAGAAACCCGCCAAAGGCACCTAAAACCAACTCCATAAGCTTTTTGATATGGCTTTTTTAATAGCTCTTTTACTCTGTTTATTTGTTGTATAGACTTTATACGAAACCATAGGCTGGCATTCAAAAGATAAATAAACACAATAAAGGCTATGGCTGTTTTGTGCCCCAAATGCGCAATTATAAAATATATAAGCAATGGGGATATAATAACAAAAAACTGACAGCAACTAGTATAAAATGCAAAAATTCCAGCTTTTTGTTTGGGAGCTGGAACCAGCTGATTCAAGGCACTATTGTTATTTGGGTTATCTGCCCCCATCAAGAGAGCAAGTAAAAAAAATACAAATAAAATAAAAAAAATACAAATAAAATAAGTACCGGATTGTTCATAAATAATAAGAACGATAATAAACAAGCGCAAATAATTTGACTATAAAACCCAATTATAAAGCCTTGATAGTGCGCCAACACATTCCCCAAACATAAGCCAGCAATTCCAATTGCGATTAAATTAACAACATTTAAAGTAGCAGATGCTTCTCCCGTTGTATCTTGGAATTGTAACAAAGAAAGGCCAATAGATAATACACCACTAGCACAAAAACTCGTCAAACAACCAATCAAAATCATAAGAAAAACAGAATTACGCAATAGCCTTCCCCCTCTTAAATAGAGACTCAAGCCATTTTATGATTTTTTCCATTATCGAATATGGTTCGGTACTAAATTCCAGTTTTTCACAAAATTTTAGTTCAAATGCGTTATAGGCACTTATTTTTTGCAAGTCATCTGTCCGTATGGATTCTATACTTGGCAACGTTGCGCCCATAGATTGAGACAAATAATAGGAAATTACTTTCCAATACATATAAGTACGCTCTCTTGCCAAATAATTTTCCAAGACATATTTCAAATGACAACCATCTAAAATATATTTCGAACAATGGTGCAAAGGATAACAAATACAAATAGCATCTGTTTCATGTACGGGACAAGAAGAAATATTAAAATTTTTATCATTTCATAATATTATAAAAACTTCAGTGAGCAGATCTTCTAAATTTAGTCTAGACAAAACAAGAGTGTTTGCTATTTTTGAGCAACATGAGACAAAGCCAATCTTACTACTAAAGTTCCAATAACCTTTAAGTCAGATTCTGGATAAGCTTTTTTAAAATTCCCCACCCATATGGTTCTATGATATATAATAATTGGCTCATCTCGTCTGAATGAACAAGATGTAATTCTAAATCAATATTATCACAAAGTTTTTAGTTCTTGAATTGCTCGGATCCTAATCTGGTATTCTTAAATCATCATAGGAACTAAAGATTTTTTAAGTATTTCAACTTTTTTAAACTTTGTGTCAATGTATTGGAATCTCCCCTTCACGGACTTCGACAATTATTGTATCACCACTATAAGAACAAAAAATTATCTTTGAATTTGCTTACTTTTAGAAAGAAAAATGAGCAACACTCTTCCTTAACTAAAAGAAATACGCTTTCTACCTTTTTCTTTATGATGATCAAAAGTCTATTCTGTTACAATTTAACCATTAATTATTAGGATAAATATTCTGCGTTTAGCCTAATAAACTGTTATGATCAATGTTTCTCTCTGTTCTAAAAGTCAGCGCTTTTCTTCCTAGAGATACTCGTAATTGCTGTACAATCTTTCCAAAAAAGGCACTCCTTCAACATTGCTATTAACACGATCATTCTGAGAAGTTTAATACATACACACTTCATTATACGGAATTCTATGTATTTTTTTTAACTTACTCAACGAACCAACATTTTCTAATGGGCAACATAAATCACGAAATTTGTGTGCTGTCACAATTCGAAAAACAATCACATATCTCCCTCTAATGATAGACAATGTCATTAGAAGAAAGCCTTAATGATATCGGTAGAATAAATTAACCAGAAAAAATTGCAGCGCAGATAGAACAAATTTTATTTTATACCTTGTAACTCTCTATAAATTTTAATCCTTTTTGTTAAAGGTTCTTATGCAATTTTTTCTATATTCAGTATTTTTTTCTACTTGTTTGCAACAAAAGATTAATAGCTAAATTCACCTATGTCATCATAGTTCTTTTTTTGGTAAAATAGGTCAGCTTCAATTTCGACATATAAATACTTTAACTCTTTAATATATTCTCTTCAGATGCTTTAGATTAACAACACACCAAAACCAAAATATTTATTTTACTTAAGTTATTGAATATTATTTAAGAAGTAGGAAAATAAAGTGATGCAAGAGTTAAAAAAATTATTTAAAAGTTCAAATCCATCTACATTTTAGAGCCATCACGCATGGTAATAACAGTTGTCATTAGGTATACTAAATATGCTTGATAGCTTTTCTGCTTCATGCTTGTAGGGAGTTCCAGATAGAGATAATACCAGAATCCATCCGTGAATGCTTGATAATAAAGCTGTAAACAAAATTATTTTCTTGTTGTTTAACCGGTTAAGCTTGATCCATTTTTTTCCTAAAGAATAACGTTCTATTTTGTGCTGTAAAATGCGGTTTCTGAAAAGTTTTTACGTTGGTTTGGGGTAGGGGCCGTAAACTTCAGAGCCTTATTTTCCGCAGAATCTAGGGGCGTAGAAGTAGGAGTAAAAGAATAAAATCCTATATGAGAAAGAATCCATTAAAGAGCGAGCAGTTACCTATCTCCAATATCTCCAATAGTGAGATTTTCTGTAGCAATTGCATATATGCATCCTACATCTGCTGCAATTGATTTGTGCCTTGTATTGGCAGGTAGATGTATAATATCTCCTGGTGTACAGGTTATACGTTTTTCGCTATAGAAAAAATCTAACCCTCCTTCTATAATTAAGAGAGTTTCATCGACCTGGTGAATATGCCAATCGTGTATTTTTTTTGGAAAGTCTCTTTGTACCTCTATTGATCCTTGCTCTGGAAGCATCATTTTGAATATATCATAGATATTTTTATTTAATTTAATTTTAGAAAATTTAGTCATTATCGTGCTCCATTATATGATATGGGCAAGGTGGGGATTCAATATTATTATCTTGCAAGAAATATTGCGTCCATTCTCTATTTTGGGGTTCGCCATATTTTCCTAAAAAAGGAGATTTTGTTATAATATCAAAAGGTTCAAGTCTTTTTGTTACAGCGGAGAATGCATTTTTTGCTTTTTGTTCTGTATCCAGCAGATCAGGAAAAACCCACCTAGGCTGGAAAGTTAACATAAATATAGAACTTACTTAATTCTGTTTATATAAGACGGGGTATTGCAAACTATAAACATGGGCTCGCCATGAAAGCAGAACTCCCATAGAGGATTATCCATATTTTTTGGTATATGCTTAGGCCATTCTTGGTCATCAAGAGTTCGCAAATCTTTAAGTATAGACCAGAATTTTTCTCTATAAACTTTGATACTTTGTACGAGGGCAGGCTTCTCGAATGCAACAAAAGATGTGTTCTTCAAAAATTTTTATAGTTATCGAAATAAGTTATCAGGTCTTCCATCATATTTTTTGCGGTCAACTTATTGTAGAACCCAAATCTAAGCATATTTTTTGAGTATCCATTTACACCGAATAGGCAGGAAAAGGTCTAATTGTGTTATTCATGGTTGCATCGAATTCTTTAAAAACGACCTGCTTCCATTTTTCATATTTATCTATATTTTCAATTATTTGCGCTGCTGAATCCATGTTTTCCTCCCAATTGTTGTATTTTATAAGAAATTGCTACGAATGATTCTCTCCAAAGCTGATAATTCATCATCACTGTGTCCCCAAATTGCTATAATAGCTGGGCAGGTATTTAAATCGATGGTTAGGGGTAGGGGCTCGTTTTCTTTAAAAAAGAGCATAAAATGAACCACATTTTCCCAAGAATGAAGCTTTTGCTGCCATACGTTAACATCTTTTATAATATGACCGTCGATCTCGTTGATAAGAAAGATAATACGCCCTTTTTTCTTAAAGCGACTTGGTGTTTGCGAAAACACGCCTGCAATAAGGTTAACGGAGCTTTCAAGTAAATCATCTTCATAGCAATGCGCGAATAAAGTGGGTGCAATTCCTCCGTGGAGGCGGGCTCCTACTTCGATCATCACTGGACCACGAGCTGTTTGCATGATTTCCATATGCGCGGGCCCATATTCAATCTCCAGCGCGCGAATGCATTGTTTTGCATAAGAGATAAGAGGGGCATAAGAGGGATCTTGAGCATCAAGTACATCAAGAGATTCATAAACAAAGGCACTTTCATTATGAATACCTTTTTTATACCGCGATAAAGCACATATCTTTATAGCCTCTCCATTTACAACGGCGTCGACGATGTATTCCTCTCCCTCCAATCTTTCTTGGAGTAAATAAGTCTCGTTAGGTGCACCAAAAATATTTTTTTGCGTCCAGTCGATTCTAGAGGACCATGCCGCCACTTCTTCACAGCTGGAGAAAAACAAAACGCCATCGCTTCCAGCAGAATCATTCGGCTTTACCACATAGCCGCTGGGACTTTCAAAACCATCGAGAGTACAATTGTCTTTTGTAAGAATTTTTGATCGGATGTAAGATAAACCATTTTCACAAAGGCGCTTTTGCATTGCTGCCTTTTTTCGTCGCCAATCGGTGGTTGAGGGATTGTTCCCAAGGCAACCATAATAAGCCGCCAATTGATCTGCACAATAAATACTTACCTCGGCGCCTGCCACCACGGCCTCTATCGCGCCGATAGGAAAGCGTGTCTTTATCTCATCTACATTATGAAGTTTCGCTTCTGCCATGCCCTCTCCCTGATAAGAAAGCATATAGTGTGAAAAAGGAGCTTGTTGAGAGACAACACCATAACAAGTATAGCCTAATTTTTGCAAAGCAGGGGCATAGAGGGCACCCGTGGAGAAAGGGTCGACAATAAGAATAGGTTTTCTCATACTTTGTTCCGCTGCAATAAAAGGAAAAGAATATAAATAAAGATTATTAGCCCTATAAGGGGGAGAAGATAAACAGCTGCTTGAGGACCCATAAGGGCAGAGCTTGTAAGAAGACCAAGGATAACATAACCTGCCGATTGGGAGAGAGTATAAAGCATGCCGCTATAGCTTCCCACCAGCTCTGCTTGAGCCTCTGTTTTAGTCGCTTCAATCCTATGTTTGCGGGCATTAATTCGCATGGTATTCATTGAAAAGCCAATAAAAAAGCAAAAGACCACAGCCAAATAGGGCGATTGTGTGGTGCTAAAAATAAGATCAGCCACGCTCAACATAAGGGCTGGGAGAATAAATTCAAAGCGAGGGATTTTGATAAAAGCAGCCAAAAAAGCGCCCATGCCCGCGACCGCACTGCAAAGCCCATAATATTCAGAGCCAAAATTTTTCACACTCTGAAAAAGAATGGTTGCCAGTGTATTATAAGCGCAAATATGAAAGCCAATAAGTCCTATGCAGACGCATAAAAGTTTAAGCTCACGGGAGAGTCCATCCGCTTGCGGTGTAGGTGCTGTCTTCTTATCGGTTGCAGGTGCTGTGGTATCTGTAGCCTTATATTCATCGCAAAAGATGATATATCCGGCTATAAGGCTTATAATGATGTCAAACACACAAAGTGCCACAATCAAACCATTATAGCCAATTTCAGCCGCTACCCCTCTTGGGCTGGTTGCTTCTAAGAGATAACCACTCAATGCTGCTCCCAAAAAGGCGCCAATTTGCACCACTGTTTGCATAATGCGGGAAGCCTTTTGGGCGCTAATATAACCACTAAGCGCTAGTTTAGTATTATAAGTCTCGAGTGTGCTTAAGGTAATCAAAGAGAGATAGCCGATAGAGATAGAGACAGCGATAAAACCAAAGGGGGAATCAGCATAATGGAAAAGTGCAATCAATAAAAGAAGGCTATAGATAATGATCCGCCTTTTGTATAAATCGACCAACCGCAGTGAGGCTTTAATGCGCACAAGTCCGCTTTTTTTCAAAAAATAGGGCATAAGGGTGCCCAAAGCCATGGTTACGCCCAAGAAAACCGATGAGGATGTTATGCGATAAGCATTCCAAAGATTACTTAAAAATAAAACCATATCAGAGAGATAGAGCAGGACAACAAGCCCATAAAACCGAAACATCAGTTGTTTGTGCACATCATCCCCCCATTTCGGAATCTCTTAAAACACGCAGTATTATAAATCAGCACACATTTTTACGAATGATGAATACGCACACATATTACTGGGCATGTCAAGTTTTTTGATCGGGAAAAATTGAACGCTGATGTTTATGGTAGTGATAGCTTATTTTCAGGAGAATGAGTAGGGTAGAGGCTGGTATTTTTACTGCAGGTGGCTTGCCAATAAGGAACTATGTCCTAGAGATATATTTTGCGCTTTCAAGTTGATTTTGTTTACACTCAAGGTTGAGGTTTTGTTATTGACCGTTGTTAGATGTTGTTGTGACAACAAAATTCGTTATCTATCAGAAACATTTATGGCATTAGCGCTAAGGTATGCGGTTGTATTAAAGTCTTTACATGGTAGTCTTTTTCATAGAAAGGTATTATTGGTTCAGTTTTAGGAGGCTTTGTTACGGCTGATTTTGACGTTGTTGTTTGAAGGCTTATTATAATATTCTTAATTTCAGTTTATGAATATATTGAAAATATAGTGAAACATTTGATTTAAAAGCTTTTGCAAGATATATTTCAATATCTCAGCGATGTTTTCCGAGAATTGCTCTGCTGCTTTTTGACGGAATCGAATATCAAATTCTTATAGCGTGGGCAGTGGTTTGAGAAAAGATTGATTTCATTAGATTCCTATGTAGTGCAATCTAGTATCAGCTCTTAAGGGACAATAATATACTGAGATCGAACTCATTTCTATACGCTTACACGACGTTATAGGAGTAATCCTCAGAAACTCTACTAGAATTCGTTAAGAAATGGTAGGGTATGTAGTGTGAGCAAAAAATATATTTTTTACAAATGCTTAATCTCATTTTAAGCTGTCTAACATATAACCTCATCTTAAAACTAAGTCTATATACCGCCATTTATCATAAAGTTAATAAGTTATACAAATGCGGGAGTATTGTGTGTTTCTGTTTAGAGACGAGTAAAAAAACACCTTATTAAACATTAAGAGATTTTAGACATAAAACAATTTAACTTATGGAAAGTATATAGACAAAATGTATCTTGATAAAAAAGTTTATAATTCCATGTGGTCTCCAAAGAAATTTTCTGGTTCTTTTATTGTCTTATGCGGGTTTGAAGGGATTGGAAAGACAACACAAACAAAAGAAATTGCTCGCCATTACTCAACAGAAAAACATATAATGAAAACTTTTCAACCCAGTTATTGGTATAGAAATAATCCAGAAATTAGAGATTACTTAGATAATGGAAAAGCAATTGATCCGTTACTTTTAGCACTTTTAGCAGCGACAGATAGACGCAAACATACGCTTGAAATTATTTAACCTTCCTTAACGTCATCGCAAAATTTATTAATTAGCGATCGATATGTTTATTCTAGTCTTGCTTATTTTTATGCTCGAGAGCTTTCTGTTGAAAGTGTAGTTAAATTAAATCAATCTATTCCAAGACCTCATATTACATTTTATCTTCATTTACCGCCCACTACTATACTGGAGCGGTTGCAGAAAAGGGATGGTTTAAACTTAAAATACGAAGAAAAACTCTCTTTTATTGAAAAAG
Source organism: Bartonella sp. PS7NMGDW (assembly GCF_042193585.1). Lineage (NCBI taxonomy): Bacteria > Pseudomonadati > Pseudomonadota > Alphaproteobacteria > Hyphomicrobiales > Bartonellaceae > Bartonella > Bartonella sp. PS7NMGDW. The sequence goes on from NZ_JBHILX010000001.1 coordinate 313,827, forward strand.
TTTACAAAGTATACAAAGTTTTATCAGAAATAGATGAGCGGTTTATAACAATTGATGGAACTGCTTCTGTTTCTTTAATTCATCATCAAATACGACATCATATAGATAAGGTTTGTTTTTGATTATGAATAAAATCATTTATTAATCAATTTATCCACGATAGATCCTCCTTTATGTATTCGTACTCTAAATCTGAAACTTTAGAGATATGATTGCAATAATTTAACTGCTCAGGAAAAATATCACGTTATATATTTTAATTGGAAAATTAACTGTAATGGGTTTGTTTTAAAAGATTTAGAGAAGGGGAGTAGAAAAGTTATCAATATTTATCGTGAGAATAATAGTATGTTTATTCTTTTAGAGACGAAGTGTGGTGATAGAATAACGACATGGAGGGATATACTCGAGCATATTTTAGTGCACGGAATAATAAGGACAATGATGTGTGTGAAGCTTCCATACCGTAAATTGTTCCACATATGTATATAAGGTGTAGCTTCTGAATAAAATGCACATAAAATATCAATTTTATTGTATTTTTGTGCATAAATGTTTTGTTTTCATAGAAGAATTAATCATACATACCACAGCACAAAGATTTTAAAAGTCTCACAAAAGGAATTTTGCTTTCTTAAATTTAATGATCTAAAATGAAAATTGTAAGAATGCATGTTTTTAAACAGGATGTATCATGCATATCGACGGGTATTTATTTTAGAGGATAATTTATGTTCACTTCAAATTTGAAGGAACGCATTGCTTTATTTGAAAATAGAACTTTTCTCTATTTTACTTTGAGCGGCTTATTTGCTACATTTGGAAGTGGACTAAATTATATTACATTGTCATGGCTCGCTTACAATCAGACGGGCTCAATCCGTGGTGTAGCGTTGATGATGCTTTTTCTTTGGACGCCTGGCATTATTTTTGCGCCTATTTTTGGCATATTGGCAGATAAATATAACCGTAAAACGCAGATTATTATTTCAAATCTTGTGAGAGGTTTGGTAATCGTTGGCTGGGTAATGCTATGGCATTTTGGTATAAAAATTGAATTGATGATCTTATCTGCTCTTTTGGGTATTTTTATCCCTTTTTATATGCCATCAGCTATTTCTTTAATTCAAAGTATTGTGCTGAAAGAACAGCTCATTAATGCAAATGCGACCATCGATATGGTTTATGAACTTGGCACTATCGTAGGTATGGGCTTAAGTGGATTGATACTGTCCTATGCAGGAACAAAAGGAACTCTTCTAATAGGTGGTATATTCTTTATCATTGCTGGTTTATTTAATTTTGCAATGAAGGTACCTAAAAACCGAAGATTTAAAAATCGAAACCAGCAAAATTGGTGGGAAAATTATACAGCAGCCCTTCATTATTTTAAACAGAATCCGGCTCTTTTTGTACCTTATACAAGCCAGATGATTATTATGACTCTTTTGATGACTATTCCTGTTATCCTCGTTCCTTATATACAAGAGGTTTTACATGCGGATAGCAGGACCTTTGCAATATTTGAGGTGCTTTATTCTATGGGCGTATTGACAGGTGCGTTTTTTTCACCACTTCTTTGTAAAGTTTTATCCATAAAGAAAACATTAGCCATTTTATTAGCTTTTATGGCTATTGGTCTCGCTATTCTATCTGTTAATACACACAATTTTGTTGCTTTTCCTGTTTACTTTATGATTGGATTTGGACTTTCAAGTTGGGCTCTTTCGATTTCTTTATCACAACACTCTTGTGATCCTGAATACCAAGGAAGATTGCAGGCAAGTTTTAATGCTATCTCTGGATGCTTGATCCTCGCAGTCTATCTCATTATGGCACGCGATAACAGTAGCATATCACCTCAATCGATATATTTTTTTCAAAGCATTTTTGCGCTTGTTGGAATATTCATAGTGCTGTTTTATAAACATGAAAAACAATAAATTACATTTATAAGTGTGGTAATACCGCTATTTTATAAACATTGACGCTACAGCACATTTCATATTTTGCTTTTAAAGGAGAGTTGAGAAAATGTAAAAATTGGTGCTTAATGAATAAAGCATACATTGATGTATGCTAGAGAATACTCTCTATTTTTTGATAACGACCCACAAGAATTTCTGCGTTTCTTTAATTCATCTCACTGTTGTTAAGAAGATGAAACCGCAACACTTTAAATCTTTTTGAAAGTTTTTTTGTTTAAGCGCAGTAGAAAATAAAGCGATGAGGTAATATCGTATCATACGGGGAGAGTGTTGCATTATTTTTGTTTTTCAAAATCCATATGAAAAATTGTATCAATTTCATCTTCATTGGAATGGGTATTTCTATGACGATGCAAGGTTTGCACAATCTCTTTTTTTAACACGGCATCTGTTTCACTTAAACGGTGAATACTGAGTTCCAATTCAAGAGATAACGCCAAATCCACGCACAGTTTAAGCTCTTCTCCAATGTCGAAACCGCGTTGATAGTCGTCATAAAGACCAACCAGTGTATCAGATAATTCTTTATCGCATAAAGAGGTCATGCTTAATTCCTCAACGTTGCGGGTTTCCGTGCAGCTTTTTTAAGTATCACTCCACTATTATCACTTAGAATTGCCATGTATATGAACCTCATGGTTTTGTCAATTTTCTGCAAAATACGCGCTTTTAAACCAATGTCTATTAAAGACTTTATTACTTCAAGATTTTGAAGCGCCCAATTGTAAATATGGATGGTAATGTGTTTACTATAGAACTTATAGCATTTAAAATACATTGCCAAAAGGCTTTTAATATGCATAGAGGAGGAGCATTCTGACGATAAACCAAACACCCTGAAATCTCTATTGCCAAGTACAGCTAAATCAGCACCATTAATATATAAAATAAGCAAACATGGTTTGTAAACGTCTAACTTTTTAATAACGAGTGATGATCTCATTTTTTGTAGAATACCAATTATTTTGCCTATTTTATATTGATTTTTAGACATTGATAAACTTTTTACCTTATGTTGTAATGTAAAAACTTTGGGAAGTGTATTTATAGATTTTTGCAAAAAGGTTTAAGCAGGTTTACTGGGCTGTTGAGTGAGAGAACCTGTGTTGGGCTTTTTGCTTCTGAAAGAATATGACTGTGACTTTTGAGAAAGTAGTTGGCAAGAATTTGCTTGGCGTGCAAACTGATAGAGTTGGCAGTGGCGCATTTAGCTTTTTCATTAGGCTGTGTCCAAATGTTTTTGACTCTGGAAAATAGCCTCTGATAGGCTTGAGTTTTTCCAAAGTTATATTACAGGGGCGCAGTTCAGTAAAATACCACGGCGATTGCATTTTTTGTGTGATTGTCATAAATTTCGCTCCTGCTTAAACGGATACTACAACATCCATTTTTGTGGGGTTATGTATGTGATAACTGCTCTTCTTAAGGAGCAGTAATGATAGATATAAATCAATATAATTATTTAGTCAACAATTATATTGATTTGGGAGTGTTTTTTTGGCTCGTCCGGAAGCAAAACCTAAAACTGAGTTGGCAAAACGTTTTCGTGAGGTGCGTCACGCTCTTGGTTTTACAGAGCGTAAGCAGTTTGCTGAACATCTTGGTATCACTGCTGGCTCTATAGGAACTTATGAAACTGGTATAAGTGAGCCTACAGCCTCTGCGCTCTCCAAATATCAAGAAATTTGTGGTGTTTCATTAGATTGGCTTGTAACGGGCAATGGTGAGATGTTTTCAGATATGGCGAAGGCGAAAGCAGCTGGTTTTAAACCACAAGCGATTCCTGTTGGGCTGATGAAAAAGCTTGGACATTTGGTTTATACGACCTATCATGATGCAAAAATAACACTTTCTCCTGAAGATGTTGCAGAATTAGCAGCAGAGCTTTATGGGAAATTGCAAGAGCTCATTCAAAATCTCAATGATATGGAAGAAGTCGAAGCCACTTTGCCACTTTTAAAATTACATTTAAAGCGTAAAATCGAAACTGAAAAGCACATCTAGAAAATTTATAAGATATAAACGAACAGCCTTTTTAAAAAATAAAACTTTTTTGGTCTCTCATTCAACATGAAAAAATGATAAATTATCATTATAAATTAATGTGTTGCTCTAATAAAGGTAAAACTGCTTATAAAAAGAATTACAGTTAGTAATACAAAAATTTATACAACAGTGAAAATACAATGACGATGTTTTGTTTCTATAAAAGGGTCACAGACATATAAGAGAGAAGAACGAAAGACTATTTATAGGTGCGCTTTTGTCTTTTATGAAGATGATGAGATGAGTACGTTGAAACTTTTTACAGAGCGTGCATCATTATATAAAGAAAGATTTCTTTCAAAGATATATATCATATATTGAAACAGCTTACCTTGCAGAAAAGAGTGAGGTCATTATGATAATCGTTATCCATTACATTATGCTATAAGTTAAAAAAAATCATAAATTTGCGCTTATAAGAACAGCTAATTTATTGAGAAGTATTTTGGTACATTTATAAAAATTATTTTTTGTACTCTTGTCATTCTTCTGAGGTGCTTTATCTAAAAAGTAGAATTGCTCTTTAGTGAAACTATTTTTGTTAAGAGATAAATCGCAGTGTTTTTGAATGGAGATTACGTTATATTTTCAAAGTCTTGTGTTTTTATTTATTTTTTAGCTTGAATCCCTCTAGCTAAAAGGGTTGGGGACTTTTCTAGATTCGATGTTGTTGCAAAGATTTTAGGGCGATGCCGTAATAAATAGCGGTGTCGAGGGGGGATTTTGTCTTCATTTATTGGTTTTTGAAGTGCGCAAACTTAAGGGTTTTGCCATGTGCGTTTTTACGCGTTGTGATGATGTTGAACTCTGTTGGAGGAGGTTCTTATGAAAAAAAAATATTCCACACCAAATTTAATTAAAGCTGTCTCGCTCAGCGCGGCAATGGCCACACTCTTATCGAGTGTTTCTCCTGTTTTTGCTGCCAATTTTGCCTTCGTAGGAGGGAATAATAATAGTACAAGTGGTACCAGTGTTTCCTATGCACATGGGAGTCATGGTAGTGTTGTTTTAGCTGGTGATGATGATTTCTGTGGTGCAGACAGTGTTATTGGGCGTGGCGGCAAACAACAACAAGGAATTTCTGATAATCGACGAATAACCGCACAAGAACAATATGAGAGATTTATTGGTGAGAAAGTTTTCAGTGGTCGTCAGCCTTATGGCACGACCACTGAAAAGGTTACTTGGACGGGTGATGGAACATTAAGTGATCCCACTAAAGGTTATATGGGAACAAACACTTTTGGTGTCGGTAATGCTATGCCTGAGGCTTACGGTGTTTATTCTTTTGCTACCGGTTGTGGATCTGCAGCGACGGGTAATTATTCAACCGTATTTGGTGCAGGTGCGACAGCAAAGGCAGGGGGTGCACAAGCCTTTGGTGTTTCTGCACTTGCAAGTGGTATAGCAAGTGTTGCCATGGGTGTAGGCTCAGAAGCATCGGGGAAATCTACAGTTGCTATTGGGGGACTTGCAACTGCCTCTGGTAGCAATAGTATTGCTTTAGGGACTAAAGTAGAGGCGAAACAGAATTATTCGATTGCTATAGGTACAGATGCTAAAGCTTTAGGTTCAGGTTCTATTGCAATAGGGGGCAGGCGTTCTGACAGAACTGAAGGAGTGGATCCTAACAGAATAGTAACAGCGAAGGCTGAAAATTCGATTGCTATAGGTACGCAAGCTTATGCTGAAACGGAAGATTCCGTTGCCATTGGTGTAAATTCGCAAGTACTTTCTAAGGATGGTGTTGCTGTAGGCGGTGGGGCTATCTCTGATAGAGACAAGGGTGTTGCTGGTTATGATCCTGTAACAGGTGTAGGGACAACAAAAACCGATATGGCTTGGAAAAGCACAACAGGAGCTTTTAGTGTAGGGGAAGTTGGTGGTCGTGGTAATGGTACCCTAACACGACAAATTACCGGTGTGGCTGCGGGTAGTGAAGATACCGATGCGGTAAACGTGGCGCAGCTAAAAGCTATGAGAGATGTCATAGCAGGAGGAGGGGGCTGGAAACTGTCTGCTAACGATACAAATCCTACAGACGTGAATTCAGGAAATACCGTAGATTTTTCAGTGAACAATAGTGAAGAAGGAAAAGACAATTTAACGATTGTAAAAAATACTGAAGATACTAAGCATAAAATCCAATTTACTTTGAGTGATACTCTCACACTTACAAAAGTCACTACAGGTCAAAGCTCTATGAGTGATGATGGCTTTATTATTCAGAATGGTCCAATGATGGGGATTGATGGTATTGATGCTGGAAATCAAGTCATCACAAATGTGGCTGAGGCAGAAGACGATACTGATGCAGTAAATTTTAAACAGCTGAAAGAATTTACAGCAGGAATTAAAGAGGGCGGCTGGAAGCTTTCTGTTGAAGGTCAAGATGCTACAGATGTTAAAGCAGGCAGTACAGTGGATCTTATTGCTGATGAGAATGAGGACGGCAGTAAAAATATCAAAATTACAAAAAACAAAGACAATAAAGTCACATTTGATCTAGCTGATGATATTCAGGTAATGACTGTCACAGCAGGAGACAGCATTATGGATGCTGATGGCTTTAGATTTGACGGTGATGAGGGGCCGAGCATAACTGTTAATGGCATTCATGCTGGTGATAAAACGATTAAAGGAGTAGCGGCAGGGGAAGACGATACCGATGCTGTAAACTTTGCACAGTTGACAGAAGTCAAAACACTTGCAGAAAAAGGCTGGAAACTTTCTGTTGATGGTAACAATGCTACAGATGTTAAAGCTGGGAGTACAGTAGATCTTGTTGCGGCTGCGAGTGGGGACGGAAGCAAAAATATCAAAATTGAAAAAGATAATAATAATAAAGTTACATTTTCTTTGAATGATGCTCTTAAACTCACGAGTGTTACGACAGGCAACAGCATTATGAATAGTGATGGCTTTAAGTTTATTGATGGTAATGGCCCTAGCATGTCTCAGAATGGTATTGATGCTGGCGATAAAAAGATTACAGGAGTAGCTAAGGCAGAAGATGATACCGATGCTGTAAACTTTGCACAGTTGAAAGAAATAAAAGACGAGATAGCTGACAATGGTCTTGTTCAATGGGATGAGAAGGAAAAGATTATTACCATTGGTAAAGAAAAAGGCGGTACAAAAATCGATATCGCAGGTAATGAGGGAGAGCGAACCATTGCGGGTGTGAAAAATGGAAAGATTTCAGAAGAGTCAACAGATGCAATAAATGGTTCCCAACTTTATGCGATGGGCGATACGATTGCAAATTATTTTGGCGGTGGCGCTAGTTATGAGGATGGAGAGTGGATAGAGCCTACTTTCAAAATTTCTCAGCGTGAAGCGAATGGTACTATTACTCAGAAAGAACACCATAATGTCGCTGATGCTTTTGAGGGTGTCGATAATTCTATCACAGATATTTATAATCAGATTAATAATGTGACAGAAAATAGCCTTGTAAAACAGGAAGGAGAAGATGGTCTTATTACTGTGGGTAAAGCAACCGGTGGTACTGAAATTAGCCTTGTAAATAAAGATAATCAAGAAAGAACACTTTCCGGTGTGAAAGATGGAGAACTTTCTCAAACATCAACGCAAGCAGTAAATGGGTCTCAGCTCTTTAAAACAAATGCAAATGTTACTACTGTTACCAATGATCTCAAAACAGTTGCTCAAAATACATCGAAATATTTTGGTGGCAGTACAGATGTACTGAACGGTGTAGAGCCATCTTTCCTTATTCAGGATACAAAATATAATAATGTTTTTGATGCATTTACTGCTGTCAATACTTCTATCACAAATATTGATAATAAGATTTCCGATGTGGTAAAAAATAGTCTTGTTAAGCAAGACGGAGTTTCTGCTTCTATCACTATTGGTAAGGATACAGCTGGTACTGAGATCAATATTGCAGGATATGGTAAGGTCGCACGTTCCATTTCTGGTGTTAAGGCAGCAGAAAAGGGCGATGAAGCTGTTAACAAAGACCAACTTGATAAAAGCATAAAGGATATTACGAAAGATATTGAGACAGCAAGTGCTGCTGCGGTTCTCTACGATAAGAATGGCGATGATAGTGTTAATTATGGGAGTGTGACTTTAGGCGGCAATAAGAGTAATGGGCCAGTTGCTCTTCTTAACGTAAAAGATGGCAGCCTTTCTCAAGATTCTCATGATGCAATCAACGGTAGTCAGATTAATAAAATATCAGCAGAGATTGCAAAGTTTTTTGGGGGTGGTGCAAAGTTTATTGACGGTGCTTTTAAAGGGCTGAAATATACTTTATCGGCTATTGTAGATGGTAAGGTAGGGCAGGCTAATTTTTATGACGTTGGTTCAGCTTTAACAGGTCTTGATAATAATGTTCAAGATGTAAATAAGCGCTTAACAAATGTATCCAATGAGTTTAATCAGAAAATTGAAGATTTCTCAAAAGATGCTTTACTGTGGGATGATGGTGAAGAAGCATTCGTGGCACGTCATGAAAAAGATGGGCAGAAAACAAAGAGCAAATTGAAGTATCTTTTGGATGGTGAAATTGCTAAAAATTCAACAGATGCCATTACGGGTAACCAGCTTTATTCCATGAGTAACCAGCTTGCTAATTATTTCGGTGGCGGTGCCAAATATGAGAATGGCAAATGGACAGATCCTACTTTTAAGATTGTTCAAGTCAATGCTGATGGTACGACTGTTGAGAAAGAGCACCATAATGTCGCTGATGCTTTTGGTGATATTAATAATGGGATGTCAAATATTAATAACCGTATTGATGATGTCATCAACAAGGTCGATACAGATGCTTTAAAGTGGAATGATAAAGAAAAAGCCTATGATGCTGGTCGCAATGGAAAGCCGAATAAAATTATCAATGTAGCTGATGGTAAAATTGTAGAAGGTTCGAAAGATGCGGTTAATGGTGGACAACTTTGGAAAACCAATGAACGTGTCACGGGTGTTGAAAAAGATGTTAAGCATCTTACCAACAGAGTCGACAATATTTCCACTACGGTTACGGATATTGGTGAAACGGTTTTCAATATTGAAAACAAAGTTAACGATATTGCTGAGGACGCTGTTCGTTATGACAGAGATGAAAACGGCAAAAAAACCAATAAAATCACATTAGCGGGTGGTGATGCCAGTGAACCTGTTTTAATTGATAATGTAGCTGATGGTAAAATTGAGAAGGGATCAAAAGAAGCTGTAAATGGTGGTCAACTCCATGACTATACTAAAGAACAGATGAAGATTATTCTTGATCAATCCAAGCATTACACAGATCAACGGGTGAACAATATTGTTGTCGATGCGATTGATGATGCTGTTGATCGGGCTAACCAATATACAGATATGAAGTTTAACGTTTTAAACTACAGTATTGAGAATGTAAAAAAAGAGGCAAGACAAGCAGCGGCTATTGGTCTAGCGGTGTCTAACTTACGCTATAATGATACACCTGGAAAATTAAGCGTTGGATTTGGTACTGGTTTATGGCGTAGTCAGTCTGCATTTGCCTTTGGTGCAGGTTATACCTCAGAAAATGGAAAATACCGCTCTAACATATCCGCAACAACTTCTGGAGGTCACTGGGGTGTAGGTGCGGGATTCAATATGACATTAAACTGATAATAAACAAAATACATAAAAATTCCTTTTCACCCCTGTCTCATGAGGCAGGGGTGAAATGTTGTTACGTATGTAAAAATTATATATATAAATTGATAAGCGCTATAACGACAAATACAGGTTTAAAAAACAGAAAAAACCTATACACTTTCAACAAAATGAACTTCTTATTTCAAAATAAGATAATAAGTTTTTTCATAAATCATAAGTCCATTATTTTCTGCGTTAACTTTTAAATCTAAAGAAAATTTCACTCTCTAAAAATCTATTAAAAAACTTTCTAGTAAGACAAAGGTATATATTTAAATGTATTTCAATTTTACTGTAGGAAGTTATAAAAACAATATACTAAACCAATTCTACCCCTTGCAAAAAACAACCAACAGGTTTAAAGATTAAAAAAAACCAACCAACACAAGAAAACTTACCTTTTTAGGAAAGGTAAGAGAACAGAGCACGTTAACTACAAAACATCAACTTCTCTATCTTTTCAATCAGTCCTTAAGCTTTTGAATATATTTAGAAAAAACAATTTCAGAGAACTTTGTAGCGTTTAAATGTGTTTTTTTTGTGGTTATAGTTATTTTTTCATTGGGGAGTTCATTATGAAAAAATTATATACAAAATTAGCAGGGAGCGATTTAAAATTTTCTCGTTTTTCTTTTGTTAAAGTTCTTTCATTGGCTACAGCGGCTACATTTTTATCGAATTTTACACCTGTTTTTTCAGCAAATCCTGATTTTAGAAACAGCTTTCTCGAAGGTGTTAACAGTGCTGGTGTTTCTTATCCGCAAAGCATTATCTCTGTTTCTGGTTTGAATGCTTCTTCTGTTTCAAAAGACAATTATTTAACAGCACTCAATAAAGCCGGGTTAGAAAAGATTAATGCTGCCGATGACTATGCAAATTTTTTAACTAAAACCCTCTCTGGTGTAAGTGATTATAGTCCTGTCGTGAATGTTTTGATGGCGGATAGCAAAAATGTATTGGCAAGAACCCTAGATGCAGGAGGGCAATATAAAAGGTCTCTCGTCAGTCCACGGTCATTTGTGGTTGATAGCTCTTTAGACCAACAGCTTGCACAGGATGATGAGAATACAGATATTATTAATGTGTCTAATATCTTACGGAGTGGTTCAACAGAGGGAATGCAACGTGATGTATCGGGAAATAATGTTATTTTTGGTAATGATATTACTTCGGAAACCACGGACAGTGTTGTTATTGGTTATAAAGCGAAGGCGGTATTAGCTGAAGGAAATAAAAAGCTAGCGGCATCCGTTATCATAGGTTCTAAATCTGAGATCCATAGAGGTGGATCCGTTGCTGTTGGTGCAGATATAGTGTCACTAAAGAATGACGCGGTTGCTGTTGGTCGTTTTGTACGGGTGGAGGAGGAGGACGGTACAGCTTTAGGCTTCAAAACGCAGGTGAAAGTGGCAGGGGGCGTTGCTCTAGGAAGCAATTCTATAGCTAATAGGGCTGCTGGTGTTCCGGGTTATACTTCTGTGCTGCAGGGACCTGCAAAAAATACGTCATCTTATTGGAAATCTACATTAGGTGCTGTTAGTGTTGGTGATGCTGGTACTAAAAAAACGCGCCAAATTACAGGTGTAGCGGCTGGTAGTGAAGATTCAGACGCAGTGAATCTAAGACAATTGCAAGACTTAGAAGAAGTCGTAAGAAAAAATGGTTGGAAACTCTCTGTCGGTGGGAAAGATGCTAAAACAGTCATTATGGATAGCGGAGTAGATTTTTCAACTGGAAGTACAAATCTTAACATTACAAAAGGCGATAAAGATAATAATGTAAAATTTGATTTAGCTCAAGATGTTACATTAACGAGCTTAAAGGCAGGCACAACCACCCTAGATGCAACAGGTCTGGTCATTACTGATGGTCCGAAAATAACGACCGATGGTATTGGTGCTGGAAATAAAAGGGTAACTGGTATTGCATCTGGTGATCTTAGTGCAGATTCACAAGATGCGGTAAATGGGAGTCAGTTGAATGTTGTAGCGACCCATATAGCCGGATATTTAGGCGGTGGTGTTAAATTTACGAATGGCCAATGGGATGATCCAAAGTTCAAGATTAAAACTTTCAATCCTAAGACGAATGAGATTGAAGAAGAAAGTTTTTCGGATGTAGCAAAAGCCTTTGAGAGTGTGGGTAAGTCTTATGTAAATCTTCACAATGAGATTAAAAAAGCTACCGATGATAGTGTCTTTAAATGGAATGCCGAATCGAAGAGCATTAAAATTGCAGCCGGTGAGGAAGAAAGTGGGCAAGGAAGTATTGCTATAGGTATTGGATCAAAGACAAAAGGGGATGCAGGAATTGCGTTAGGGAAGCTTTCAAATGCATCTGCCGAAAATAGTATTGCATTAGGTGGTTTTGCAGCGGCATCTGCTGAAAATAGTATGGCATTAGGTGGACTTTCAAATGCATCTGCTGAAAATAGTATTGCATTGGGCTCAAATGCACAAGTACAAGCTGATGTTACTGGTGGTGTTGCTGTGGGTTATAAATCTGTTTCTCGTAACTCGGCGTCTATTGTTGGCTATGATCCTTCTATAGGTAGCCAGTCAACAAATGATGATGTGATATGGAAAAGCACTCAAGGAGCTTTTAGTATTGGTGATACTCCGAATAAGATAACACGACAGCTTACAGGTGTTGCCGCTGGTACCAATGACACTGATGCTGTCAACATTGCGCAGCTGAAAAAATTAAGAGAATTTGTAGCACAAGGGTGGACACTTTCTCTCAATGATAAGGCTGTTTCAGGCTTTCAGCCGGGCGATATATTAAATTTGGTCTCTGGAAGCGAAAACTTTGAGATTAAAAATAGTGATGAAAGAGACAGTAACGATAAAAAAATAACATTTGATTTGGCACAAGATGTCACATTAAACAGCGTAAAATTAAAAGACGTCACTTTAGATAAAACGGGCTTAACCATTGAAAATGGCCCCAAAGTAATAGCGGATGGTATTGATGCTGCAGGTAAAAAAATAACAGGTGTTGCCGGTGGTTCTATAATATCAGCTTCGAGTGATGCGATTAATGGTGGTCAGCTTCATACAATCACTGAGGATTTATCAAAAATTTTAGGCGGAGATGTATCCTTTGATGGCAAAAACTTTAAAGTACCGGAGTATAAATTATCGAATATTGATGAAAAAGGTGAAGTAACAGATAAATCGCATACCGATGTTGGTTCTGCCTTTAAAGGACTTGATGACAATATCAAGAATGTGAACGCTCGTATTAAGGAAGTTTCTCAAGGTGTTGCAAAGGATTCGTTGTCGTGGAGCAAAGATGAAAATGCCTTTACTGCGCAGCATGGAGAAAAAGAGGACAGAAAAAATAGCAAAATCACCTCTCTTAAGGATGGTGAGCTCTCAGAAAGCTCAACCGATGCGGTGAATGGTTCACAGCTCCATTCTACGAACACAGCCCTTGCTAAATATTTTGGTGGTAATGCCAAGTATGAGGACAGCAAATGGACAGAACCTGATTTCAAAGTTGCGCAATTTGATGCTGATGGCACAGAAGGTGACGAGAAGACTTATCACAATGTTGCTGATGCTTTTGGAGGTGTTAACAGTACTTTCAACACTTTGAATGAAGAGATTGTCGATGTAAGAGATAGTATCCTTGTTAAGCAAGAAGAAGAGGTTACTTTAGCGCGTAGTCTCCGTGCGGGGGGATCGGGTACTATCACCATTGGTAAGGCATCAGGCGGTACTGAAGTAAGTATTCTCAACAAAGACGGTGCTAATCGGACCATTTCTGGTGTGAGTGCTGGAACACTCTCAGAAGACTCAAGCGAAGCGGTTAATGGCTCACAGCTTTTTACCACCAATGAAAATGTTACTAAGGTTGCTGAGCATACAGCGAAATATTTTGGTGGTGATGCTAAGTATAAGGATGGTGAATGGACAGATCCCACTTTCAAGGTTAAGACCGTTAAGGAAGATGGCACTGCAGAAGATAAAAGCTATACTGATGTAGCTTCTGCCTTTGAGGGTGTAGGTACTTCTATCACAAATGTAAAAAAAGAGATTAACAAGGTTGTAGGTGATAGCCTAGTTAAACAGGATACAGACAGCAAGACTATCAAGATTGGTGCGGAGACAGATGGCGCTACAATCAATATTGCCGATAAGAGTAGTGCTGATCGTGTTATTTCCGGTGTGAAGGAAGCGACCAATAACAATGAAGCGGTTAATAAAGGCCAACTTGATAAGGGTTTAAAAGACCTTTCTGATAATCTTCAATCTGATGAATCAGCAGTTGTTCATTATGATAAAAATACAGATAAAGAAAACACCATTAATTATGAAAGTGTGACGTTAGGGAAAGGTAAGGAAGCAAAAGCCGTTGCTCTCCATAATGTAGCTGTTGGCAGTATTGCCAAGGATTCACGTGATGCCATTAATGGTGGACAAATTCATACCCTCTCTGAAGATGTTGCGAAGTTTTTAGGTGGTGGTACAACCTTTACAGATGGTGCTTTCACGGGACCCACCTATAAATTATCTAAGATTTCTAAAGACGGTAATGAAGAAGAAGCTGAATTTAAAGATGTTGGTACAGCTTTTGAAGGCATTGATACGAGTATCAAGAATGTAAATCAGCGGATCAAAGATGTGACACAAGGTGTTGCACAGGATTCGTTGTCATGGAGCAAAGATGCAAATGCCTTTAGTGCGCAGCATGGAGAAAAAGAGGACAGAAAAAATAGCAAGATCACCTCTCTTAAGGATGGTGAACTCTCAGAAAGCTCAACCGATGCGGTTAATGGCTCACAGCTCCATTCTACGAACACAGCCCTTGCGGAATATTTTGGTGGTAATGCCAAGTATGAGGACAGCAAATGGACAAAGCCTGATTTCAAAGTTGCGCAATTTGGTGCTGATGGCGTAGAAGGTGACGAGAAGACTTATCATAATGTTGCTGATGCTTTTGAAGGTGTTAACAGTACTTTCAACACTTTGAATGAAGAGATTGTCGATGTAAGAGATAGTATCCTTGTTAAGCAAGAAGAAGAGGTTACTTTAGCGCGTAGTCTCCGTGCG